>NZ_AP025460.1:315374-630749 GCF_024347315.1 Vibrio atlanticus | reverse complement strand
CAGGGCGACCTTCGATCATACCTTCGATACGGCTTTGACCCCATTCTGGCATCCATTCAACACTCTTCGTTGACTCTAGTGCTTTTGCACGTAGGCCAGCTTGATCCATAGAGATGAACCATTGTGGTGTTGCACGGAAGATGATTGGAGTTTTGTGTCTCCAACAGTGTGGGTAGCTGTGCTCGTAAGCGTGGTGATGCAGTAGTGCACCCTTCTCTTTTAGAACTTCTAAAACAGAGTCGTTCGCTTTGAATACGTGCTGACCAGCAAATAGCTCAGTATCTGGCAGGTAAACGCCGTTAGAACCTACTGGGTTAGCAATTTCTAGGTTGTACTTCTTACCAACCACGAAATCCTCTTGACCGTGACCAGGAGCGGTATGAACCACACCAGTACCAGAGTCCGTTGTAACGTGGTCGCCAAGAACAGCAGGAACCGTAAAGTTGTAGAACGGGTGGTTGAATTGAGAAAGCTCAAGATCAGCACCAGTAGCAAAACCAAGGTTATGGAAGTGCTCGATACCCGCACGATCCATTACGTCTTTTGCTAGTTCAGAAGCAACAACGATACGTTGAGCAGGCTGTTCGCCATTCGCTTCAACTTGGATAAGTACGTATTCAAGATCATCACGTAGACATACTGCGCGGTTAGCCGGCAGAGTCCATGGTGTTGTCGTCCAAATAACGATAGAGATTTCGCCCTGACCCGCGTGACCTTCCGCTAGAGTAAATTTCTCTAGTAGAGCCGCTTCGTCAGCTGCTGTAAATTTCACATCGATAGATGGAGACACTTTATCTTTATATTCAACTTCAGCTTCAGCCAAAGCAGAGCCACAGTCAGTACACCAGTGAACTGGTTTGAAACCTTTAAGAAGGTGACCTTTGTCTGCGATTTTGCCTAGAGAACGAATGATGTTCGCTTCAGTTCCAAAATCCATAGTGCGGTAAGGTTTATCCCACTCGCCCATGATACCAAGACGTTTGAAGCTCTCTTTCTGACCTTCAACTTGGCCCGCAGCGTACTTACGACACTCTTCGCGGAATTCTGCCGCTGAAATCTTCTGACCAGGCTTACCTTTCTTCTTCTCAACCATCAACTCGATTGGAAGACCGTGACAGTCCCAACCAGGGATGTACGGTGCATCAAAACCAGAAAGGGTCTTAGATTTGATAATAATGTCTTTAAGAATCTTGTTCAGCGCGTGGCCAATGTGAATGTCGCCGTTCGCGTATGGAGGGCCATCATGCAGTACGAAAGATTTTTTACCTTTCTTTGCCTTACGGATCTCACCGTAAAGGTCTTCTTTGTACCAACGCTTAAGCATTTCTGGTTCACGATTTGCCAGATTGCCACGCATTGGGAACCCTGTTTCTGGTAAGTTCAGGGTATCTTTATAATCACTCATCGATTCTTAATTCCGTTATATTGGGCGAAGTTAGACATTATGTTAATCGGTGGAATTATCCGACTAATTCTTTAGCTGAAGCAGCCACACCCTTGCGGCTTCAGCATCCAATTCTATTTGATTCTTTAATGCGTCGAACGACTCAAACTTTATCTCGTCGCGCAGTTTGTGCAAAAGTCGCACTTCTAACTGTTTACCATATAAATTGGCTTTAAAGTCAAAAAAATGTACTTCTAATTGCTGCCTTACACCATTAACTGTTGGTCGTTGTCCAATATTAGCAACACCACCGACAGGAACACCGTCGATATCTAATGCTTCAACAACATACACTCCCGACACAGGAGAAACACAACGTTTTAATGGAATATTAGCGGTAGGGAAACCGATAGTTCTCCCTAGTTTACGACCATGAGAAACACGACCACTGATACTGTAGTCACGCCCAAGCATGGTAGCACTAGAAGCCAAGTCATTGGCCGCTAACGCATTTCGTATCTCAGTGCTGCTTACTCGTAATTGGTTTAAGCAATAGCTTTGGGTGCTCACCACCTCAAAACCATATTTTTCGCCCGCTTCTTTAAGCATAGCGAAATTACCTGTTCGGCCTTTGCCAAAGCAAAAGTCGTCACCAACCACCAAGAATTTCACACCAAGCTTATCAACCAAAAGATCCTTAATGAACGCTTCCGCAGACAAGCTTGCAAAATACTGATTGAAATTCACACACAATAAACGACTAATCTCTAGCTTGCTCAATTGCACGTACTTATCTCGTAAGCGAGTTAAACGCGCTGGCGCTCGACCTTTAGCAAACAACTCCATAGGTTGCGGTTCAAACGTCATGACAACAGAAGGGAGTCCCAGTGCTGTAGCTTGTTTAGAAACCTGACTCAGAACCTCTTGATGCCCTAAATGAACACCATCGAAGTTACCTATGGTTAATACACAGCCATGATGCTGTGCTTTAATATTGTGTATACCTCGGATCAGTTCCATTGTGATCAGCTAAAACCTGTTATTTGCATCATTTATTGTGTGAAACCGACGGATTATATACTAATCAGTATTAATCTGTCGCTGCTTTTAAATGTTTTACTCGGATACCTAAAACCAGTACCGACACAATATAAGCAAAGCCACCAAGTGCGATCAACCCTGTTAGCGTCAACGCTCTTTGGTTGAAGCTCCAATCAAGCCACAGCTGCATATTGTCTAGTTGCCATAAAATCACGCCAACCATCACAGTTCCAGATACTAATAATTTAAGGCTAAACAACAATGTAGTCTTGGTTAAACGATAAACACCCGCTATATGCAGACCACGATAAAGTAGAGTCATATTCACGAACGCAGATAACGCCGTTGCGATTGCCAAACCAACATAACCATAGAAATAAGCGAAGATCGCGTTGAACACCATGTTAGTGACCATCGCAATGATGCCGTACTTCACAGGGGTTTTAGTATCTTGACGTGAGTAATAGCCCGGAGCCAACACTTTAATCAACATGAAGTTAAGCAAGCCTGAAGCGTATGCCACCAAAGACATGGAAGCCTGCTGTACATCATGTGGTGAAAACTCGCCACGCATGAAGAGCACCATCAGCATAGGCTTGGCTAAAACAATAAGACCTAACATAGCAGGAATACCTAGCAATAAAACCATGCGCACGCCCCAGTCCACTGTATGAGCAAACCCTTCCCCTTGAGCGTCTACGTGTTTACGCGACAAAGCAGGAAGAATAACCGTCGCAATAGCAATACCAAACAAACCGAGTGGGAATTCCAATAATCGATCCGAATAATATAGCCAACTGATAGAGCCGGTTGCTAGAAAGCTGGCAATGAAGGTATCGAACAACAAGTTGATTTGGCTCACTGACACACCAAACAAGGCAGGGATCATTAGCGTGCGGATCTTAACTACACCGGGATCTCTCCACCCCCACTTCGGTTTAACCAACACACCCGCTTTAATCAAGAAAGGCATTTGGAAAAGGAACTGGACTAAACCACCAAGAAACACACCGATGGCCAAGCCAATTTCGGGTTGTTCTAAATTAGGAGAGATAAACCATGCTGAACCTATGATCATTACGTTCAGGAACACAGGGGTAAATGACGAAACCGCAAATTTGCCCATGGTATTGAGGATTGCACCAGATAAAGCAACAAAGGTGATAAACCATAAATAAGGAAAGGTAATCTTGAGCATAAAGCTCGCCAGCTCAAATTTTGGTGCTGCTGGGCCATCATTTAACCAATCGATAAACCAACCTGCGCCAAACATCGCAGTGATGACACCCGAGCCCAACACCCCGATAACGGTGACGATAGAAACTAGTACCCCGAGCGTGCCCGATACTTTGGCAATTAAATCTCGAGTCTTATCTTTATCACCTGCAGCGTGATATTCTGTTAATACAGGAACAAACGCTTGAGAAAAGGCACCTTCTGCGAAAAGTCGACGTAAGAAATTAGGGATTTTATTAGCGAAGAAAAATACGTCGGCACTCGCTCCTGCTCCCATCAAATTTGCTACTACTACATCACGTACTAGCCCCAATACGCGGGAAACAAAAGTCATTGCACTGACAATCAGGCCTGACTTTAATAGTCGTTTACTCACACAAACCTCTGACACTGGTTGATTACTTTCAAGCGAGGATAAATACTATCCTGTCCTAAGAAGCATATTTATTAGCATTGGTCTAAAAATGCTGTTAGAATCCCCGCCATCTTAACCGCGATGACCTTTCCATACCAAAGTTTGTTTGGCTACGATTGGTTTTTGCACAAATCATTTGACAATTAGGCGCCTATGAGGGATAGTCCTCGCCCTTAAATTGTCACCGAACTAAGTTTTTGGGAGTTAGACCTTGGCAAACAGTAAATCTGCTAAGAAGCGCGCTATCCAAGCTGAGAAACGTCGCCAGCACAATGCTAGCCGTCGTTCTATGATGCGCACTTACATGAAAAAAACTATTGCAGCTATTGAAGCTGGCAATAAAGAAGCTGCAACTGCTGCTCTTGTAGAAGTTACACCTCTTCTAGACCGCATGGCGACTAAAGGCCTTATTCATAAGAATAAAGCTGCACGTCATAAGTCTCGTTTCGCTGCTGCAATCAAAGCTCTTTAATAGAAATTTGATTACAACGCAAAACGAAAAAAACCGGCCTCGGCCGGTTTTTTTATATCTAAATTTTGAGTAACACAGAGATTTTTCTTGCTGAGCGTTACTTGGTTTACTTAAAGATATGCGGTTTGCTGATAGGCACTAACGTTCGACATGAAATACTGACACTTCCTTGTGTCGACCCTACCCCTGGTAAGAAATCACTTCCCCCACCAGCAATAAACTACTTGCAGTACATACCATGCAGTAGGTTAATCATCGCTTTTACTTCTTCACTGCTCAATGTGTAATACACTGTTTGAGCTTCTTTGCGAGTTTCGACCAAACCATCTCTTCTCAACCAAGCAAGATGTTGAGATAAAGCAGATTGACTCAATTCCAACTTG
Organism: Vibrio atlanticus; assembly: GCF_024347315.1. Lineage (NCBI taxonomy): Bacteria > Pseudomonadati > Pseudomonadota > Gammaproteobacteria > Vibrionales > Vibrionaceae > Vibrio > Vibrio atlanticus. The sequence continues at coordinate 625,818 of NZ_AP025460.1, read as the reverse complement.
CCACACAACTCCCCAACCGACAGCTCAGTACCATGCAATAGGCACAGAATCTGTAAGCGACGCTCATTGGCCATGGCTTTGAGTAGAATCACAGCTTGTGCTGAATTCTTCTCCATCTCTTTTAAGTTCATAGTTTGGCTCCATACAACCTTTACGCCAAGTCCGGGTTATCTGTATTTCCGGCAGATTATGAAGTCATGATAATCGATATCAATTCATTAACAAACAAGCTCACTCGAACAATTTGCTAAAATCTGCGTCACATACATTTTTTACTGCTGGATGTTGGATCATCCTCTCAGCAAATATGACGTAGTACTCCTCTTTTAACTCCTCGATTCCCCCCAACAATTGCAATGACGTATCTTCCTCAACCTCTGACATATATAGCGTAGGCGCTAAGAAAATAGCGTCGTGGTGGTAACGAGCGAAAGCCTTCATCAATGCCGCGTCATCAAACTCACCCAAAATATCAGGCTTAAGTCCTTGTCTATCAAACCATTGCAGTACTTTACGCCCCATCGAAGTTCGACTTCCTGGGATTAACAGTTTCTTTTGTTCTAATACAGCAGGAAAGTTAACACCTTCCACATTACCTGAACTGAAAAAGCTCATACCACTCTCACCCAACTTTTTACTAAACAGGCCTGGGCTTTGGCTAGAATCCACCGGGCAGTCTGACAAAATCATATCGAGCTTATGCTGAGAAAGTTGTTCAAGTAGCATTTCATGAGTCGATTCAAAGCAGCGTAAATGAATGCTGTTATCGGGTGGGATTGTCGACATCAATATCTTGCTGACTAATCTTTTGGACAGTGCATCCGCGACGCCAACATCAAACAGAATATTGGAGTGCTGGCTATAATTCACGATATCCAGCATCTCGTAACTCAGGCCAAACATACGATCGGCATATTTAAAGACCAACTGCCCAAGCTCTGTCGGCTCAACACTGCGACCATTACGCTTAGTTAGCTTGCCGTCCATACGCTCTTCTAAGGCTTTTATCTGACCAGTTACCGTTTGTGGTGTTAGGAATAGGGCTTCTGCAGCTTTAGTAACAGAGCCTTGCTTGCAAACCATCCAGAAGTAATAAAGGTGGTTATAGTTGAGATGCGACATAAATGTGCCGTAAAAAAAGAGAAGATAACCTGTTATATCAAATATGCCCTCCCCACTCAACAAACTCGGAAAAACCACACCTAACTATCAATTACTACTTATTTTTACGAAGTGTCTAATTTCATAATGTAATATTTCAACGATTATTTTCAATTTTTCTCTAACTTTTAAGATCTATATCACCTATCAAAAACACGAACAAAAAACTTTAAAAACAACAAGTTAAACCACCACCATTTCAAGACCAAATATTTAAAGAGCAAATCATCACAAAAAAGTCTCACCTAAACCAAAATGTAATATTACTGAAATATTTGTTCTCTAACATCACGCTCAGATTAAACAAACAGACCAAACACAGACTAAAACGGTCCAATGGAGAAAACATTATGAACCAAGCTACTACTGCAGCAGCGCCTATCTCGAGCACAACTCGTTGGCTACGCTGGGCTAACTTGGCATTCATGCTTTACCTACTATTACTTTCAGTTTCAATGGTTGGTACAGGCTTCAAATGGGCAACAGGCGAGCAAGCAAAAGTTCTTTTCGAATTTGCTTCACATCCAGTTGCAGGCTTAATGATTGGTTTAGTGGCAACAGCCCTTATTCAATCATCAAGTACAGTTACTTCAATTATCGTTGGCCTTGTGGCAGGTGGTTTACCTGTTGAGCTAGCAATCCCTATGATCATGGGTGCAAACATTGGTACTACAGTAACCAATACGCTAGTTAGCCTTGGTCATGTTCGTTGTAAAGATGAGTTCAAACGTGCATTCGCAAGTGCGACGATTCACGATTTCTTTAACCTATTAGCCGTTGCTATCTTCCTACCACTAGAGATGGCGTTTGGTATTCTAGAGAAAATTTCTCACTGGTTAGTATCACCGATGCTAGCAACAGGTGATATGAGCATGGGTGGTCTTAACTTCATCAAGCCAATCACTAAGCCTGTTGTAAGTGCGATTAAAGAGCCACTATCAACGTTTGGCGACACTGTTGGTGGGGTTATGCTTATCGTTCTAGGTATCGCGACTATCTTCGTAGCTATCACGGTAATGGGTAAGCTAATGAAGAGCCTAATGGTTGGCCGTGCTCGTGAGATTCTAAAGAACGCAATCGGTCGTGGTCCTATCCACGGTATCGCTTCTGGCTCTATCGTGACTATCCTTGTTCAGTCTTCTTCAACGACAACAAGCTTGATGGTTCCACTAGTTGGTTCAGGTGTTCTTAAAGTACGTGACGTTTACCCATTCACTTTAGGTGCAAACATCGGTACGTGTATTACCGCGCTATTAGCAGCGACAGCAGTATCTGGTGAGTTCGCAGTATTCGCACTACAGATTGCTCTAGTACACTTGGTGTTCAACATCATGGCAACGGTATTCATCTTTGGTATTCCGTTCCTACGTGAACTGCCAGTGAAAGCAGCTGATATCATTTCAGACATGGCAGTGAAAAACAAAGCTGTAGTAGCTGGTTATCTTGTTGCGGTATTCCTTGTACTGCCTGGTAGCGTGTTAGCACTGACAGCTTAATAGCAAAACAAACATCGCTTATAGCAAAGCCCGCAACCTCCTAGGTTGCAGGCTTTTTCTTTTCTGAAAGGCAGATGTGGGAAACAAAAAGAAGATTGGAGTAGCGAGTGACAAGTTGAAAGCAAATACAGGATCCGAGTGAACGAGTAACGAAAAGCCCGTTTTACTCGCACCTATATATCCCCGTCATATTCCCTACAGCGAGGCACGAGCGTGATAGGGAATATCACAAACACACCACGAAAGAGATTCCCTACTCCCTCCTTCGTCAGTCTAGGGAGTGACGACATCTCATGCTCTTCGCATCTCGATTACTCGTCACTACAACTTGGATACAAAAAAGACTGCACAGTGGCAGCCTTTCGATCAAACAAAGCGGATTAGATTAAACCGAGAATGGGTACTTAATCGCTTCGTGGCATTCGTAGCCTTCAACCCAGAAGTCATCCATCGTCACCCATGTTTCCAAATCTTCTAGGGACTTAATTTCAGGATTGATATGGAATGTAGGGCCAGCTAGAGGCTCACGCTTCAACTGGATATCACGCATAGGTGCGAGTTGATCTTCGTAGATATGTGCGTTAACAAGCTTGTGATAAGCCACGCCCGCTTTCTTGCCTGTGATTTGCGCCATGATAGCGAGGAACACATACACTTGAACCATGTTGAAGTTCAGGCCTAGTGGTACATCGCAAGAGCGCTGAGTGCTGTTTAGGTACAGAGTATCACCAAGTAGAGAGAAGTGATGGCTGTACATACACGGACGCAAACAACCCATGTGGAACTCACCAGGGTTATAGAAGTTTAAGATTTCGCCGCGGTCATCAATACCGTTTGTTAGATCATCAACAATCTTCTTCAGTTGGTCGATATGACCGCCGTCAGGTTTTGCCCATGCACGTCCTTGAACACCGTAAACTCGGCCCATGTCGTCTTCACCCTTGCGGTAAGGGTTGTTCAGCCATGCTTCGTTCAGATTCGAGTTCGCATCCCAAGTTTTAGTCCCTAGCTTACGAAAATCTTCAGCATTATCGTAACCACGGATATAGCCAAGCAATTCAGCAACTGCCGCTTTCCAAAAGCTTTTACGCGTTGTTACCAGTGGGAATTGGTTATTACCGACATCATATTCAAGGTCAGCATTGATCACAGTTAGGCAGCGCTTACCCGTGCGTTCATTTTCAATCCAAGTACCGTCATCAACGATACGCTGACAGAGATCTAAATACTGTTTCACACCAATTCCTTACTTCGTTTGTTGTGGTAATTCATCTTTGTAGTGGCCACGCTTGTATGCCCACACCATCATCAACACACCGATGATAACCATTGGCAGTGACAAAATTTGTCCCATAGAGATAAATCCACCGAACAAACCTAGGTGAGCATCAGGTTCACGTACGTATTCTACTAAGAAGCGGAATGTACCATATCCTGCCAGGAATAACCCTGACACAGAACCAAGAGGTCGTGGCTTTTTGATAAACCAGTTCAAGATGAAGAACAACACAATGCCTTCAAGCGCCATCTCGTAAAGTTGAGATGGATGACGAGGAAGTGGACCACCATTCGGGAATACGATTGCCCATGGCACATCAGTCACACGGCCCCAAAGCTCGCTGTTCATGAAGTTACCTAAACGACCCATACCTAAACCAAATGGCACCAATGGCGCGATCATGTCTGCAACACCAAAGAAGGTTCGACCGTTCTTTTTCGCATACCAGAACATAGCCGTAATTACACCAAGTAAGCCACCGTGGAAAGACATACCGCCAGTCCATACCTTAAAGAGGTAAAGTGGATCTGCTAGGAAAAGGTCAAAGTTGTAGAAAAGCACGTAGCCAATACGACCACCCAGTACCACACCTAAAAAGCCAGCAAACAGTAAGTCTGATACTTGCTCTCGAGTCCAACCACTATCTGGTTGATCCGCTCGGCGATTTGCTAACCAAAGAGCAAACATAAAACCAACAAGGTACATTAGGCCGTACCAACGAACTGAGATTGGTCCTAGTTCAATAAGAACAGGATCGATATTTGGGAATTCGATAAAACCCTGAGACATACTTGGCTCTCTATCTAAATTGATTAACGGTTAGCTCAATAGCTAACAGAAAGACACTACAGCAGCATTGTGGCTGCTATAAACATTAAAAATACCGCAAAGAATTTCTTTAGCACAGAGGTTGGTAATTGAGTGGCCAGTTTCGCCCCCACTCGAGTGGTCAACACTGAGGTACAAGATATCGCAATCAAAGCCGGCAGATAAACATAACCTAAGCTATACGCAGGAAGATCATCGACAGAAGATCCATGCCAAATGAAGCCTAGCATTCCTGAAATCGCAATAACACAACCGCATACCGAAGATGAGCCGACGGCTTTACGCATTTCCACACCGTGATGGTTAAGGAAAGGTACCGACAAAGATCCACCGCCAATGCCCGCTAAACTTGATACCAAACCAATACCGCCACCACACAGCACGGTTTTAGCTGAACCCGGCATCGACTTTTGGCTCTTAGAGCGAATAGACAACAGCATTTGCAACGCCAATACCAAGACAATCACACCAAAGACTTTTGGTAAGTATTGAGCTGGAATCACATCGGCCACGAAAGAACCTAGGAAGCCACCTATCACGACACCTGGTATCAACCATTTAACGACAAACATCTCTACATTACCCAATTTTAAATGGTTAATCGCAGACGATCCCGACGTAACGATGATGGTTGATAACGAGGTAGCCAATGCCATTTGCATCGCAAACTCTTGAGGGATACCCGCTTTAGGAAGCAAAAAGAGTAAGGCAGGAACCACCAGCAAACCACCACCAATGCCCAGCAAGCCAGCTAAAACACCAACAATAGCACCAAGGCCTGCTAGCAAGCCTATCAGTTCATATGACACGTTAAATCCTATTTTTTACCCGCTCGAATGAAGCCTGTAAATTCACGCTCTTCGAAATAGTTGAGCATCATACTATAGATGTCACTTCCATACGGTTTTGATAGCGCCTCATTTGCCAAATCTTGCAGTTCACTAAGCTTAGATTGACGAATCAAATACTTAGTCCTTGCGACATTTGAGGTGTTCATACTTAACGTCTCATACCCTAACCCAATCAAGAGCAATGCACCCATTGGATCACCCGCGAGCTCTCCACATATACACACAGGCAATTGATATTGCTTACAAGTATCATGGATGTGTTTCAATGCCATGATCACAGCAGGGTGCATGGATTCATAGACATCAGAGACGCGGGAATTGTTCCGGTCAACCGCCAATAAATATTGAGTTAAGTCATTGGTGCCCACCGAAACGAAATCAACTTTATCCGCAATAAGCGGAAGAAGGTAAAGCATTGATGGCACTTCAATCATGATGCCGATACGCGGCATACGAACTCGACTGTCGAGTTCATGCACTTCATCGTAGGCTTGCTCGATAAGTTGAACAGTATCATCCAGTTCTTGAGTGCTAGAGATCATCGGCAACAAGATACTCAAGTTCTGGCTATCACAACTCGCACGTAACATCGCACGTAACTGAATAATAAAGATGTCGGGGTGATCAAGGGTAAAACGAATACCACGCCAACCAAGGAATGGATTATCTTCTTCTATTGGGAAGTAAGGTAACGCCTTATCTCCACCAATATCCAAGGTTCGCATCACCACTTGCTTCTCAGGGTAACTCGCAAGCACAGAACGATACTGTTTGAATTGTTCGTCCTCTGACGGAAACCTTTGCTGCAACAAGAAAGAAATTTCGGTTCGATACAGACCAACCCCATCAACCCCTTGGTTGATAGCGATGTTAGTGTCTGCACTCAAACCCGCATTAAGCAGAATCTCGACTTGCTTGTCGTCTTTCGTTTTTGCCGGTAAGTACAGTTCTCGATTGACCATAGAGGAGAGCTCACTCTCTTCTAGAATCAGCCCCCGATACTCTTTGAGCAGGTTTTTAGTCGGCTCAATAAAGATCTCGCCGCTATACCCGTCAACAATCGCTTGCTTACCATTAGCTTGCGAAAGATTAAGGTTAACTCCCATAACAGAAGGAATACCCAAAGCTCGAGATAAAATCGCTGCGTGCGAGTTCGCCGCCCCTTCCAAGGAAATAACCGCTAATAGTTTTTCTTTCAGAATAGACGCTAATACAGAGGCCGTTAACTCACGAACCACCAAAATAATCGGTTTATCTAACGTACGAAGTTCATGTTCAGAATTGTGGAGGAAATAGAGCAGTCTTTGACCAAGCTCTCGGACATCTTGCGCTCTCTCCCGAAGGTACACATCTGACATACGAGCAAAACGGTTAGAGTAACTCTCAACAACCTGTCTCAATGCCCAATCGGCTTTATCGCCTTTCTGAATTTGGCTCTTGAGATCCTTACGTAACATGGGATCGTTGAGTAAGTGAGTAAACAGATCAAAGATCGCCAACGCGTCTTTATTGATTTCACTGTCTAAACGCTTTCGCATTCGCTTGAAATCATTGAGAGCATTTTCGACAGCGACTGCCAACAGCTCATGCTCCCTTTCAACATTGAGCGTCGAAGCAGGGTAAACATCGGTGAGTTCAGGCTGAGTGTTGTCCCACCATAAGTCACCAATCGCCACACCCGATGAAGCTGCAATACCTTTGGTCGCAGGTAGCTTCTGTTGCTCTAACAGCCAATGGCCTTGAGTTTGGGCATGCGCCACAATAACCGCAAGCTGTGCTGAGAGTGTAACAAGGAAGGATTCTTCCATCTCACTGAATAAACGGGGGGACTTCTGTTGAATGACTAATACGCCAAGCACTTGCTTGCGATAGATAATCGGAGTGCCGAGAAAAGAGTGATAAACCTTTTCTCCAAGCTCTGGAAAAAACTTATAAGCAGGGTGAGCAGACGCTTGTGCAAGGTTGATCGGTTCAGCACTTCTTTTAACAAGGCCAACCAAACCTTCGTCAAAACCAATGTGAATGCTATTGCCTTTGAAGATCAGGCCTTGAGTTGCCATCAACTCAAGACGCTGCATATCATTATTTGCCAAATACACGGTGCAACATTCCGTCTGCATCGCGCTGCATGTCTCTTTAACCAAAATATCAAGAGCCGTCGACACATCTTCAACTCTTGATACGTGTTCAACTATTTCCCTTAGTTGGCTGAGCATGCTTAACCTCTACGCAATTTGCGCTTTCCTTTTGTTTTTCGCTCTTTAAACGGCATTGCTAAAGATGCGAATTCTTTCATCGCTCGACGGTAAACATCTCGCTTGAAAGATACAACTTGTCGAACTGGGTACCAGTAACTCACCCAACGCCAACCATCAAACTCAGGTGTGCTTCCACGCTGCATATTGATATGCGATTCATCGCAATCTAAGCGTAAAAGAAACCACTTCTGTTTTTGTCCAATACAGACAGGTTTAGAATCCCACCGAACCAGTCGTTTGGGTAGCTTATAGCGTAACCAATGACGACTTGTCGCGACGATCTTTACATCCTTTTTAGTAAGGCCAACCTCTTCATACAACTCGCGGTACATTGCCTGTTCCGGAGTTTCACCTTCATCTATTCCCCCTTGAGGGAATTGCCATGAATGTTGCCCGTATCGTTTAGCCCAGAAGACCTGACCATGGTTGTTACAGATTACAATACCAACATTTAATCGGTAACCATCGCCATCTATCACTGGCCAACCTCTATCTAAATTTTTAATTACACTGATTTTTCCACATATCCCCAATCGGAGCAAACTTAGTGACGTGACAAGCGCTATATTTATGAATAATAACTACGAATATGGATAAGTTTTGCTCAAATCTTAGTTACCCACACAAGAGTGAGACATAGACCACATTTATTCACCTTTTCTGTGAATAACTATGTGAAGAATTACCCGCAATCGTTTTTTTTAATCCATAGATTTATCAGGACCAAAAACAAAAAACCACCAAACGACAACAAAAACAATTAAAAATCAAACAATTAAAGTAAAGCCATCAATTTTAAAAACATGGAAAAAGAAAAAGATCTTTTAAAAACCATCCATGGTTAAAGATCAACCACTCCGATGTTTATCCACACTAGTAAGTGAAAGATTCATTTCAAACCCTATTTAGCAAGCATTTTATCCCCTGCAAACCCCTGTTTATTTATCCACTAAATTAATATTTCAATTAATTACCTTTATGTCCTGTGGATAACCATGGGTTTGATCCCTTTTCTAGCAAGGCGATCATTTCTTAACCATTCGTCATATGGTGATAACTTCTGGTAAAATCATTTTTTTGATCATGCCTTTTATTATGAAACCAGAACCACAAACACAACAAGAGCTGTTAGACAGAGCATATGCTATTGCAGGAATGACCTTCAAAAAGCTCGCCGATGAAGCCAATATGGTTGTACCAAACGACCTAAAGCGAGATAAAGGCTGGGTTGGACAACTATTGGAATGGCACTTGGGTGCGCCAGCTGGCAGTAAACCAGAACAAGATTTTGCCAAGCTCGGGATCGAGCTAAAAAGTATCCCGATTGGTTATTCAGGGAAGCCACTCGAAACCACCTTTGTTTGTGTCGCGCCATTGATGGGCGTGCAAGGCATAACGTGGGAAACCAGTCACGTTCGAAACAAGCTGTCTAAAGTGTTGTGGATCCCGGTAGAGGGAGAAAGAGAGATCCCACTGGCAGAAAGGCATGTAGGATCCCCTTTATTGTGGACACCAACCCAAGCGGAAGACGAGATCTTAAAAAGGGATTGGGAAGAGCTCATGGAGCTGATCGTGTTAGGTAATGTTGAACAGATAACAGCAAGACACGGCGAAGCACTGCATTTGCGACCAAAAGCCGCCAACAGTCGAGTGTTAACAGAAGCTTACGGTGCAAGTGGAAAACCAATAAAGACCAAACCTCGTGGTTTCTATCTACGAACTCAATTCACCCACAGATTGCTGACAACCCATTACGCATAGAAAGCCATTACGCATAGAGGTTTTATCTAGCATAGATAGGCTAAAAGATCAGTACGTTATAAACCGTCTCAATTTAGAAGTAATTTCTCACTACAACGCTCGTTAAAAATACTCTCTAATGAGGTTTGAGCGCCAGTTCAATATCGCAGTAGCTTTGGTTGGGTTCATTACCAAACTCATCATACGCGTTGTGCAAGCGAAGGTAGGCCTTTTCAAAGCCGAGCCGGAGTAATTCCTCTTTCACTTGATCCAAGGATCCAAAGTGAAGCGGCTCGCCGTCTTGCTTTACCGGTTCTAGCTTGTGTTTGTACTCCACCGCCAGTAAATATTCTGAGATATCAGAGCAACCAATAACGTACACTTTCGGTGTCTGATAAGAGTCTTTGTGCTCTCCATGTAACCACATGTCTAATTGATGCTTCTGCATAGTCAGCCTCCCTTGCTCTATAAAGCTTAGCCGAACTATTTACCTTTACTAGATAACGACTTAAAAAAGCAAAAAAAGAGAAGCAAGAGCTTCTCTTTTTTGGCCAGTTCTAGTTCAAAAATTTGCATTTTCGACGCCATAACTATCGCTGATGTTTATCTTGTGGGGTGAAAGGCGCTATCACCCCACAAGATTACGTCGGTATTCGCGCGCTTAAGACTCGACGAAGATGACGAACTCGGCGCTCAATCGTGACGACTTCAGGCTCAGAAAAACCAATTGGTCGACCATCGGCTTCAAGGCCAATATCTCTCAATAAATGGGTGTTGTTCCATGGTAGATCATATGAACTACGACGAACTTTTCGTTGCCATTCACGCTCTTCACGACGAAGGTCTGCACGGATAAGAACTGTTGCTAGTTTTAAATATACTGAGTGACGCATAATAACTCTCCAGTTGTGGAATAAACTGAGGAAAAATAGCGTTCTAGATAGTATGAGGGCTTCTCACTTAGCTGCTATTTTTCCGCAGCCAAATAAGGGTACGGATCTATTAGTTAGGTTTATCTTGGGTGTTTCGATCGGCCATGGCTGATGTGTGTGACATATCAGTCACCATGTCAGTACACGGATCAAACGACGCGCAAATATGCTGTATAAAATCGAAATGTTTCATTTGCGCCTCCAAGCTAACTAAAAAATCCAAAAAGAAATGGGGTAGTAAAAGCAGACAAGTCTTTGTTAAATCGTTGCTTTCACGGTTAAAGTCTAACCAAGTGAGTATATTATTCAACCGATAATTGGTTAACATTTTTAAAACAATGCATTCGCCTAAAATATCAGTTGCATATTCATTTACATATAACATATTCACTATGATTATATAAAATCACAGCATATCTATCTTAGGGCTCTCTCTATAGAACAGCGGACTATCCTTCAGAAACAAAAAAGCCACGTATGATACGTGGCCCTTGAATTTTCACTCACCGGATAGAGTCAATGAATAGAACGTTCTAAACAACGCCCTCAGATATAAGACCATGTTTATTGAGTAAGCGGTACATAGTTGCGCGTGAAACTCCAAGCTCCTTAGCGGCCAAAGACACTTGACCACCATAAGATTCCAACACAATGAGTAAAGCATCTCGCTCTGAACGTTCACGTATACTTTTCAGACTGCGGCGTTCATCATTCTGTTTTGGTAAATCCAGTTGATGATCCTCAATGATGACAGCATCAGACATCAACACAACACGCTTAATCTGATTCATCAATTCACGAACGTTGCCAGGCCAATGGTAGCGACTCATCGAGCGGATAGCATCGTCTGAGAAGCTCTTCGCTTGCGCATTAAACTCTTTTGAGTACTCACGCAGAAAATGATTCGCTAGCACTGAAATATCACTCACACGTTCTTTTAAGCTAGGAACATGAATACGCAGAACATTGATGTAATGATAAAGCTCTTCATTGAAGTCGCCCTCGATCAATGCCTTTTCAATATCAGAAGAGTTAGCAGCCAAAATGCGAACATCAACCGACTTAGCTCCCTTCGTGGTTTCAATTTTCCCTTCTTGTAAAAAGCGTAAAAGGTTCAATTGTTGATTACGAGGCATCGCTAGGACATCGTTGAGTAAGAGGGTTCCGCCATCGGCTTCTTCCAACATACAAGGCGCTGCCGTTGCTGGGGCTGAAATACCAAACATCTCAGTCTCTATCCTCATTTCAGATAGAGCACGGCAATTCACAGTTAAAAATGGTTTCTGAGCTCGCGATGAATTTTGATGAATGGAACGTGCAATTGTCTCTTTTCCTGTCCCACTCTCACCGTAAATCAAAATACTGACATCTGTGGGGCCAATTCGCTTGACTTGGTCTCTCAAGCGTTTCACCGCCACAGAATCACCGAGTAGGCCCATATTGTTGTTAATACCGTAGTTTGGCCATACTTTCTGCTCAAGTTTGAGCATACCCAGTTGATGACCAATGGTACTCAATAGCTGAGCATCAGGGATTGGTGCCGTGAAAAAGTCGATACAGAAGTTAACGATAAATTGGCAGATTGTATCTGAGCTCAATTGCGATTCACGGATAAAAGCAAGCCATCGAACTTGCTTGTTGTTGCTCACGAGGTTAGCGATACCATTAAGGCTAAACTCATCATGACTAAGATCCACAATGCCAATGCAGGGGCCAATATCAGTAATTAAGGCATCGGCTTTTCGTAAATCTGCACACTGGGTACATTGCCAACCCACTTGTTCTAACACTGATAACCAGGGTTCGTACGCACCACCAACGACGATAAGAGAACCTGGTAAGGAATCCATCTTAAATTGAGTTCCCATCCTTCTTCCTTATTCTGTTTTTATTTTTTTCAATCAGGCTAACACGAGTTAAACGAATCATACGGGTACAAAGTTGCCGCAAGATCGTATTCAGATCCGATACGTATAGTAATGAGACTATCTTAGATTTTTTGTCTCAATGGTAAGACTATGTCATAAATAATCATTTTTCGAATCAAGAGTGCGGTACGAGCTAGGTTTTGACGCTAAAAACCGAAAAAGCCACCCGAAGGTGGCTTTTAAATTACACGGGCAGTAACACCCCATAAGCGAAAATTACGCTTGTGGGCGCATTGCCGGGAACAAGATCACGTCACGGATTGTGTGGGTGTTAGTAAATAGCATCGCTAGACGATCGATACCAATACCTTGACCCGCTGTTGGCGGTAGGCCGTGCTCTAGTGCAGTAATGTAGTCAGCATCGTAGTACATAGCTTCGTCATCACCCGCGTCTTTTGCGTTAACTTGTGCTTTGAAACGCTCGTCTTGGTCTTGTGCATCGTTAAGCTCAGAGAAACCGTTCGCTACTTCACGGCCACCGATGAAGAACTCAAAGCGGTCTGTGAAGAATGGGTTGCTGTCGCTACGACGAGCCAGTGGAGAGATGTCCGCTGGGTAACCCGTGATGAACGTTGGTTGAATTAACTGAGGCTCAGCCGTTTCACCAAAGATCTCTTCAAGAAGCTGACCACATGTCCAGAACTTCTCAACGTACAGACCCACTTCTTCTGCAATTTTAACCATCAATTCTCTGTTCTGAAGATCATCTTCAGTCAGAGCTTGAATGTTTGCATTTTCAGGTGTGTAGTGTTTGATTGCATCGAACATGCTCATGCGAGCGTAAGTGCCACCGAACTCAACTGTTTCGTCACCGTAAGGCATAGAAGTAGAACCAAGAACGTCCATCGCCGCTGTGCTTAGCATCTCTTCCGTTAGATCCATTAGATCTTTGTAGTCAGAGTACGCTTGGTAGAATTCCATCATTGTGAATTCTGGGTTGTGACGTGGAGAAAGACCTTCGTTACGGAAGTTACGGTTGATCTCGAATACACGGTCAAAACCACCAACTACTAGACGCTTAAGGTAAAGCTCAGGTGCAACACGTAGGTACATGTCGATGTCTAGTGCGTTGTGATGAGTGATGAATGGACGTGCTGTTGCACCGCCTGGGATCACGTGCATCATTGGCGTTTCAACTTCTAGGTAGCCTTTTGAGCTCATGAAGTTACGGATTGAAGACACAAGCTTAGAACGCACGATGAATGTGTTACGAGAGTCTTCGTTCACGATTAGGTCAACGTAACGCTGACGGTAACGCATTTCTTGGTCAGTTAGACCGTGGAACTTCTCTGGCAGAGGACGAAGTGCTTTGGTTAGCAATTCAAACTCTTCCATGTTCACGTAAAGGTCGCCTTTACCAGACTTGTGAAGCGCACCTTTAACACCGATGATGTCGCCGATATCTAGGCCTTGGTACTTCTCTTTCAGTACTTTTTGAACGTCTTTCGCTGCGTACGCTTGGATACGACCAGAAGTTTCTTGAATCGCTAGAAATGGACCACGCTTCGCCATAATACGACCTGCGATCGCAACGATGTGGTTAAGCTCTTCTAGCTCTTCCTTAGTCTTCTCACCGAATTCCGCTTGAAGATCGCCAGCTAGGTGCTCACGACGGAAATCATTTGGGTGACCGTTAGCTTTGCAGTTTTGGCGGATATGATCCAGCTTGCTACGGCGCTCAGCGATTAGTTTGTTCTCTTCAGGTGAAGAAGCTTCTTGTGCATTTTCGTTTTGAACAGCATCAGTCATTTGAGATGTACCCTGCTTTTATAATTTGGACAGCTATATTTTTGAAAATATAGGCATTTTTACCAATATTATTGGTAAAGCTTAATAGTTGATAAAGCTTACAGACCTGATTTCAGGCTAGCTTCAATAAACTTGTCTAAGTCACCGTCAAGAACCGCTTGAGTATTACGGTTTTCGATGCCGGTGCGTAAATCTTTGATACGTGAATCATCCAGCACGTAAGAGCGGATCTGACTGCCCCAACCGATGTCTGATTTCGTTTCTTCGCTCGCTTGTTTTTCAGCATTTTGCTTTTGAATCTCAAGTTCAAAAAGCTTAGCACGTAGCTGCTTCATCGCTTGATCTTTGTTCTTATGCTGCGAACGGTCATTCTGACACTGAACCACGGTGTTAGTTGGAACGTGAGTAATACGTACCGCCGATTCCGTGGTGTTTACGTGCTGACCACCAGCGCCAGAGGCACGGTATACGTCAATACGTAGGTCAGAAGGATTAATGTCGATCGTAATGTTGTCATCAATCTCAGGATAGATAAACGCAGAAGCAAATGAAGTATGACGACGACCACTTGAATCAAATGGTGACTTACGAACTAGACGGTGAACACCAGTCTCTGTGCGTAACCAACCGTAAGCGTACTCACCAGAGATACGTACTGTTGCGCCTTTAAGGCCAGCAACATCGCCATCAGACACTTCGATAACTTCAGTCTTGAAGCCTTTCGAATCTGCCCAACGCAAGTACATACGCAACATCATTGAAGTCCAGTCTTGAGCTTCTGTACCGCCCGAACCTGACTGTAAATCGATGTAGCAATCTGATGCGTCGTGATCACCAGAGAACATACGACGGAATTCCAATTTCTCTAACTTAGCTTCAAGCTCAGCTAGTTCTGGCTCAATTTCATCGAACGTTTCTTGATCTTCTTCTTCAACCGCAAGCTCTAATAGGCCATCAACATCCTCAACACCTTGGTCAAGTTGGTCGATCGTTTCTACTACCGCTTCCAATGCTGAACGCTCTTTTCCTAGCGCTTGAGCACGCTCAGGTTCGTTCCATACATCCGGTTGTTCTAATTCTGCGTTTACTTCTTCTAGACGCTCTTTCTTTGCGTCATAGTCAAAGATACCCCCTCAGGATATTTGTGCGCTCAGACACATCCTGCAGACGGTTTTTTATAGGATTGATTTCAAACATTTTAGCTCATCATTTATGAGTAGAATTTAACCGGAGAATTGTACTCAAAAGTGTGACGGAGATACAGAATTTTTTAGAGTGGTACACCAAGATTCAATAACTTAATCGGATATAAAATTGACGGGCAGAAAAAACACGTAAAATTTGTAAGGCAATAAAGGAAAACAAGCCCTGTTTTTGAACAGAGCTTGTTGGATTAGGTACTAAATGATGAACCTCATTCAGTGAACGATAACGCTATTTGGCTTCAACTATTTCGCTTCGATATGATCAATCATCAACTGCAACGATTGATTGCCACGAAACTCGTTAATATCAAGCTTAAACGCAAGATGTACCGTTTTCACTGAGGCATCAGGCCAGCGACGTAGGTCAACATTAAAGGCAATACCATCAATCATCACATTGGTCGGGTGGCCTTTATACAATGGCTCAAGCATTAACTTTAGGTGCTTTTCACCCACTAATTTTTGATGCAGAACTTTAAACTCACCATCAAAGATGGGCTCAGGGAAAGCTTGTCCCCACGGACCACCTGAACGCAATGTTTCAGCGGTATGCATTGAGAACTCTTCAGGTAGCAGCTCACCATCAGACAAGATAATGCCCTTAAGTGCCGTCTCACCGAGTTCTTTACGCACAACGTCATCAAACATCTTGCTGAATCGCTCGAAGTCTTTTTCCATAATGGTTAACCCGGCTGCCATTGCGTGACCACCAAACTTCAAGATCAGGCCAGGGTTTTGAGTGTCGATTCTGTCTAGCGCATCGCGCATGTGCAAACCTGGAATCGAACGACATGAACCCTTAATGCTACCTTCACCACCATCAGCAAATGCGATCACTGGGCGGTGATATTTGTCTTTGATACGCGAAGCTAGAATACCAATTACGCCTTGATGCCAATCACGTTGAAACAGAGCCAAACCAGAAGGCAAATCGTCTTTACCAAATTCAAGGCGCTCACAAAAAGCCATCGCTTCTTGTTTCATGCCCTCTTCGATCTCTTTACGTGTTTGGTTCAAGCCATCTAACTCGCTGGCCATTCGACGCGCGGCATGGATGTTATTACTCATTAGCAGCTCAACACCAAAGGACATGTCATCCAATCGGCCAGCCGCATTGATACGTGGACCAAGCGCAAAACCAAAATCGGAGGCAACTAAACGCTTAGCATCTCGCTTAGCAATTTCAATCAAGGCTTGAATACCCGGACGAGCTTTACCCGCACGAATGCGTTGTAGCCCTTGGTGTACCAAGATTCGGTTGTTTTCATCAAGTGGTACCACATCCGCAACAGTACCCAGTGCCACTAGATCAATCAGTTCCATCAACTTGGGTTCTGTCATTCCGTGTTGAGCAAACCAGCCCAACTTACGCATATGAACACACAATGCCATCATCAGGTAAAAGGCGACACCCACACCGGCTAGCGCTTTTGAAGGAAATGCGCAGCTTTCTAGGTTGGGATTGACCATTGCATCTGCAATCGGTAATTCAGAACCAGGCAAGTGATGATCAGTAACCAGTACATCAAGGCCTTTCTCTTTAGCAAAGCGAACACCGTCAATTGAAGATACACCGTTGTCGACTGTCATGATCACTTCAGCACCAAGTTCGATCGCCTGTTCGACAACCTCAGGGCTCAAGCCATAACCATCTTCAAAACGATTGGGGACCAGATAATCAACATTAGAGCTGCCCAACATTCGCAGAGCAAGCACAGACAACGCGGAGCTTGTCGCGCCATCGGCATCAAAGTCACCAACAATGATGATGCGCTTTTGCTGCTGAATGGCTTTGAACAACAATTCAACCGCAGCATCAATACCGCCCAGTTTTTGATAAGAGTGCAAACCTTTCGCAGCTGTCTCTAGCTGGTCAGCACTGTCGATTCCGCGACTCACATAAATGCGCTTTAACAAGTCAGGTAAGTGAGCAGGTAAGACTGAAGTGTCGACCTCAGGACGGCGTTGGATCTCTATCATATAAAAATGGGCCTGATATCAATCAGGCCACTCCTTAAATCAAAAACAGGGGGGAATAATAGGTAATAAAAAAATGAAGATTACTGCTCTAAACGCTGAATAAGTTGCGCCGGAGGTAAGTAACCACTCACCAACTCACCACTTGCTAGCACGATAGCCGGAGTGCCATTGATGCCAAGCTCACGACCGAGTTGGTATTGTTTGGCAATGGTCTGCTTTTGCTCTGCTAGGTCTTTACCAGACGCTGGCATTTGACGATTGACTTTAGCATCATGCATAGCTGTTTTTGGATCGTCAGACGCCCAGATTGCCGCCATTTGATCGGCAACTTGTCCTGTCGCACCTTGGCGTGGGTAAGCCATGTAACGAACGGTGATACCCAGATCGTTGTAGCCTTGCATTTGGCTGTGCAGACGAACACAGTAGCCACACGTAATGTCAGTAAATACCGTCACAACGTACTTTTCGTTATCTGCTTTGTATTCGATAACCGTATCCGACATCGCTGCGACTTTTTCAGCATTCAGTGGAGCTTGACGCTCAGCCAAAACATCACTGAACTTACCGTTTTCATCCAAAGAGTAAAGTGTACCGGCTAGAAAGTGATCGCCCTCTGGAGAAGAAAAGATAATGCCGCTGTTGGTTTGAACTTCTAAAAGACCATCGATATCCGAAGGAACAATCTTATCGACCTTAATACCGATTTTTTCAAAACGCTTAGTTAACGCAGCTGTATCAATAGCTTGAGCTGGAGCAGCTTCTACGGCTGTTGATGTTGTTTCTACTTTCGCTTCTGATGCATTACATGCAGTAATCATGAGAGGAAGCGCTAGTAGAGGAAGACGGCGTAATACGCTCATTAGGTTCACCTTAAAAATAAATGGATTTAAGCACGTGGGTGATGCTGAGCGTGAATTTGCTTCAGCCTTTCAGTCGCCACGTGAGTATAAATTTGGGTGGTCGATAAGTCACTATGTCCAAGCAACATCTGTACGACCCTGAGATCGGCACCATAGTTCAGTAAATGAGTGGCAAAAGCATGTCTCAATACGTGTGGTGACAATAGATCCGTGTCGATACCAGCGATAACCGAATAATGCTTGATACGATACCAGAACGTTTGACGAGTCATTTGCTTCGCGCGTTTACTCGGAAAAACCA
Source organism: Vibrio atlanticus (assembly GCF_024347315.1). NCBI lineage: Bacteria > Pseudomonadati > Pseudomonadota > Gammaproteobacteria > Vibrionales > Vibrionaceae > Vibrio > Vibrio atlanticus. The sequence goes on along the minus strand of NZ_AP025460.1, from coordinate 607,250 downwards.
CATCCGAGCTGTTATCACCGAGTAATTGTGGGCGACCTTGTTCAATAAAAGTCTCTATCCAATCGACGGCGTTTTCGCCCATTGGCACCAAGCGTTCTTTACCGCCCTTACCGATCACACGCACCACACCTTGCCTTAGGCTGATGTTTTCCATGGTCAGGCTAACGAGCTCAGTCACACGAAGTCCAGTTGCATAGAGTAACTCAAGCATCGCCTTATCGCGAAGCTCGATTGGATCGTTTGGATCTGGCGCTTCAAGCAGCGAATCCACTTGCTCTTCACTCAAATCTTTTGGCAAGCGCTTCGGCAGTTTTGGACTGATCAACAGCGCACTAGGATCGTCGGCTCTTACTTTCTCGCGGTGTAGATATTGAAACAAGCGACGAATGGCCGACAACATACGAGCACGGGAAGTCTGCTTAAAGTCAGCATCGGCTAACCAACCTTGATAATCCTGTAGTCCTGAAAGACTAATAAAATCGAGGCGGTAATTGTTCTTTTCCATCCACGTTAGAAGCTTAGACAGGTCGGTACGGTACGAGACAAGCGTATTCTCCGATAATCCTCGCTCCATCCACATAGCATCTAAAAACTGTTCTACTAGACCGTGGTCTGCGCTCTGCCCTTGAGGCGACTGCATAGTGTTACTCACAATATTGGAAACTGTTTTGAGAGTATGCCAGAGCAAATATGAATGCCATAAAAATTACGACTTGAGCGGATAATCGCTGCAATCGAAGTCGATTTATGGTTAGAATTCGCCATCTGAAATTAAAATTGAACGTTTGCTATGAAAATTGGATTATTTTACGGCTCAACCACCTGCTACACAGAAATGGCAGCAGAGAAAATTCGCGGCATTATTGGTGAAGACCTAGTTGATATCCATAACGTGAAAGAAACCCCTCTTTCATTGATGGCGGACTACGATCTTTTACTGCTCGGTATCTCAACTTGGGACTTCGGTGAAATCCAAGAAGATTGGAATGAACTGTGGGAAGACATTGCAACCACGCCAATGAAAGGCAAGGTTGTAGCGCTGTTTGGTTTAGGTGACCAAGAAGGCTACGGCGAGTGGTTCTTAGATGCGATGGGTCTATTGCATGATGAGCTGAAAATCGCTGGCGCAGAGTTTGTCGGTTTCTGGCCAAACGATGACAGCTACGAGTTCGAAGCGTCTAAAGCTCTCACTGAAGACCAATCTCAATTCGTTGGTTTGGCGCTTGATGAAGATTCACAATACGAACTTAGCGACGACCGTATCGCTAGCTGGGTTGAACAAGTACTGGTTGAGTACAGCGAAAAGCTATAACCAAACAGAAGTACACTCAGCTAAGTTACTAAGTAGCGAAGTAGCGAAGTAGCAGAATATTAAAAGATCACAGAATACAAAAAGGCCTCATTACTGCGAAATAATGAGGCCTTTTCTATTTCATGTCGAAGGACAATGTCATCTCAACGGAAGATTAAACAGTCTCTTCAGCCATCTCTTGCTCTGTTGATTTACCAACGAAGAACATACAGATGATTGCGGCAGTCGTTGGAAGCAACCAACCCATACCGATTTCGAACAATGGCAGCATGTTCATTGCAGAAACATCCATACCTGCAACTTTAGCACCATCGATAAGAGCAAACAGTAGAGACACTAATACCACTACGCGGTAAGCCGCTTTTGGATTAGGAAAACGGCTGCGCAAGAATGTCAGTGCGACCAATGCGATTGCTACTGGATAAAGTGCAAACAGAACTGGAACAGACAGAGAGATTAACTGAGAAAGGCCAACGTTCGCTACGGTTGCACAAGCTACACCGTTGATGATTACCCAGGTCTTGTAAGACAGAGGCGTTAGCGAGCTGAAGTAATCAGAACATGCTGATACAAGGCCAATCGCCGTCGTTAGACAAGCCAATAGTACGATCACAGAAAGCACGAGTTGACCTGAAGGGCCAAACAAAGATTGGACGTATAAGCTTAAGATAGCGCCGCCATTATCTGCACCCGCTGCAACTGTTGCGCTTGTTGCGCCCAGGAAGAACAGAGAGATGTAAACAAATGCTAGACCCGCTGCCGCAATACAACCCGCACTGATTAGGTACTTAGTTGTTGCTGCGCGGTCAGTCACGCCTTTACTGCGAATTGCGTCAACAATCAGCATGCCAAACATCAAAGCAGCAAAAGTATCCATGGTGTTGTAGCCTTCAAGGAAACCTTTGGTCAGTGGCTGAGTGATGTACTCACCGTGAGCCGCAAGGACATCACCTTGTGGGTTAATGAACACAGCAACTGCCAGTACAACCAAACCAACGAATAGTGCAGGCGTAAGTACCTTGCCAATAACGTCAATAAGCTTACCTTGTGACCATGAGAAGAACATCGCTACCACAAAAAACGCAATCGAAAAGAGAGTTAGATGAACTTGAGTCGCATCAATGAAGAACGGCTTCACCGCCATCTCATAAGCAACAAGACCGGTACGTGGTGCAGCAAATGCAGGACCGATGATGATGAAGATCAGTACAGCCATGATAGTTGCTGCTTGCTTAGGAAGATCTTTCGTTAGATGACCCCATGAACCACCCGCCACTGCGACCGCGACGATAGTGATTAACGGCAGACCAACGGCAGTCAGCAGAAAACCAGACATCGCTGGAAGAAAGTGATCACCAGCTAATTGGCCAGCTAGAGGTGGGAAGATGATGTTACCCGCACCTAAGAAAAACGCAAAAAGCATAAAGCCCAATGCCATTATATCTGTTAGTTTTAGACTCTGTTTCACAGATAATCCTTAATTATATTTATGAGTTTATGTTGTGCTTACATGAATGTTACAGCGAGAAGCTGCCAATCAATCTTTAAAATAGTCGCGCATAATGACGAAACACTCGGCTAGCTGCAAGTCACCATAAAAAAACGCCATATAAATTTGCATATATAAACAAAAAGCAGTGAATTAAACTAAATATACGCAGATTAACATAATTATCAACCAACCATTGTTAGCAACAATAGATAAGCAATTAGAATATTAATTTACACAAATAGTTAACATTAGAGCTAATCACTTAAAATATCTCGATAATCAGAATATTCATGAAAGACAAAACGATAAATACTAAAAGCTTCAATTTTAAGAGGTTCTCTATTTACGGAGGACAGAGCGGCATGCCTGTTAGCACAGATGGAGTACTACTCGGCTCATGGATTAACCTTGCCCCTGAATCATTAGTACTCGATATAGGCACTGGAACAGGGTTATTAGCCTTAATGGCAGCACAACGTTTTGAGGATGCTTCAATCTCTGCGATCGATATTGATCAGCACGCCATTGATGCTGCCACAGTCAATATTGAGCGGTCGCCTTGGCAAGATCGCATCTCCCTTCATCACGACAGCGTGTTAACCGCGGATTTCTCGCAACGATTTGATGCCATAATTTGTAACCCGCCCTACTTCAACTCTGGAGTGCAGGCACAGCAAAGCCAAAGAGCCACCGCGAGACACACCGACAGCTTGGATCACCTTCAACTTGCCCAACGTTGTTTCGAGATAACGACTGATGCCGCCACTGCCAGTTTTATACTGCCGACGTCCGAAGGAGAAGGCTTCATCAAGCTTGCCCAACAATGTGGTTGGTACCTAGCAAAGCGCCTTGATGTGAAAACAACCGACAAAAAACCGCCAAGCAGAATCCTGTTTGAACTATCTAAAGATCCTGTTAGCGAGCAAGATTTGCAGCGTGAATCGCTTACGATCCATCACGATGGCGGTTATAGCGAGGCATTTATTGCCCTTACTAAAGATTTTTATCTCAAGATGTAGCAAATACCATGTGATCCTAATCACTAATGCTTCTATAATGTCCGACTACTCTTTTTTATCGTCTGCTTTTTGAGGCAGAAACATTTATTGCTTGTGGAGAAACAACAGTGATCAGAACCTTTGCAGAACTCGATCTAAACCAAGAGCTGCTTAAAGCAATTGACGAAATGGGCTACGAACGCCCTACACAGATACAAGCTGAAGCAATCCCACAAGCGTTAGATGGAAGAGACGTTTTGGCTTCTGCGCCAACAGGTACTGGTAAAACAGCATCATTTGTATTGCCAGCACTGCAATACCTACTGGATTTCCCACGTAAGAAATCTGGCCCTGCACGTATGCTTATCCTGACGCCAACGCGTGAGCTAGCAATGCAGATCACCGAACAAGCACGTGAGCTTGCTAAATACACCAGCCTAAATATCTTCACGATCACGGGCGGTGTGATGTACCAGGAGCACGCTGACATCTTAAGTACAACTCAAGATATCGTAGTCGCAACACCTGGTCGTTTAATGGAATACATTGAAGGCGAGCGTTTTGACTGCCGTGCGATTGAATGGTTAGTTCTCGATGAAGCTGACCGTATGCTAGACATGGGCTTTGGTCCTGTTGTTGACCGTCTGTCTGCAGAGTGTCGCTGGCGTAAACAAACTTTACTGTTCTCAGCAACGCTAGAAGGTAAAGGTATTGAAGGTTTCACTGAAGACCTTCTGAAAAATCCAGCAGAGATCGATGCAAAATCGTCATTGCGTGAACGTAAGAAGATCACTCAATGGTATCACCGTGCCGATTCAGCTAAGCACAAGCTTGATATCCTAAAACATATCATCACAGAGCAAGCTGAACGCAGCATCATCTTCTTGAAGACTCGTGACCGCCTAGGTGACCTACGAGCTCAATTAGAAAGTGCACAGATCCCGTGTGTATGGATCCAAGGTGAAATGCCTCAAGATCGTCGTAACAACGCGATTTCTCGTTTCCGCGATGGTTCTATCAACGTACTGCTGGCAACTGACGTCGCAGCTCGTGGTATCGACCTTCCAGATGTAAGCCACGTTATTAACTACGACATGCCGCGTACAGCAGATGTTTACCTACACCGCATCGGTCGTACGGCTCGTGCAGGTAAGAAAGGTAACGCGGTTTCTATCATTGAAGCGCACGATCAACTAATGATTGAACGTGTGGCTCGTTACACTGAAGATGCGATCAAAGAACGCTTCATCGAAGGCATGCGTCCAACGCATAAGAAAGCCGCGGTAACGAAGAAAAAGAAACCGAAGAAAGAAGATAAGAAAGCGGTGGCTAAGCAAAAAATTGCTAAGAAAAAGAAAATCGCTAAGAAAAAGAAAGCCGTTAAGAACAAGTAATCTAACCGCCTTTCAATGATTCAATAAAAAGCCCCATGCAGTTATCTGCATGGGGCTTTTCTTTGTCTGGCTTATTATTGTCTGGCCTGTTATCAGGCTAAATAACTCGTCTCTAAGTTTAATTACAGGCTAAAGCCGAAGTAACTCGTTAACCAAGAGTGACTAATTAACCAAGAGCTATTAGTTTTGCTCTTCACGCTTGAAGACTAACTCTTTCGCGTTCGACTCTTCTTCAACGAAGTAGTAACCCGCGGTATCAAACTTGGTTAGCGCTTCCACTGAATCGATTTTGTTCTCAATGATGTAGCGAGCCATCATGCCACGCGCTTTCTTCGCGTAAAAACTGATCACCTTGTACTGACCATTCTTGCAATCTTTAAAAACTGGCGTGATGATTTGACCATCAAGGCTCTTCGGCTTCACCGCTTTAAAGTATTCGTTCGATGCTAGGTTGATCAACACATTATCGCCTTGAGCATTCAACGCTTCATTCAGCTTATCTGTGATGATATTGCCCCAGAACTGGTACAAGTTAGTGCCACGCTCATTAGCTAAGCGTGTGCCCATCTCTAGACGGTAAGGCTGCATCAAATCCAATGGCTTCAATAACCCATATAGGCCAGAAAGCATGCGCAGGTGATTCTGTGCGTAGTCAAAATCATCGTCCGACAGTGTTTCAGCATCTAGGCCAGTGTACACATCGCCCTTAAAGGCTAGGATTGCTTGACGTGCATTGTCTTGGGTAAAGGTCTCGCTCCATTGCTCAAAGCGCGCTACGTTCAGCCCAGCAATCTTATCGCTTACCTTCATCAATGCTGATACATCAGCAGGTGTCAGCTTACGACACACTTCAATAAGCTCTGCAGAGTGCTCAACAAACTCTGGCTGGCTGAAGCGCTCAGTCGCTAATGGTGATTCGTAATCTAATGTCTTGGCTGGAGAAACGACAACTAACATAACTTTACCCTAATCGGTTATCTAACTGGATGCAGCTAGAGTATAGAAAAAACATCAACTTGTCTTTATGACTCTTCCTATTACTTTGATAGACAGATCTAGCTGTAAGTCGCTTACAAAGAAGAATCGCTAATAAAGAAAAGATCGCAGACAAAGCAAAAATTACTCACCAAGAAAAATCGCAGACAGATAGAAATCGCAGGCAAAGAAAAAGGCTAAGGTCGAAACCTTAGCCTTTCAATGATTTTAGGATGAGTGATGAATCACTCCAACAAGATTACTTCTTCTTGTTGTTAACCCAAATACCATCTTCCAATTGAGCTTTAAGCTCTGGGAAATCATCCGCATCGAACGTGGGTACTTTACCCGCATCTAATTGACGATTGTAGTCTTTCGCTAGCTTAATCACGATACCCGATAGCAAGATAATCGCTACCAAGTTCACAATCGCCATTAGGCCCATCGATACGTCAGCCAATGCCCATACCGTTGGCAGTGTCGCGAGAGAACCGAACATAACCATACCCAGTACAACGATACGGAACAGCACTAGGCCCTTCTTGTTGTTGTGCTCTAGGAAGATAAGGTTCGTTTCAGCGTACGAGTAGTTTGCAATGATTGAAGTGAAAGCGAAGAAGAAAATCGCTACCGCTACAAAGATGCCGCCCCATTCGCCAACTTGTGCTGTTAGTGCACGTTGCGTTAGTTCGATACCCGTTACTTCACCGTGCGGTACATACTCACCAGACATCAGGATGATTGCTACTGTTGCAGAACAGATAACAATCGTGTCCATGAACACGCCTAGCATTTGCACGTAACCTTGTGATGCTGGGTGCGGTGGGTAAGGCGTAGCAGAAGCTGCTGCGTTTGGCGCAGAACCCATACCCGCTTCGTTCGAGAACAAACCACGTTTGATACCGTTAATCATCGCTTGTGCGATTGCGTAACCTAGGCCACCCGCTGCTGCTTCTTGCAGACCGAAGGCACTCTTAAAGATAAGAGCCAGAACTTCAGGCACTTTCTCAATGTTCATTAGCATTACGTAGATAGCGATAGCTAAGTAAGCCAGTGCCATGATTGGAACAATGATTTCTGCAGTGCGAGCAATCTTACGGATACCACCGAAGATAACGAATGCAGAGATAATAACGATACCAACACCAACGTAGCTACGCTCGAAGTCGAATGCCGTGTTCATTGCACTTGCAATCGCGTTCGCTTGAACCGCGTTGAATACAAGACCGAATGCGATGATTAGGAAGATAGAGAATAGAACCCCCATCCAACGCATACCTAGGCCTTTCTCCATGTAGTATGCAGGGCCGCCGCGGTAGTTACCGTCGTTATCACGCGTTTTGTATAGCTGTGCCAGTGTGCTTTCTGCAAACGATGTTGCCATACCTAGCATGGCAATTAGCCACATCCAGAAGATAGCGCCAGGGCCACCAGCGGTTAGTGCTACAGCAACACCAGCCATGTTACCCGTACCGACACGTGCTGCTAGACTAGTACAAAGTGCTTGGAAAGAGGAGATACCTGCACTGTCTGCTTTACGGCTGTTTCTAAGAACAGAAAACATGTGGCCGAAATGGCGGAATTGAATGAAACCTAGTCGTACAGTGAAGTAGATACCCACACCAACGAGTAAGTAAACTAAGATAGATCCCCAAAGGAGATCGTTCATCAAATTGATTAAGTCTGTCACGTGAACCTCGTAATTGAGTTTAAGCACCGATCTTGCTTCCTAGCCTTCCTCTAGATCACCTATGCCAGTGTCAATAGTTGTGTCGGCATTAGATTTATATTTATTTGTTGCGATCTAGATTGTAAATGTCGCTTCATGCATCCATTTTACGTATCGGTGTATTTTTTGACGGGCGGATAATGCAGCGAGACGGCCTAAAAATCAATATGAAAATAAACACATATTAAAATGACATTTCACTAATAAGAAACTTTTTGTTAACACAACTTTCAACAATGGCGCCTAATAAAAGTCACATTGTCGGGACATAATATCAACAAAAACTAAGGTACTATAAAAACAAAAACACCATCCCGTAAAAATGACGTCAGCCTAGGTTTTACAAGGTATAGTGAAGATCTGTGTTTTTTTCTAGGGTAATGAGATCCCTATACTACACGGCACAATGCGCACTTAAATGCACTGTAGTCAAAATGCTATTCCATTTGCACAATGAATTAACATTCAATCCCCCCTAATTTAATCGTTTACTTAAGTTTGTTTGCTTGTTTTTTGTACACAAAAATCCCCGAAATGTGTGAGCATGCATAATAAAACAGAATAAAAACTTCATATATTTGAAACAAATGAGAAACAAATCAAGGTTATTGTGAACTTAAATATGATATTTAATGGTTCGTAAGAACGAATCCCACGGAAGGAGATATGCTTATGGATAGCTTTCAATTCGATGAATTATCAGAACTAGAAATGCCTCGTACCACTCAAAAAACACGCTCTAAACCACTCAAACGTAAATGGCGTGAAATTGAGGCAATCAATGATCGCAGACAGCTTGAGAAAGAGCTTAGAGAGATGAACCTAGGTCTCGATTTTAGCCTTGACGATATAAAGCTTTAATCAGCACGATAAGAAATCAGATAGCAAAAAGCACCTGTAATAGGTGCCTTTTTTATTTTATGAGGTATTTAATCCGCTCAAAGCATCATTTGGGAACTAGCCCTCTAATATAGAGAGCATCTAAAATAGTCACGCTTCAACATGACAACTGGCTAAACGCACTCTTGTTCATTCTGTCGAATGCGAGCCGCGAGTTGGCGGTACTCATCAGCAATTGTCTCTCCAAACACAGGGTCGTCTTCAGGTTGAAGCCATTGAGACTCCACCTCTTGCCAATCTTTAACCGTGAACGACTCAACAATCATTGGTAACACATGCTTCTCTTCATATTCCATGTGTTTTCGTTGAGCTTTAACAAAAGCTTCAAGCTGATCAATAAATACTTGTTGAGGAACGACCGCATCTTGAAGGATCATATCGACCACACCTAAAAAGTCCGCCGTTTTCTCGGAAAGCAATTGATGTTCCAGCTCCAAGTCTTCAATCATTTGATCGCTGCCGTATTGCTTGAGGTAGTAACGATAAATAACGTCTTCTTTCGGGTGATGCACCTTGTCTGAATGGTTCATCAGATAATGAACCACCTCTGCGATCAGGCTATAGTTTATTTCTCGCTCTTGTTTTAGAAGCTCTAACTTATTGTTGAGTATCGCGAGCAAACGAGCCATATAGCCATGCTCTCGTCTTATCCTTTCAATCATCATAGTATTGCACTCCATTACACCTACTATTTATAAGTGTATATGAAGATAGCAATTTGTGGTTTGACCCTGCTCAGAAAACCATCAATCTACAGTGCCAGTGGTAATGTCCAATCGATAGGCTGTTGATTAATAGAAGAGAGTAGCTCGTTGGTCATCGAAAAATGCTGACAACCGAAGAAACCACGGCGTGCTGATAATGGTGATGGATGAGGTGCAACCAACACATGGTGCTTGTCTGCATCAATCGCTTGGCCTTTCTTCTGGGCGTGTGCGCCCCACAACAAGAAGATGATCGGTTCAGAGCGCTGATTGAGCTCTGCAATAATGGCATCGGTAAAGGTTTCCCAACCACACTTAGCATGTGAGTGTGCTTTTGCCTCTTCTACTGTCAGTACCGTATTCAACATTAACACCCCTTGAGATGCCCAAGTGTCGAGGTAGCCATGACTCGGGATCTCAAAGCCCTCTATATCTTGCGCAAGCTCTTTGTACATATTACGTAGAGAAGGAGGGATTTTTACACCTGGCAGTACAGAAAAAGCTAAGCCATGAGCTTGGTTAGCGCCGTGATAAGGATCTTGCCCTAGGATAACCACGCGTACGGACTCGAAAGGCGTCATATCGAAGGCACTGAACACCAGCTCTTGAGGAGGGTAGACGGTTTTCCCACTATTGCGTTGCTGTTCAACAAACGCGAGGACACTCTGAAAGTACTCTTTGTCACGTTCATCATTAATAATGGATTCCCAAGTCTTTGGTGCGCTCATCGTTTTACTTCCCAATCATCAAGGTTTCTAGCGGCTTTCGCCAGACAAAAAAATAGCTGTATCGGCTAACTGTCCTAAATAAGGCTTTAGGGCGTGTTGACCTTTCGTGGTTAAATTTTGTTCGAGATAAAAGCGTTTTAATCGCGGCGAGGGAGAAGTAGCCTAGTCATTCTAAGCAAATCTCCCTCAACAAAGAGTAAAACGCTTTTAGCCGAACCCTCCGGGCAGCGTTTGCTGGTCATTTCTACTGCGTTAGCGGCTTCTCATGTAGGCTAGCTACACGTCAAAGCCTCTGCCTTGTATAAATACCCAGCAACTCGCTGCAAAAATCAGCTCGAAAGATCAACACGCCCTATTTATACCTCATACAGCTATCAATAAACATGATGTGTAGGGTTCACTTGTTGATGAATCATAATAATCAGTTCAAGTTGTGTTTATCTCGATTAACCACTTTTCTGCTGTGTACGGTGGTGACCGTGGTTATGCACATGACGGTTTGGGGTCGGTAAACGGCGAGCAGCAGATACAGTTGAAGTTTGGGCTTGTGAATACATAAAGGCACCTCCTCTAAGACATCGTGAACTACATATTCACTTTAATACTATGAAAGAAAGGTGCCAATTTTTAGGAGTAGAAGGAAATTAATTATCCCCTCTATTATTACGCTTCTTCGCTCGCTAGCGTTGCTGAGCGATGGAACATCCTAAGTTGTTGAATTTCCTCTTTCCAGATAGTCGAATCAATGGTTTCTAAAATAAGAGGGATACCATTAAAGCGCGAATCAGAGGCTATATACTCAAAACAATCCCAGCCTATTTCGCCTTTTCCTAAAGAATGGTGTCGATCTACACGGCTTGCAAACTCAGCTTTTGAATCATTGATGTGCATTGCTCTTAGATAGTGCATGCCGACAATGCGGTCGAACTCAGCAAAAGTATGATCACATGCTTCTTTTGTTCGTAGGTCATAACCGGCTGTAAAAGTATGGCAAGTGTCTAAACACACACCGACGCGTGATTTATCTTCTACTTGGTCGATGATCTCTGCTAGTTGCTCAAACTTCCAGCCAAGGTTCGTGCCCTGCCCTGAGGTATTCTCAATCACCGCAATCACATCAGGCACCGCTTGGTGAGCCAAGTTAATCGACTCAGCGATCTTAGCCAAACATTCGCTTTCTGAGATTTTCTTTAAATGACTCCCAGGATGAAAATTCAAAAGCGTTAGTCCAAGTTGATTACAACGCTCCATTTCATCAATAAAAGCCGCACGTGATTTCTCTAGCTTCTCTTCTTCTGGTGCTCCTAAGTTAATAAGGTAGGAATCATGAGGAAGGATGTGTTCAGCGCTAAAACCTAACATTTTACAGTTGGCTTTAAAGGCGCTGATGGTTTTGGCTTCTAGCGGCTTTGCTGCCCACTGTCTTTGGTTTTTGGTGAACAGTGCAAAAGCATTGGCGCCAATCTCTCTTGCGCGCATTGGCGCCTGATCAACACCGCCCGCAGCAGACACATGCGCACCAATAAACTTAATATTAGTTTCAGGTTTTGAAGATGAATTATTGTTTGTCATTAAATCACTTTACACTTTCAGGATGCTTAATAATTAAAGGGTCGTATCACTTACAGGTCAATAAAAACACAACAAATGTAGTAAATTTACAACAAATGCCACTGTTAAATATTTTTTATACTTTAAAATATTTTTTATACTTTGTTTTCAAAGCTTTTATTGATTTAACTCAAAGTAATCACCTTTAAAAAAATGAGGTTTTTGGTTGTTTTTTGACTTAAATCAATATTAAACTACCACAAACTAGGTATATATTACTCAGCTCAATGAAATTCGAAAGTTAACACCATAATCAAACCACATAAAGTGGACTAGGAGATAGTTATGATCCAAGGTATTCAAATTACTAAAGCAGCAAACGACGACCTACTAAACTCAATCTGGCTACTAGACAACGAGAAGAACGAAGCTCGTTGTGTTGTTGCTACTTCAGGTTTCGAAGCTGACCAAGTTATCTCAGCAACAGACCTAGGCGAGTACGAAAGCCGTGAAGTTGCTATCGAAGCAGCACCACGCATCGAAGGTGGTCAACACCTAAACGTTAACGTTCTTAAGCGTGAAACGCTAGAAGATGCCGTTGCTCACCCAGAGAACTACCCACAGCTAACTATCCGTGTATCGGGTTACGCTGTACGTTTCAACTCTCTAACTACTGAACAGCAACGTGACGTTATCGCACGTACGTTCACTGAGTCTCTATAATTTTTAGAGCTTGAATTAGAATACAAAAACGGCGCTCATTGAGCGCCGTTTTTATTTGTTCAACAATACCGATGTAGGTTACGGCTGAAGTCGACGAAGCACTGCTTTTAGCGCTTCAAAATCGTTATCTAGATCTTCAGACAGCAACTCCATTACCGCGTGTTTTGCTAACGGACCAGGAAGTTCAATGTCAGTACCTAAGATGTCATCAACCACTTCTTTGAATTTCGCAGGGTGTGCCGTACATAAGAACAGGCCTGTCTCGTTCTCTTGCAGTTGCTCTTCCAATAGACGGTAAGCAATCGCACCATGAGGTTCACACAGGTAGCCTTGAGCTTTTAGATCACGTACTGATTCAGCACTCTGCTCATCAGATACTTTACCTTTACCCAAAGTATCCAGTCCCCAACCTTTCAGTTGGCAAAGCTCTTCGATACGTGGCCAGTTGTTTGGTTGGCTCACATCCATCGCGTTCGATGTTGTCGCAACCGTTGGTTTTGGATCCCATTGACCTGTTTCTAGGTAACGAGGAACCGTGTCATTTTCGTTGGTTGCTGCAATGAAGCGTTTAACTGGTAAGCCTAGCGCTTTCGCTAATAGACCCGCAGTTAGGTTACCAAAGTTACCACTTGGTACAGAGATAACCAGATTTTCACGTTGCTCTTTGGTTAGCTGAGAAGCCGCCTCAAAGTAGTAACAGATCTGAGCCATCAAACGGCTGATGTTGATTGAGTTTGCTGAGTTCAAGCCAATCTCTTTGCGCAGTTCAGCGTCGTCAAACGCGTCTTTTACTAGTGCCTGACACGCATCAAAATCGCCATCAATCGCTACAGTGTGAATGTTCTTACCTAGCGTACAGAATAGCTTTTCTTGCAGTGGGCTGATCTTGCCTTTCGGGTATAGGATAACAACGTTGATGTTTTCCATACCGTAGAATGCGTGTGCAACCGCCGCGCCAGTATCACCCGATGTAGCCGTTAAGATAGTGATTTGACCACCATCCGAAACCGCAGCCAAAGATTGGGCCATAAAACGGCCACCGAAATCTTTAAATGCTAACGTTGGACCGTGAAACAGTTCAAGTGCGTAAACGCCGTCTTTCACTTGGTTGATCGGAGCTGGGAATTGGAATGCCGCATCCACTAGTTGATCAATCTGTTCTTTTGGTAACTCATCACCAATTAGAGTAGAAAGAATCTTTGAACTACGAGGGACAAAGTCCTCTGCAAGTAGTGCATCGATGTCATCGAACTTAGGCAGCTCTGATGGGAAAAATAGACCTTGGTTACGGCCTAGACCTTGACGAACGGCTTGGCCAAAAGAGACTTGCTCATCGTTTTCTTTGATGTTGTACAGCTTCATAACTCACTTCCTGTAACGATCGAACCTTGCTTATCTAAGCGACAAACGTGGACGAATCCTTCTTCGTTTTGTACATAATTTTGTTCTAACCAGCGTGCAACACGCTCGGCGACATCTTGTTCTTTGCAAATGCTAAATAGCGTAGGGCCACTACCAGAAATTCCAGTAGCTAATGCTCCTGCTGACGTTGCATATTTGCGTGCATCAGCAAACCCTGGAAGCAGTTTCTCACGATATGGTTCAGCAATCACGTCTTTGATCATCTTAGCGGCTAGCTCTGGCTGACCAGAGTGACAAGCATGAATAAAGCCTGCTAAATGACGACCATGGGCAATCACATCTTGACGGCGATACTGAGAAGGCAAAATCTCTCGCGCTTCGGCCGTTGAGACCTTGATGCCCGGGTAAGCCATAACCCAATACCAATCGTCAAAACATGGAACCTCTTGGCTAATGATTCCTAATTCTTCAAGCATAAGCTGCACACCACCAAGGTAACATGGCGCTACGTTATCGTAATGTATGCCACCTGAAATCTTACCTTCCATTTCACCCATCAGAGCAAGCAGTTCAGTTTCATTCAACGGTTGACCATGAAAACGGTTCAAGGCATCAAGCGCCGCGACAATTGAACATGCACTTGATCCTAAACCAGAGCCGATAGGCATGTTCTTCTCTAGCGTCATCTCAAGAGACTTAACTGAGATCCCTTTCTTGTCTAACTCGCGAGAGAACACAACCCAGCAGTCGTAGACAATATTTTCTTTGGTTTCAGTTGGCAGCTTAGAAACAAAGCTGCCTGCTGTTTTTAGCGAGAATGGTTCATCACTGGCTTTAACCATTACTCGGTCACCAAGCAATGTGCCATCCACTGGAGACACAGCGGCCCCCAGCACATCAAACCCTACACTGACATTGCCGATTGATGCAGGAGCATAAACAACAACATCCATATCACTTGAACTCATTCCTAAACTCCTAATTTCCAACCAAGAGTACGCATCACATCAGAGAATACGCCTGCTGCTGTAACTTCAGTACCTGCACCGTAGCCACGCAGAACGAGTGGGATTGGCTGGTAGTAACGACTGTAGAATGCCAGAGCGTTCTCGCCATCTTTAATCTTAAACATTGGGTCATCGCCATCAACAGCTGCGATACGAACCTTACATTTACCTTCAGCGATCTCACCCACATAACGAAGTACTTTGCCTTCTTCTGCTGCGATAGCTGACTGCTCTTTGAAGTATGCATCCGCTTCTGGCAAGCGAGCCATGAACTCGTCAACCGTACCTGAATCATCAAAACCAGGTGGCAATGCTTGGTCAACTTCAACATCTTCAAGCTCAAGTGCCATACCCGCTTCACGAGCAAGAATAAGCAGCTTACGCGCAACGTCCATACCAGACAGATCATCACGAGGATCCGGCTCAGTGAAGCCGTTATCTTTAGCAATGTTGGTTGCTTGGCTGAGTGTCATACCCTCATCCAGCTTACCGAAGATGTAAGACAGTGAACCAGAAAGAATGCCGTTGAACTTCTCAAGCTCATCACCTGCAGAGATTAGGTTCTGTAGGTTTTCGATTACTGGTAGACCTGCGCCTACTGTTGTCTCGTACATCAATTTACGACGAGAGTTACGTGCAACCTCACGAAGCTGATGGTAGTAAGCCATACTTGCTGTGTTGGCTTTTTTGTTTGGTGTTACAACGTGGAAACCAGCCGCTAGGAAATCAGCGTATTGCCCTGCAATACCTTCGCTAGATGTACAATCAACCAACACTGGGTTGATGATGTGGTTACGTTGAACAAGTGCCGCTAAACGCGCTAGGCTGAATTCTTCAGTCGCACTCGACATACGGTCACGCCACTGCTCTAGCGGTAGACCATCGCTGTCTAGCAGCAAGCCTTTGCTGTTTGCTAAACCACATACGCGAATCACGATGCCTTTTTCAGCCAGTTTGCCTTGTTGACGTTGGATCTGGTCAACAAGCTCACCACCAACACCACCAACACCAACAACGAATACGTCAAGGAAGTGCTTAGAGTTGAATAGGTTTTCGTGACACGCTTTGATTGCTTCTGAGATTTTATCTTCAGGGATAACGGCAGAGATAGCACGCTCTGAAGAGCCTTGAGCAATAGCAACGATGTTAACGTTCACTTCAGCTAAAGAAGAGAAGAACTGAGAAGCAACGCCACGTGATGTACGCATACCGTCACCCACTAGCGTAACAATCGCGACATCGTCCATGAACTCAACAGGCTCTAATAGGCCATCTTTAAGTTCAAGTTCAAACGCGTCTGATAGCACTTGCTTCGCTTTCACTTTGTCAGCTGATTCAATACAGAAGCTGATGCTGTACTCAGAAGAAGATTGAGTAATAAGGACAATAGAAACGCCGGCAGAAGACATCGCGCCGAATACACGACTCGCCATGCCTACCATACCCTTCATACCTGGGCCTGATACGTTAACCATCGTTAGGTCACTTAGCGTAGTGATGCCTTTGATTGCTAGGTTATCTTCGCCAGTGTCTTGGCCGATCAAAGTACCTGCACCCTGTGGGTTGAAGCTGTTTTTGATTAGGCAAGGAATATGGAATTGTGCGATCGGAGCGATAGTTTTCGGATGTAAAACCGAAGCGCCGAAGTAAGAAAGCTCCATCGCTTCTTGATAGCTTAGCGATTTAAGAAGACGGGCATCATCCACTAAGCGTGGGTCACAGTTGTAAACACCATCGACGTCAGTCCAAATCTCACAGCAATCAGCACGTAGACATGCCGCTAGAACTGCAGCTGAGTAGTCAGAGCCGTTACGGCCAAGCGTTACTAGCTCGCCTTTTTCATTACCAGCAGTAAAGCCCGGCATGATATTTACGTGACCTCTAGGAAGCGGTGATTGGCGGAAGTTCTGAGTTGAAATATCCACATCAACCATAGCTTCAAGATGATCACCTTGAGCATAGAGGTATTCCACAGGGTCAATCAGACTTGCTGGTTGGCCTTTCGCTTCCAGCACCGCTTTCATTAGCTGGATTGAAACTCGCTCACCTTTACTAATGATGCGAGCATTTACGTGATTCGGGCACATGCCCAGTAGGTTAATACCATTCACGAACTGCTTAAGTTGAGCAAGAGAGGTATCGACTTGCTCTTGAAACGCAGAGCCATCTACTGACGGCAATACCGCTTGAATCTCTGCAAACAGTGCAGAAAATGATGATTCGATCTCTGAAATCTGTGTGTCAGCTTCACCGTTTTTCAGTGCAGCTTCAATAACAGCGACCAACTTATTGGTTGTTTTTCCTGGAGCCGATAGTACAACGGCTAGCTCTTCTTGCTGGGCATTATTAGCGATGATATCAGCCGCTCGTAAAAAACGATCTGCATCAGCTAATGATGAACCTCCAAACTTTAAAACGCGCATCCCTTTCTCCATAAGTCATAAAAATGGTACAAAAAAAGGCCTGTATCTTGTTGGATACAGGCCTTTTTTTTAAAATCTGTTACTTAGCAGCCTGCCCCAACAATGTGAATGTCGGTAATAATAATGGTGGTGGTCATTACTAGGTGGCTTACATGCTGCATATCAAATTCTCTGCTTGTGCTTTACTCTACGTGTATCAATTTTTACTACTATGCGTCAATGAAAAGTTGCGTTTTTTTTACATTCACACCGTTTTTCAGAGCAAACCTTCATTTAAGAGATAAAACACCCTGCATCAACCTGCCATTCAGAGACTGGATTAACTCATCAAACAAACAGAAGTAATCAGTTGCATATATAGTCATAACAAAATGCTCTATCGATAGTACAGCGAACATACAATTCCTGTGCTTTAATTGAACAATAACGTTCGAAAAACAATAATAATGACATCAGGAGTGGGAAATGAAGAGATTACTTATTCTTTTAGTCTTTGCTATGCCTGTTGTTTGTTCAGCGAACAGTTTACCGCTACTGAGCAGTTTGCCTTTGCTCCCCAGTCAAATCGATAGCTCTGCCCATAAGTTTTTTATCTCCACGCAAAGTACATCGAGTGAAAGCTTTGATACTTGGACAGTAGACAGTGGTTATTCTTATAGCTTGTTTTCTGATGTGGATCTTTATGTCGGTACACGAATCAACACTGCTGCACTGAAAAATGAGAGTGGATTCTTGAGTGGTGTTAGTTATCAGTTTTCCGAAAGAGTCTCTTTCAACAGCTCTCTACACACCTATAACAATGAAACAGAAGACAGTGAGAAATCGGTAGCCGCAGAGCTTTCCAGCCGCGTGCAGCTAACCGAAAATCTAGATATGCATGCCACCCTTGATTATGAAGAGTGGCAACAAGGTGTTGAGGTAGGATTAGGGTTTCGCTTCTAATCTATCCCACTTCTTTATTGATGAGCCCGTTAAGATTCAATCAACAATTCCGTTGAAATTAACACACCATTCCAATCGGCATAAATGTAATCACCGGGCTGAATCAGTTGATTGTGTATAGAGAGCGTCACATTCACTTGCCCAACACCGTGCTTCTCGGTTTTAAATGGAGAGGCTCCGAGAGCTTGAATACCAAGATCCATCTGCGCCATCATCGCAACATCACGCACCGCACCATTCACAATTACGCCTTCCCAACCATTTTCGATGGCTAGAATAGCCAATTGGTCGCCAAGTAACGCTTTTTGACACGAGCCATTACCGTCTACAACGAGTACTTTGCCGCAGCCATCGGTCTCTAAAACCTCACGAACCTTGGAATTATCGTGATAACAACGAACTGTTACAATTTTTCCCCAGAACGCACCACGCTGGCCGAAGTTCTGCAATGGCATATTCAGTAGCGTGACTTTGCTTTCAAACTCATCACATAAGTCAGGTGTTATATCGTGCATATATCCTCCGTGAGTAAGGCAAACCTATTAAGTCAGGCGAGCCTCTATGCTTTTATATATTATTAAAATTAATCCTTTGTTTTCATTGTTCTATGCCCAATTTAATACGAAATAAAAGTTGATTGAGCATATTTATCTACTAGACTCTAAGGATAGCTTTCAGCTTCCTTGGTTCATAGTCCGGTCTTTAGCAAGCAAGATGTGAGAAACATCTCGAATAATCATTCTTATTTTGGTGCTAAATAGTCACCATAACATTGGTTAAGTTGTAGCCATACTATTAAAGTTTGTTGCGATACGGCAATTGATGTAAATCAACAAAGTGAATGGAATTAACATTCTCGCGTTGTTAGCATGCTGTTAACATTATAGAATCCTCTTAAATCACTAAAAGAATGATTGAAAGGCGTACTGGATCTACGTTATTGGGCAATACTTCAAGGAAGGCAGATAGCTGGAAGTAAGTGTTTTTTTGAAAACTTTAAGTTATCATCAAAAATACATTACCTGTATGTTATGTTTTGCCTAGAATTTATTCTATTAGCACAGTTTCGTCACAAATTTAGGTACCGCCAAATGCAAACCCCGCAGATTCTTATCGTTGAAGATGAGCAAGTAACTCGTAACACTCTAAAGAGTATTTTTGAAGCAGAGGGATATGCTGTTTTTGAGGCTAGCGACGGTGAAGAGATGCACCAAGTGCTATCTGACAACCAAGTTAACCTTGTAATTATGGACATCAACCTTCCAGGTAAGAATGGCCTACTACTTGCTCGTGAACTGCGTGAGCAAGCAAATGTAGCGCTTATGTTCTTAACAGGTCGTGATAATGAAGTTGATAAGATCCTTGGCCTAGAGATCGGCGCAGATGACTACATCACAAAGCCTTTCAACCCTCGTGAGCTGACTATCCGTGCACGCAACCTTCTGAACCGTTCAATGAGCACAAGCTCTGTTCAAGAAGAAAAGCGTAGCGTTGAGAAGTACGAGTTCAATGGTTGGGTACTAGATATCAACAGTCGTTCTCTGGTTAGCCCAGATGGCGAAGGCTACAAGCTACCTCGTTCAGAGTTCCGTGCTCTGCTTCACTTCTGTGAGAACCCAGGTAAGATCCAAACACGAGCAGACCTTCTTAAGAAGATGACTGGGCGTGAGCTTAAGCCACACGATCGTACTGTAGACGTAACAATCCGTCGTATTCGTAAGCACTTTGAATCTGTTTCTGGTACACCAGAAATCATCGCGACGATTCACGGTGAAGGCTACCGCTTTTGTGGTGACCTAGAAGACTAATTCGATTCGCGCTTCTGGCCGTTTAGTTCTTGCCGTCGATTAGCACTTCTAAACCGATAGCACTTCTAACCAGTTAGTACTTATAAACAGGTAGTACTTATAAACAGTTAGTACTTCTAGCAATCGAAGCGTGATCAATCGTTATTAAAAAGGGAGAATGCCAACGCATTCTCCCTTTTTTATTGTTCATTGTTCGCTAAGGTTTTAGTAAACCGTATCTACCTTAACGTCTTTCTCGACTAACCACTTCACGGTTTCGCCATCTTTGAGTTCAATCGCAACATCAACAGGCTTATCACTGTCGATCTCTAACTGCCATACAAAAGCAACTTCCCACTGGGTTTCACTGTGTGTTCTTAAATCTAGATCGTCAGCTGTTACCAACAAGGTATCTGCACCCTGTTTAACCGTCACACTCTCAACCGCAAGTGTTGCTGGTAATTGTGAGTCAGATTCTAGGTAGATAGCACCATGTAGAGTCTTATCTTGAGCCTCCCCAATCGTAGGCATTTTGTTGTGCCACAGGTTGCTTTTCATTGTGACTGTCGCTGCAGATACTTCGACTTGATTATCTTGCTGCCATTCTACTTGTGGCGCAGAACAACCCGCTAATGCTACTACACATGCGGCAAATGCTAATTTTTTCATCATTCTTCTACCTTTGATTTAACCAACTCTTTAAGACTTCAATATCATTTTGGTATTCGTTATTTATTTCATCAACCCAATCTGAAATGTTCTCCCACCACGCAGGCATATCTGGAGATTGAGCTTTCTGAGCAACTTGCTGTATGCGTTTCAGGCCAATGGAACCTGCTGCACCTTTAATCTTGTGTGCCTCAGAAACGATACTGTCTTGATCTTTCGCAACCATATTGGAATTCAATATTTCCATATATTCCGGCATCATATCTTCAAACATCACGATACTATCCAAAACAGGTTTCGACCCGACAATGTCAACATAAGACTCTAGCATATCAATATCAAGCAAAGTGGTATCAATCGTTGAAAGAGCCGGCTTACTCGTTGTTACTTTCTCAACACCTGCTACTTTTTCAACATCCTTTACTGTATCAATGCCCTCGGCTTTCTCAATAACCTCTGGGGCATCCTCAATCAACTCGCTGATGACATCCTGGATTGCACGAACCGACAGTGGTTTACTGATCGCTTCATCCATACCTTTCTGGAAATACTCTTGCTTATTGTTTAATACATTCGCGGTTAATGCCACCAAAGGCGGCAATTGGCTATATTTCTCGCGGTAGTATTGGGCAATGTCGAAACCAGTCATATCTGGTAACTGGATATCCAGTAATACCAAGTCATAATCTTTCGGGTTGAAAACGATTTGTGCCTCTTTACCCGTCATTACGACTGTCACTTCATGCCCTAGGCTTTCAAGTAAAGAACGAGCTACTGTGATATTGAGCTCAATGTCTTCGACCATGAAAATCTTAAGGTTGGACTGCTTTCTGGGCGTTTTGATCAAAGCCTGAGTATCGTGATTAACTGGAACTCGAATCGAAACCGTAAAGGTACTACCAAAACCCTCTTCACTGGTGACTTCAATGTGACCATCCATCATATTGATCAGCTGTTGAGATACAGCAAGACCAATTCCGGTACCGACAGCGTGTAAATTGTCAGTTCCCGATTTCACCTGATAGTACATCGCGAAGATCTTCTCGATTTCACTTTCAGGGATACCAATCCCGGTATCTTCTACTTCCATCGTGATGTTAGCAAAATCGCCATCAATTTCAGCGCTGACCGTCATCACGACACCACCATCTTTGGTGAACTTCATCGCGTTGCTTACAAGATTCCACAATACCTGTCTAAGACGAGTACCATCCACCTCAACTGCAGATGGGAGATCGGACAATCTTTCTAGATCAAACCTCAACCCTTTCTGCTCTGCCATTAACGCAGAAATGCTTTCGATCTCAACAACGAAATCTTCAAAATTGATAGGGGTTGGGAATAGCTCAAGCTTACGGCGGTCGAACTTATCCATGTCGATAATATCGTTAAAGATATTACCCAATGTTACCGCGCTCACCTTGATGGTTTGCATCTGCTTACGCTGCTCGGTCGTCAGCTGGCTATCCAATAACATGCGGCTCAAGCCGATGATGCCATTGAGCGGTGTTCTTAGCTCGTGGCTAATGGTTGAGATAAAGGTGGTCTTATCGCGACTGGCTTTCTCTAGTGATTCTTGGTGCTCTTTACGCTCGGTAATATCACGACCAAAACCAACCAAGCCAAGGTGGCGACCATCTTTACTGTAGAAAGGGACTTTACGCAGTTCGAAGTAACTCTTACGTCCGTCAGGGTATTCTAGCCATTGATCATAGGTCAGCGCTTGGTTGTCAGAAAATACTTTCTTATCTGTTTCAACAACTTGTTGAGCGACCTCTTTGCTGTAGACATCCCAAGGCGTCAAACCAACTAGCTCTTTTTCTGTTTTGCCCGTGAGTTCTTCAACCGCTCGGTTGCAACCTGAAAACACCCCATCTTCATTGCGATAATAAATGAGGTCAGGCGAGGCATCGATAAACGAACGCAACAGCGCCGTACGTTCTGCTAATTCAAGCTGAGTTCGCTCACGCTGAAACACTTCGTTCTCAAGATCATGCATTGCTTCTGCACGCGCTTCTTCTGCTTTTTCACGATCTTCAATTTCTTGGTTGAGCTTTTCGATATTGAGTTGCAGTTTATTGTTGAGTTCTTGATCTCGCTCTCGCATGTCACCCAGCTTAGAGACCAATTTAGCCAACCTTTGGCGAGACTCTTCCAGTTGATCGACCACGACTGAGAGAAAATAGACCGCCCAAGGTGTGATCACTAAACCGAAGAAAACCGAACGGACAATGTCGATATCATCAACATTACCTTTGAGTGCGAGGGTGATACCGACTTGTACAACAACAGCAAGGGCAACAAGCGCTAGGGCGAGTAAGATAGAAAAGCGGACAATCCCCAATTTTACGAGCAGATCCACGTAATACTGGGCAAGATTTTTCATGGGTTTCATTTAGCGCTCCACGCGATAAGACTAGCAACATTCTACCTTGTTTGAAGATAGTAGGTAAGCTAGCTACATCACACGCAGCAAGAGATTAGCGGTAATATCGAAGGTTAATCAACCAATATTAATACTAACCAAGCAATATCAATACTAGCCAAGCCACATAAATATTAACCAAGTAATATAAATGCTAAATAAGACAAAGACGGAGTCACTAAGTTACCCATTCTATAAAGTTAGTGAATAGAGTATGGATGCACTATCGAACGATTTCGACCATCAGATTTCGCTTGATACAACGCACTGTCAGCCAAGGCAACAGCAGACTCCATTTCGTCATCAGGTGTTGGTATATAAGAGACAATACCAATACTCACCGTGATGGAGTCTGACACTGTCGACTTCTGATGAGCGAGTCCTAGTTTTTGCACTTCATCATGAATTCGACGAGCTACCATAAGCGCACCTTCTGTGGTTGTGTTTGGGAGAATAAAGCCAAACTCTTCACCACCGTATCGAGCCACGCAATCCGAAGAGCGATTCAACACCTGCTTAAAGGCTTGTGAAACCTGAATCAAAGCATCGTCTCCTTGTTGGTGTCCATAGAAATCGTTATAGCCTTTAAAGAAGTCGATATCACACAGCATGATCGTCAACGGCAACTTCTCACGCACATGATGATGCCACAATGTAGACAGCTGCTCATCAAAACGACGTCGGTTAGAGACTTGAGTAAGACTGTCCATAAAGCTCAAACGTTCAAGTTCAAGGTTCGCTTCTTCAAGTTTCTGCTCCGCTAAATAACGCTCGGTGATATCACGCGCCATGATCAACACACCATTGGTACTCGAAGCCGGATCCCTAAACGGTGACTTCACAACATCATACCAAGTGAACTCACCATCACTGGAAACCACCTTATCGATATAACGCAGCGATTTACCTTGATGAAGCACTTGCTGATCCGTATCAGAAAGACGTAAGTACATGCTATTAGGCACCACATCTTGCAAGCGCTTACCCACTAAATCCGACACTTCAGAGATACCCAGCGCCGCCACAAACGGCTTATTACACGCTTGATACACCATGTTCTCATTGAAGATACCAATGGAGTCAGGGCTCGCTTCTAAGATGTTTTGTAAGATGGTGTCACGCTGAGCAAGAGCCACTTCGGTATCTTTACGCCTTTCCATCTCACCACGCAGTTTCTGCTGCATGTCATGCCAGTCGGTCACATCATGACTGATAGAGAGCGTGCCGATGGTTTCTCCATCTTGCGAGAGCAATACACTTTGATAGGTTTCGAGCAAACACCCTTTGCCGTCCTGATCGGTTGTCCACGAACGTTCACTAACACGGCCTTTTAATGCGCCACCAGAAACACTCAAGGTGCCCTCTTCTGGGCGACCGTGCCAAAACTTTTTAAACGAACGATTGCTCGCGACCAACTCACCCTTTTGATCTTTCACGTAGATCAGCTCAGACAAAGAATCCAACGCGGTACGAGCAACATTCAGTTCTCGAACTTCTTGGGACAGTTCTTCGTTAGTGTTCTTATAAGGTGAGGCATGAATCATCCAAGCCTGCTTATTTCTAAAATGGATCTTACGACCGACCAAGTTGATCTTGAACGACTCAAATTCAGAAAGCGCCCACAGGGAGACCTGCTCGAAGGCTCGAGAGTTAATGTGATTGGTTAAGTAGTGACGAAAGCTGTTCTCACTTTCCACAGTAGGAAAGCGAAAATTAACACCGATTTGGCGGATACCAAGCAACTGCATGGCTTGGCGATTGGCATAGAGTATTTCGCCACTTCGAACATCAACAAAGTAGAGTGGCGACGGGGTAGCAAGTAGAAGCGTTTCGATATGCGACTGATAACGAGAGTAGAGATGCCAGCAGATGAGAGCAATCAGCAATACAACAACGATATAAATACCGTAGCCATACGCCCTATCCCATAACCAAGTCATTACCAGTTCCATCTGTTCTCAATCTATACTTATAAATTCTGTGAGGGAAATGTTACCACTATTTGTTGGTTTTATCTGCTGTTACCTACAGTCACCCATTCCTATCAATTGGTCGCGTTTAAAACAGGTTGCGTGTACTCGAATGCAAAGCCTGTTTTAATGCCTTGTGCGCCGGTTTTATCAAGCGAACGACCAATCTCAGTCATCGCCAACCAGCGGTTCTCACACCATAAAGGGGAGAGTAGTGTCGGGCGTCTCGCCGCAGAAGATACACGATGATAAACCACGTCCGCTGGTGTGCGTTGAATGATCTCACTCGCGATATCAATGTACTCCTCAAGGCTTGGTGCTTCTAGCTTTCCTGCCTTCCAGGCTTTAGCCATGGTACTGCCTTCAACAATATGAAGCCCGTGAAGCTTGATACCATCAGTGCCAGCCGCTAATACCTTATCTAGAGTTTCAAGGTTATCCGCTTTGGTTTCTTTGGGCAGGCCGACAATAAGGTGAGTACATACCTTGATTCCTAAAGCACGTGCGCGCTGGGTGATCGTTTCATACACAGTGAAATCGTGTCCGCGGTTAATTCGCTTGAGGGTTTTATCATTGGCTGTTTGCAGGCCGAGCTCTAGCCAAATTTCGTAACCTTGCTTAACGTACTCCGCGAGCAGGTCCAGTACTGCATCAGGCACGCAGTCTGGTCTCGTGCCAACACAAAGGCCAACAATCTCTGCTCCGGGTGCTTTTAGAGCCTCTTCATACATATTCTTGAGTACCTGCACCTCAGCGTAAGTACTGGTGTACGCCTGAAAATAAGCAAGATACTTCTTGGCACGAGCGATTTCACCCGCACGATCTGTTAATTGATCAGCAATACTTTGAACTTGAGTTTGTTCATCGGCAAAAGAAGCTACATTGCAGAAGGTACAACCGCCACGGCCAATTGTCCCGTCTCGGTTTGGGCAACTAAACCCACCGTGGAGTGTCAGCTTGTGAACCTTCTCGCCATAACGACGTTGGAGATCTTGGCCGATAGTATTAACTAACTCGTGTAATTGCATATTTTCAAAGCACTCAAGTAAATAAGAATGAATATCAGTCTTTTTTGAAAAAAAATTACATCCCTGCAAAATTCGACCAATTAGTTTACGCAAGGATTTTTGCGAGCAACCTATCAAATATCAATAAACATGCAAAAAAATAAGCTCTATTTGCCTAATGTTGCACATTTGTTAGGCATTAAATTCAAAACAAAACGAAAAAAATGGTCTACATCGGTTAACTTTCATTGCAATTCGCCTAGACAAAATTGTAGGATACTTACACATATTGGCTATTTCTGAGTGTTTACTTACATCGAAAACTTGCCAATAAGTCGGTGATGTCCATACCCCACCTATATAAACCACTAGTTTGTGGTCAAAAACAAACGGATATCACTAAGGATTGTTTTTCTCGCAATACTTTTCCTGCGAGATACGGAAAGGATTCAAACCGCCAGCATAGGCAGGTTTAGACCCATAAATATAAAAGGACAAGGCTAACTTTATACAAAGAAGTTGCGCCTAGATTTAACTGGAAGGATGTATCTATGGTAGATCAAGAGCAGAACTCACAGGGTCTGTATACTCCTGAATTGGAGCATGACGCTTGTGGTATCGGTTTTGTTGCTCATCTTAAGAATCGCAAATCTCATGATGTAGTAACTCAAGCACTCGATATGCTTGCACGTATGGAACACCGTGGCGGCCAAGGCTGTGATCCGTGTTCTGGTGATGGTGCAGGTATCCTGCTACAGAAGCCACACGAATTCTTACTAGAAGAAGCCGTAAAGCTTGGAATTAAACTGCCATCTTTTGAAAAATATGGTGTTGGTGTTGTACTTTTCCCTAAGGATGAATACAAACGTGCACAGTGTCGTGACATTCTAGAACGCAATGCACAGCGCCTTGAGTTAGAAGTGATCGGTTACCGTGAACTTCCAACTGACAATTCAATGATTGGTGCTGACCCACTAAGCACTGAACCTCAATTTGAACACGTCTTTATTTCTGGCGGCCCTGGTATCACACCAGAAGAGCTTGAGCGTAAACTGTATGTTCTACGTAACTACACTGTTCGTGTATGCCTAGAAAGCGTGTCAAACATCGGTGACGACTTCTACATCAACTCTATGTCTTACAAGACATTGGTGTACAAAGGTCAGCTAACAACAGAACAAGTTCCTCAGTACTTCCTAGACCTGCAAAACCCAACTATGGTGACAGCTCTAGCACTTGTACACTCTCGCTTCTCTACCAATACATTCCCTCGTTGGCGTCTGGCTCAGCCTTTCCGTTACATCGCGCATAATGGCGAAATCAATACGGTTCGCGGCAATCTAAACTGGATGAAAGCACGTGAAGCAATCCTAGAGTCGGATCTGTTTACACAAGCTGAAATCGACATGCTGCTTCCTATCTGTCAGGAAGGTAGCTCGGATTCATCAAACTTCGATATGGCGCTTGAGCTACTTGTTCTTTCAGGTCGTACTCTGCCACACGCATTAATGATGATGATCCCTGAAGCATGGCAAGAAAACAAAAACATGGATCCAACTCGTCGTGCGTTCTACCAGTACCACGCGAACGTAATGGAACCATGGGATGGCCCAGCGTCAGTATGTTTCACCGATGGTGTTCAAGTTGGTGCAACTCTTGACCGTAACGGTCTGCGCCCTTCTCGCTACACAGTAACGAAAGACGACTTCCTAGTAATGGCGTCTGAATCTGGCGTAGTTGAAATCGCACCAGAAAACGTTGAATACCGTGGTCGTCTACAGCCTGGTCGTATCTTCGTTGCTGACCTTGAGCAAGGCCGCATCATTTCTGACGAAGAAGTGAAAGACGGTATTGCTAAAGCACAACCCTACGAAAAATGGGTTGAAGAGAACCTTCTGAGCTTGAAAAAGCTACCAGATGCGAACAACGAATTTAACCAACCTTCTCCAGAAAAGTTGCTTCATAAACAACAATCGTTTGGTGTGAGCTCTGAAGAAGTAAACGAAATCATTCTACCTCTTGCGAAAACAGGCTACGAGCCACTTTCTGCAATGGGCGCTGACTGGCCGCTAGCGATTCTTTCCCATCAATCGCAGCACCTTTCAAACTACTTCAAGCAATTATTTGCACAAGTAACTAACCCGCCAATCGATCCAATTCGTGAGCGTATGGTTATGTCTCTGAACACTTACCTAGGTAAGGATCAGAACCTACTTGCTGAAACGCCTGAACACTGTCAAAAAGTAGAACTTGAGTCTCCAGTTCTGTCTAACTCTGAGTTAGAGAAGCTACGTGCAATCGATAACGAGCACCTTCAAGCGAAGACGCTGGATATCGTATTCCAAGCAAACGGAGACAACGGTAAGTTAGAGCGCGCACTTAAGCGTATCTGCCAATACGCAGAAGACGCCGTGATTGATGGCTACTCTATCATCCTACTGACAGACCGTGCGGTTAACTCTACCCACGCTGCTATTCCAGCAATGCTGGCAGTTGGCGCGGTTCACCACCATCTTATCCGTAAAGGTCTAAGAGCTAAGTGTGACATTGTTGTTGAAACGGGCGATGCTCGTGAGACACACCACTTTGCAACGCTTATCGGCTACGGTGCGAACGCAGTTAACCCATACCTAGTTATTGAAACGATTGTTGAACTGCAACGAACTAAGAAGCTAGATCCAAACGTTCATCCACGTGAGTTATTCGATAACTACCGTAAGGGTGTTAACGGCGGTCTACTGAAGATCTTCTCTAAGATGGGGATCTCTACGCTACAGTCTTATCACGGTGCACAAATCTTTGAAGCACTTGGTGTAAGCAAGTCAGTGGTGGAAAAATACTTCACTGGTACTGTTTCTCGTATCCAAGGTCTAACGATCGATGATATCGCACGAGAAGTGTTAGTTCGTCACCGTGTTGGTTACCCAGCTCGTGAAATCCCAGCTCAGATCCTTGATGTTGGCGGTGTTTACCAGTGGAAACAACGTGGTGAGAAGCACCTATTCAACCCTGAAACCATTTCTCTACTTCAAGAGTCGACGCGTAACAAAGATTACGGTCAATTTAAGAAGTACGCAAAAGCAGTCGATGACCAAGGCGACAACGCAGCAACGCTACGTAGTCAACTGGACTTCATCAAGAATCCTGCTGGCTCTATTCCTCTTGCAGAAGTAGAACCCATCGAGAACATCCTTAAGCGTTTCGCAACCGGCGCAATGAGCTTTGGTTCAATCTCACATGAGGCTCACTCAACACTAGCTGTTGCAATGAACCGCATTGGCGCGAAATCAAACTCAGGTGAAGGTGGTGAAGATCCAGCTCGTTTCGAACGTAAAGAAAACGGTGACTGGGAACGTTCAGCAATCAAACAGGTGGCTTCTGGCCGCTTTGGTGTAACGTCTTACTACCTATCTAACGCTGATGAGCTGCAAATCAAGATGGCTCAAGGTGCGAAACCTGGCGAAGGTGGTCAACTACCTGGTGATAAGGTAGATGATTGGATCGGTGCAACACGTCACTCGACTCCGGGCGTAGGTCTTATCTCGCCACCGCCACACCACGATATCTACTCAATCGAAGATTTGGCTCAGCTGATCTACGATCTGAAAAACGCGAACCGTAACGGCCGTGTCAACGTGAAGCTAGTATCAGAAGCAGGCGTAGGTACTATTGCATCAGGTGTAGCAAAAGCGAAAGCTGACGTGGTACTTATCGCAGGGTTTGATGGTGGTACGGGTGCATCTCCGATGTCTTCTATCCGTCACACTGGTCTGCCTTGGGAACTGGGTCTAGCGGAAACTCACCAAACTCTACTGAAAAACGGCCTACGTAACCGTATCGTTGTTCAGTCTGATGGTCAGATGAAAACACCACGTGACCTTGCAGTCGCAACGTTACTTGGCGCTGAAGAATGGGGCGTAGCAACAGCTGCTCTAGTTGTTGAAGGCTGTATCATGATGCGTAAGTGTCACAAGAATACATGTCCTGTTGGTATCGCAACACAAAACAAAACTCTTCGTGAGCGTTTCGACGGCCGCGTAGAAGACGTAGTAACGTTCTTCCAATACATGGCTGAAGGTCTACGTGAAGTAATGGCTGAACTTGGCTTCCGCTCTATTGATGAGATGGTTGGTCAATCGCACAAACTTAAAGTTCGTGATGACATCGGTCACTGGAAGTACAAGAACCTAGATCTAACACCAGTACTGCACATTGAGCAGGCTCGTGCAGAAGATGGTATCTACAACCAGACAACACAGAATCATAATCTTGAAGACGTTCTAGACCGTAAGTTGATTCAGGCTGCAATCCCAGCGCTTGAGAAAGGTGAAGCGGTTACCGCTCAGTTCCCTATCATCAACACGGACCGTTCAGCAGGCACGATGCTGTCGAACGAAATCTCGAAAGTTTACAAAGACCAAGGTTTACCACAGCCAATGAACGTTAAGTTCCACGGTAGTGCTGGCCAATCTTTCGGTGCGTTCCTTGCGAAAGGCGTTAAGTTCGAAGTAGAAGGCGACGCGAACGATTACTGGGGTAAAGGTCTGTCTGGCGGTACTTTGGTACTATACCCAGATGCTAAATCTACTATCGTTGCGGAAGATAATATCGTGGTGGGTAACGTATGTTTCTACGGTGCAACCTCAGGTGAATCTTTCATTCGCGGTATGGCTG
This sequence comes from Vibrio atlanticus, assembly GCF_024347315.1. Lineage (NCBI taxonomy): Bacteria > Pseudomonadati > Pseudomonadota > Gammaproteobacteria > Vibrionales > Vibrionaceae > Vibrio > Vibrio atlanticus. Next base: position 576,478 of record NZ_AP025460.1, on the reverse strand, counting down.
GCGAACGTTTCTGTGTTCGTAACTCTGGCGCGAAGGTTGTTGTTGAAGGTGTTGGTGACCACGGTTGTGAATACATGACAGGTGGCGCGGCAATTATCCTTGGCTCAACGGGCCGTAACTTTGCTGCAGGTATGAGTGGCGGTGTCGCTTATGTTTGGGATAAAGCAGGTGACTTCGAAACCAAGCTCAACGCAGAACTTGTAGACCTAGATCCAATTGAACAAGAAGATAAAGATCTTCTACTAGATATGCTAACGAAGCATGTTGAATTCACAGGAAGTGAAGTTGCTCAGTCTTTCCTAGACAACTTTGAAGTAAGTGTCGCATCACTAGTTAAAGTAATGCCACGCGACTACAAAGCAGTTCTTGAGAAGCGTAAAGCTGAAGCACAACAGGCACAAACGGAAGAAGTGGAGGCAGTATAATGGGTAAGCCTACTGGATTTTTAGAACACGGTCGTGAGCTTCCAAAAAAGCTCGACCCGTCAGTTCGAATTGAAGACAACAAAGAGTTCGTACTTAACGAAGAGTTTGGTGAAAAGATCAGTACTCAAGCATCTCGTTGTATGGACTGTGGCGTACCTTTCTGTCACAACGGCTGTCCGATTGGTAACATCATCCCAGAATTCAATGACGCTGTTTATCGTGACAGCTGGGAAGAGGCTTGGAACATTCTAAGCTCTACCAACAACTTCCCTGAGTTTACAGGTCGTGTTTGTCCTGCTCCTTGTGAAAGTGCCTGTGTTCTTGGCATCAACCAAGACCCAATCACTATCTGTAATATCGAGAAAACAATTGTAGAAACTGCGTACCGTGAAGGGTACGCAAAACCTAAAATACCTCGTTCACGTACGGGTAAAACCGTTGCCGTTATAGGTTCAGGTCCCGCTGGTCTAGCTGCTGCTGAGCAACTAAACAGTGCCGGTCACTCTGTGACGGTATTTGAACGTGACGAGAAAGTGGGTGGCCTACTGCGTTTCGGTATCCCAGATTTCAAACTGGGTATGGACGTGATTGATCGTAAGATCAACCTAATGGCTGAAGCTGGCGTTGAGTTTAAAGTGAACCAACATATCGGTGTTGATGTTAATGCTCAACAGCTACGCCAAGAGTTTGATGTGGTATTGCTAACGGGTGGTTCTACGGTTCCACGTGACTTGCCAATCCCAGGTCGTGAGCTGAAAGGCGTTCACTTTGCCATGGAATTCCTTGGTCAAAACAACCGCCGTGCCAACGACTTAGACCTAAAAACAGAAGAGCTTCACGCTAAAGATAAGCACATTGTGGTTATCGGTGGTGGTGATACGGGTTCTGACTGTGTGGGTACATCAAACCGTCATAAAGCAGCAAGCATTACTCAGGTTGAGATCATGCCGATCCCACCTGAGAAGCGCCCTGCTAATATGCCTTGGCCTCAGTACCCAATGATCATGAAGACCACCACTTCTCACGAAGAAGGTTGTGAACGTCATTGGAACATCCTGACTAAAGAGTTCATCTCTGACGATAACGGTAATGTAACCGGACTTCGTATCGCTGACATCGTTTGGCAAGACGCGAAACCAGGCGAACGTCCAGGTTTTGATGAAGTAGCGAACTCTGAACGTGTTATCCCTTGTGACATGGCATTTCTAGCGATGGGCTTCTTACACCCAGAGCCAACAGGCGTGCTTGCTCAACTAGACATTAAACTGGACGAGCGCGGTAACGTTGCTTCTGAAGGTTTTGCAACGAACCAGAAAGGCGTTTTCGCTGCTGGTGATATGCGTACTGGCCAATCTCTGGTTGTACGTTGTATTAATGAAGGTCGTGAATGTGCAATTGCCATTGATGACTTCTTAATGGGTAACTCAAACTTAGAAGCGAAAGCAGATTCACTCATGCTTTCCGCATAATATTTCTCGGGCTAGCGTCGATGACGTTAGCCTAGGGAAAAAGCAACACCCTTCCTAACTTTTATATTTGGCTAGCACTCGATGCTAGCCTTTTTTCTATCTGGCCTTCCACTCTTTCTCAATCACTCCAGCAGTGCATGTTAAATCCCGTTAACATCTGGCTTTTATATCTCATTGATCTTCATCGACTATTTTAGATTATTACGTGGCTAATCGCGTTTACACATGATAATTAACCATGAACTTGACCTTAAACACAATTAGCTATACGTTGTAAAGCTGATGAAAATAAAACCAATCGGTTTTGTTAACACAACCAATAACGTTTTAGCTAGCTAAAAACAAACTATAAGTTCATAAAAAATAACAAGTACATGAATAGTTAGTCATTTACTGTCTGGATGACAGCGAAGCAAAAGGGAGAATTGCAATGGCTCTATATGATCCTAGTCTTGAAAAAGACAACTGTGGATTTGGTTTAATAGCGCAAATGGAAGGCCAACCGAGTCATAAGTTGGTACGAACTGCTATTTCAGCCCTCGATCGCATGACACACCGTGGTGGTATCGCTGCGGATGGTAAAACCGGAGATGGCTGTGGCTTATTGCTACAGAAGCCCGACTCTTATCTCAGAATTATTGCTGAAGAGAATAACTTCAAGCTCGGCAAGCAATACGCTGTCGGCATGATTTTTTTCAGCCAAGACCCAATCAAAGCGCAATCGGCGCAAGACATCGTCAATAAAGAGCTCGCTCAAGAGACTTTAACCGTAGCGGGCTGGCGTATCGTGCCAACCAACACCGACGTATTAGGCCCAATCGCCAAAGATTCTGTTCCCAATATTCAGCAAGTGTTTATCTCGGCCCCTGCGGGTTGGCGTGAACGCGATATCGAACGACGCCTATACATCGCTCGTCGTCGAATTGAAAAGCAGATTACCGAAGACAAAGATTTCTATATTTGTAGCCTGTCGACTCAAGTCATGGTCTACAAAGGCTTGTGTATGCCCGCCGATCTTCCGCGATTTTACCTCGATCTTGCTGACTTACGTATGGAATCAGCAATATGTCTGTTCCACCAGCGTTTCTCAACTAACACACAACCGCGTTGGCCATTGGCTCAACCATTCCGTTATTTGGCGCACAATGGTGAGATCAATACCATTGAAGGTAACCGTCAATGGGCCAAGGCTCGTGCCTATAAATTCTCTTCACCGCTGCTGCCCGATTTACAAACGGCCGCACCTTTTGTGAATGAGACAGGATCAGACTCCTCAAGCTTAGACAACATGCTCGATCTATTCCTTGCCGGTGGTATGGATGTGTTCCGAGCGATGCGTATGCTTGTGCCGCCCGCTTGGCAAAACCACCCAGACATGGATCCTGAGCTTCGTGCCTTTTACGATTTCAACTCAAAACACATGGAACCGTGGGATGGCCCTGCGGGTATCGTACTGTCTGACGGCCGTTATGCTGCATGTAACCTCGACAGAAACGGATTACGCCCTGCTCGCTATGTGATCACAAAAGACAACCTAATCACCTTGGCATCCGAAGTCGGTATCTGGAATTATGCGCCAGACGAAGTGGCAGAGAAAGGACGTGTTGGCCCGGGTGAATTACTCGTTATTGATACGCGTCGCGGTAAGCTATGGCAGTCGAACGAGATCGACAATGATCTTAAAGGCCGTCACCCATATAAAGAGTGGATGGATAAGAACGTTCACAAGTTAACACCGTTTTCAGCACTAGCAGATGACCAAGTCGGTAAGCGTAATTTTGATGATGACACCCTAAAGACCTATCAAAAACAGTTTGCAATGAGCAACGAAGAGTCAGACCAAGTACTGCGTGTACTCGGTGACATGGGACAAGAAGCGGTCGGTTCTATGGGCGACGATACGCCAATGGCAGTGCTGTCTTCTAAAGAGCGTCTCATCACTGATTATTTCCGTCAGAAGTTTGCTCAAGTCACCAACCCACCAATTGACCCTTTGCGTGAAAAACACGTTATGTCTCTGGCAACCAGTATCGGCCAAGAGATGAATGTGTTCTGTGAAACCGATGGGCATGCTTACCGTGTGACGTTTGATTCACCCGTTCTGCTTTATTCTGATATGCAGCAACTTCTGCAATTAAATCAAAAGCATTATGGCCATACGATTCTTAGCATGCACTATGACCCAGCAGAAAAAGATCTCGAACAAGCCATCAACGACTTGTGTGATCGTGCGGTTCAAGATGTACGTGACGGCGCCGTTTTGGTTGTGCTTTCAGACAAAGGTTTAGAGAAAGGTAAGCTACCCGTTCCAGCAGCAATGGCTGTCGGTGCAGTACAAACTCGACTCGCAGACACCAACCTACGTTGTGATGCTAACATCGTGGTTGAAACAGCAACCGCACGTGACCCACACCAATTTGCAGTATTGCTTGGTTTCGGCGCCACCGCGGTTTACCCGTATCTCGCTTATGAAGCTCTGGGCAAAATGTTGGACGATGGTTCATTAGATAAAGACTATCGCACTGCATTGCAAAATTACCAAAACGGTATCAACAAAGGTCTGTATAAGATCATGTCGAAGATGGGTATCTCGACAATTGCTTCGTATCGCTGCTCGCAGTTATTTGAGGCGGTCGGTTTACATACCGATGTGGTTGATTTGTGTTTCCGTGGCGTAACGACTCGTATCCAAGGTGCTAGCTTTAGCGACTTCCAACAAGATATCTATAACCTATCTCGTAAAGCATGGACTAAACGTAAACCACTGGAACATGGTGGCTTACTCAAATACGTACATGGCGGCGAATACCACGCCTACAACCCAGACGTAGTCAGTACCTTGCAAACCGCCGTAAAGACAGGCGAAACATCAGATTATAAATCTTTTGCGAAGCAAGTTAATGCTCGTCCTGCTGCTATGCTGCGCGACTTAATGAGCCTCAAAAAAGCCGAACAACCTCTACCTCTAGAACAAGTCGAGCCAAGTAGCGATCTCTTTAAGCGCTTCGACTCGGCAGCCATGTCGATTGGTGCCTTAAGCCCAGAAGCTCATGAAGCGCTGGCCATGGCGATGAACCGCTTAGGTGGCTACTCTAACTCTGGTGAAGGCGGTGAAGATCCACGACGCTTTGGGACTGATCGCAACTCACGAATTAAACAGATAGCTTCTGGTCGTTTTGGTGTGACGCCACATTACTTAACCAATGCGGATGTTCTACAAATCAAAGTCGCACAAGGTGCGAAACCAGGAGAAGGCGGTCAACTACCGGGTCATAAAGTCACGGCAGAAATAGCTAAACTGAGATACTCAGTTCAGGGCGTGACTCTGATCTCTCCTCCTCCACATCACGATATTTATTCTATCGAAGATCTGGCGCAGCTGATTTTCGACCTTAAGCAAGTTAACCCTAAAGCCTTGGTTTCAGTAAAATTAGTATCTGAACCGGGTGTAGGCACCATTGCCACGGGTGTAGCGAAAGCTTATGCCGACTTGATTACGATCTCCGGTTACGACGGTGGTACCGCGGCAAGCCCACTGACTTCAGTGAAATATGCAGGTTGTCCTTGGGAGCTTGGCTTAGCCGAAACTCAACAAGCACTCGTCGCCAACGGACTTCGTCATAAGATCCGCCTGCAAGTCGATGGTGGTTTAAAAACCGGCCTCGACGTCATTAAAGGCGCGATTCTAGGCGCTGAAAGCTTTGGTTTTGGTACCGCACCAATGGTCGCAATGGGTTGTAAGTTCTTGCGAATCTGTCACCTAAATAACTGTGCGACAGGTGTGGCTACGCAAGATGAAACCCTACGCCGCGAATACTTCAAAGGCCTACCAGACATGGTGGTGAACTACTTTACCGGCCTAGCCGATGAAGTTCGCCAGTACCTTGCAGAACTTGGCGTAGAAAAACTTACTGATCTGATTGGTCGTACTGATTTGCTTGAAGCCGTTCAAGGCCTCACGGCGAAACAGAGCAAGCTCGATCTCTCTTCGATATTGGAAGCTCCGGTATCTCCAGAAGGTCACCCACTGTTTTGGACAGAGCCAAACGCACCGTTTGATAAGGCTCAACTCAACCAACAGATCCTTGATGACGCAATCGATGCGATTGAGAAACGTCAATCCACCAGCCTTTACTACAACGTAATCAACACCGATCGCTCGATTGGCGCTCGTATCTCTGGCGAAATTGCCAAACGTTACGGGAACCAAGGTATGGCGGGGTCACCAATTAAGTTATATCTCGATGGCACAGCAGGTCAATCCTTTGCGGTTTGGAACGCTGGCGGCGTAGAGCTGTATCTGACAGGCGATGCCAATGACTATGTCGGCAAAGGCATGGCGGGCGGTAAGGTGGTTATCAAACCTCACCAAGGCACTGCATTTGTTTGTAACGAAGCGACCATCATAGGTAACACTTGTTTGTATGGTGCGACCGGAGGCAAGCTATTTGCAGCAGGTACTGCAGGCGAACGATTTGGCGTGCGTAACTCAGGCACCGTTGCCGTGATTGAAGGTGCAGGTGACAATGCCTGTGAATACATGACCGGTGGTATTGTTGCCATTCTTGGCGCAACCGGAGTGAACTTCGGCGCCGGTATGACAGGTGGGTTTGCTTATGTCATGGACAAGAATGAAGACTTCCAAGGCCGTGTAAACAACGAGTCGGTCGAAGCACTTTCTCTGTCTGACCTATTTATCCACCAAGAACATCTACGCGGCCTGATTGCTGAGCACTTAGAAGAGACTGGCTCAGTACACGCTGAAGCTATTCTGGCGAACTTTGATGAATGGATTCCAAAGTTCTACCTAGTGAAGCCGAAGACGGCGGATCTCAACACCTTGCTCGGTCACCAAAGCCGCAGCTCTGCTGAACTTCGTGTTCAAGCGCAATAATTGGAAGGAGCCAATAATGAGCCAGAATGTATACCAATTTATTGATGTGAATCGCGTAGATCCAGCGAAGAAGCCAATCAAGATACGTAAGATTGAGTTTGTAGAGATCTACGAACCTTTCACTAAGCAACAAGCCAAAGCGCAAGCTGACCGCTGTTTAGACTGTGGTAACCCTTACTGTGAATGGAAATGTCCAGTTCATAACTACATCCCTCAGTGGCTCAAGCTTGCCAATGAAGGGCGCATTATCGAAGCGGCTGAACTGTCCCATCAAACCAACAGCTTGCCTGAGGTTTGCGGACGAGTTTGCCCTCAGGATCGTCTATGTGAAGGCTCTTGTACGCTCAACGACGATTTCGGCGCAGTAACCATCGGCAATATTGAAAAATACATCAATGACAAAGCGTTTGAGATGGGCTGGAAGCCAGACATGTCTCACGTTGAATGGACCGACAAAAAGGTCGCTATCATCGGCGCAGGCCCAGCAGGTCTTGCTGCAGCTGATATCCTAGTCCGTAATGGCGTAAAAGCTGTTGTGTTTGACCGCTATCCGGAGATCGGCGGTCTACTGACGTTTGGTATCCCATCGTTCAAACTTGAGAAAGGCATCATGGAAAATCGTCGCCGTATCTTTAGTGGAATGGGCGTTGAATTTAAAATGAATACCGAAGTCGGTAAAGACGTTCAGCTGCAACAATTAGTCGATGACTATGATGCCGTTTTCTTAGGTGTCGGCACCTACAAAAACATGCGTGCTGGGTTAGACAACGAAGAAGCACCGGGCGTTTATGATGCCCTACCCTTCCTTGTTTCCAATACCTACAAGGTCATGGAGCTGGATAACCCAACGCCATTCATCGACATGAAAGGCAAGAAAGTAGTCGTGCTTGGTGGTGGTGATACTGCAATGGACTGTGTCCGAACGTCAATTCGTCAACACGCTGCTAATGTTGTTTGTGCTTATCGCCGAGATGAAGCGAACATGCCGGGCTCTCGCCGAGAGGTGAAAAATGCAAAAGAGGAAGGCGTGAAGTTCATGTTCAACCTTCAACCATTAGCACTGGAAACCGATTCATCCGGTCATGTGACTGGCGTTAAAGTGGTGAAAACAGCCTTGGGTGAACCAGATGAGGCAGGCCGCCGTCGTCCTGAACCGGTTGAAGGCAGTGAGCATGTTCTTGAAGCTGATGCCGTGATCATGGCATTTGGTTTCCAACCTCATGCAATGGAATGGCTAGAACCATTTGGTGTAGAGCTCGACCAATGGGGGCGCATCAAGGCTCCCGGCAAACAAGAGTTTCAATACCAAACCACCAACAGCAAGATATTCGCTGGTGGCGATGCTGTTCGAGGATCTGACTTAGTGGTAACCGCTATCGATGAAGGCCGTAAAGCCGCAGAAGGGATCTTGGATTACCTAGAAGTGTGATTGGGTTTCCTTTATTACTCAGTTCGTTACTATAAAAAAGGATCCAATTATGGATCCTTTTTTGAATTAGATTCGTTTATCACAAGCATCACGTAAATACGTAAATACGTAAATACGTAAAACAATGACAAACAAGCCAATACCGATAACTACAACTAGAATTAAAAACAACGCCATAGGACACACTATGAAAAAAGCCGCTCTCCTTTCTCTATCTCTTTTGACTTTAACCGCTTGCAGCCAAGGAATCACGGACATGAAAGACAGAACTTCATCACCTTGTGGAGACAAACCAAACTGCGTATCAACTCAAGATGACCGTGAGCAGCATGCATTGGCCGCGTTTGAGTTATCAGATTCAGCAAACTTAGATGCGATTGAGCAGGTTGCATTAACCTTACCGGGTTCGAAAACCGCGAGTAAAACCGAAGATTACCTACGTGTTGAATGTACTTCTCGCATCATACGCTTTGTCGATGATTTAGAGCTTAAGATCACTGATGGCAAACTGATCGTGCGTTCAGAGTCTCGCACTGGCCATTCTGATTTTGGCGTAAACCGAAAACGAGCGGATCAACTTCGTGCTAGCTTGAAAAACGAAGGCTTAATCAAATAGATAAAAGAATACACAGATAAATCGTCTGTATTCGGATGAGAAGTGCTTCTGGGTTGTCGCTCGACACTTCTCTTCCATGCTACAATTTCGCTCTACTGTTTAAATATTATTTATTAAGAGACTACACATGAAAATCGGCATCATTGGCGCAATGGAGCAAGAAGTTGCGATCCTAAAAGCAGCAATTTCAGACATTACTGAAGTTAATAAAGGCGGTTGTACCTTTTTCTCTGGTCAGCTAAATGGTGTTGACGTTGTTTTGCTTCAATCAGGCATTGGTAAAGTAGCAGCTGCTGTTGGTACTTCAATCCTGCTAAGCGAATACCAACCAGATGTCGTTCTAAACACTGGCTCTGCTGGCGGTTTTGATTCAACACTGAACCTTGGCGATGTGGTTATCTCTACTGAAGTTCGTCACCACGATGCTGACGTTACAGCTTTCGGTTACGAAATCGGCCAAATGGCTGGTCAACCTGCAGCATTCAAGGCAGATGACAAGCTGATGGCTGTTGCAGAACAAGCTCTAGCACAAATGGAAGATAAGCACGCCGTTCGTGGCCTTATCTGTACTGGCGACGCGTTTGTTTGCACAGCAGAACGCCAAGCGTTCATCCGCAAGCACTTCCCATCAGTGGTTGCTGTAGAGATGGAAGCATCGGCTATCGCTCAAGCTTGTCACCAATTCCAAGTACCATTCGTGGTTGTTCGTGCAATCTCTGACGTTGCAGACAAAGAATCACCAATGAGCTTCGAAGAGTTCCTGCCACTTGCAGCGCAAAGCTCTTCTGAGATGGTTATCAAGATGGTTGCCCTACTAAAGTAAGCGACTAGACATGCAAACACTGTTTGATCAGGTATTTGCAAATGGCGTGCTCCTTGTAATGTGGGGAGCACTGCTTTTTCATTTAATTTTACCTATCCCCCATGCCGCACACCCCACGACCTTATGGCATAAGTTTGCTGAACTTTTAGCAACTAAGGTTAATAACAATCAGAATTATTCCCAAAGCTTAATCTCAGGCACTTTAGCTTGGGGGTTAATGGTCTTGCCTGCTCTGGTTATTCTATTGGCACTGCAGCCACTGGTTTGGCAATCACAACTGTTTGAATTAGCGCTGTTGTTACTCGCCATTGATTGGCGTAACAATGAAAAGTTGGCAAATCAACTGATCAAAGCTCTTGGCCGAGAAGATAAAGCCACGGCTCGCCAGTTATTAGCGCCTATTGTTAATCGTCAAACTGAATCACTGTCATCACTTGGGCTTGGCAAAGCCGCTGCTGAAACTATCATCATGGGTTACGCTCGTAATGTGGTTTGTGTTTTATTCTGGTACGCCATTGGTGGTGGAATCGCCGCTTTAATGTATCGCCTGATTGTCGAATTAGCGCGAGCGTGGTCACCAAGCCGTAAGCAGTTCTCTCCATTTGGATCCACGGCAATCAAGATCGTCGCTATCCTAGAATTTATACCAATGCGATTGTTTGCCTTAATGATTGTATGTGGTGATAAAGCGTCTCACACATTCAAGATGATGCTCGCTCAGAGTCGCTCTTGGCCATTGCCCGGCCCTGCATGGTTGATTACTGCTGTCGGCAACAAGCTTGAGCTGTCACTGGGCGGCCCTGCGATTTACGACAACACCAAAGCTATTCGAGCAAAATTAGGCGGCAGAATCGCCCCTTCAGCCCTGCACTTGTCTCAACTTCAAAAACTGCTGTTTGGTCGCATCGCTATCTGGATATTTTTACAAAGCCTAATCTTACTATTTGTTCACCAAGGGATTTAGAGTGAAACCATCAGCACTTGTTACAAGCCTTACTATTTTGTCTTCCAGCTTATGGCTGCCTTTATCATTTGCAGAAGAAGCACCACTGACTCAAGAACAAGTACAGCCGGCTCAACGCGTGGTTAGCCTTGCTCCTCATGCCACTGAACTCGCATACAGCGCTGGTTTAGGTGATAAGCTTGTTGCGGTGAGTGAGCGAAGTGATTATCCAATACAAGCTGACAAGCTAGAGAAAGTGGCGAATTACCAAGGCATCAAGGTTGAGAAGATCATCGCCCTGCAACCTGATCTCATTCTCGCATGGCCAGCGGGAAACCCGCCCAGAGAACTCGCGAAACTGGAGCAATTTGGTTTTAATATTTATTACTCAAAAACCAAGAGCCTAGATAACATCGCGACCAATATTGAGCAACTTAGCCAATTCGCAAGCGATCCAAGTATTGGCGAAAATAACGCTCAACAATACAGAGAGCAGCTCAACGCGTTGAGACTAAAATACAAAGATGCCGAGCCAGTAAACTACTTCTACCAACTCAGTGAGAAGCCGATCATCACTGTTGCTCAAGGACACTGGCCAAGTGAGGTGTTTGAGTTTTGTGGTGGCCACAATATTTTCGAAGACAGTGCTTCCCCTTACCCGCAAGTTGGCATTGAACAAGTTGTGTTAAGGAAGCCGCAAGTGATCTTCACTTCTCAGCACGCAATTGAGAATGGAACCATGTGGCAAACTTGGGAAGATGAGATCCCGGCGGTCGCTCAAAATCAGATTTGGTCACTCAACTCTGACTGGATTAATCGCCCTACGACGAGAACTTTGAAAGCGCTCCAACAAGTATGCGATTTCTTCGATAGAGCTAGGCAAAATCACTAACTATTTGCTGCGTTTTTTCGTACAATTCGCCACCGACCTGTCCCTACAATTTCAACCATAAGAGCACCAGTATCATGGACTCCATGCTGCTTTATATTATCGATTTATTTGGCACTGCCATTTTTGCTGTCTCAGGCGTATTTGTCGCTGGCCGTCTTAAGATGGATCCCTTTGGCGTAGCCGTTTTAGGCAGCGTAACCGCGATTGGCGGCGGTACTATTCGTGACATGGCACTAGGAGCAACTCCCGTGTTTTGGATCACCGATACCACCTACCTTTGGGTTATCATCACCACCTGTTTGCTGACCATGATTATAGTAAGACGTCCAAAGCGTCTGGCTTGGTGGATATTGCCGGTATGTGATGCGATCGGCTTAGCGGTGTTTGTTGGTATTGGTGTAGAAAAAGCACTGATTTATCAAGACTCGGCATTAGTGGCCATTATCATGGGTGTTATCACAGGCTGTGGTGGCGGTATTATCCGTGACGTGCTTGCACGCGAAGTGCCAATGATTCTAAGAAGTGAAGTCTATGCGACCGCTTGTATCATTGGTGGTACTTTCCATACCATGGCGCTCAACATGGGACACGACTCAGAAACCGCCTTTTTGGCCGGTGTGTTTACGACACTATTGATTAGGCTTGGCGCTATTCGCTGGCACTTGTCATTGCCAACCTTCGCTATCAAATAGATAGAACGATGACTAAAAGGCTCCGCAAAGGAGTCTTTTTTAATCCAGCTCACTCTGCTATCCATTCAAATGCTCTCGTGACACTTAGCGTTCCCAATTAAAAATACCTAACTGAGTTCAAACCTTTAGTTTCAAATCTAGAGAATGAATAGCGTTTAAGGTAACTTAATCCAATCATTCCCAACTTTCATGAATATAACCCAATGCTACTCGAAGGAATCGAAACTCTACTGGTATTGAGTAAAGCAAAAACCATGAGCCGCACAGGCAGCTTGCTTTATATCAGCCAATCAGCGGTCAGCAAACGGATTGCGAATTTAGAAAAGAAGCTAGGTAAAAAGCTCATCGAGCCGAGTGGCCGACAGATAAAACTGACGCCGGATGCGATTGCATTAATCGAGAGCATAGGCCCTACATTCAATGAACTTAGAGGGCTTATTTATGAACAGCAAGAGTTGGAAGATACCACTCTCATTACTTTAGATAGCTCTAAGTCTCTGATAGCGGGTTATTTAGGTGAGATGATGGGCCAATTTATCCAGCAAGATAAATACATCACCATCACCACTAACCATACACCAAGAATTATCGAGCGAGTGCAGTCTGGTAAGGCGACCTTGGGGTTGTGTGCTGGCTTACTGCCACCGCATCATGGGTTGATGACCTTTCACCTATTTGATGAGCCGTTTTACATAGTGAGTAAGTCGCCGTTAACGGAGCTTCCTCCATTGGTGATTACCAACGATATGACCAACCCTGCCAACTCTTATCAGCTCTCAGTGTTAGAAAAGTTTGGTATTAAACCCTTGATGGAGATGGATGCCTACACCGCAGCAGCGCAACTTGCTTTGGGTGGGACTGGACCGGCCTTAATCCCGCTCTCAATAGTAAAAACACTCAATATTGAACCTAAATATCTGTATAGCTTCCAAGAACTAGAAGGCCTTATTCGACCGATTCATATCTGTGTAAGGCCGAACAGCTATCAGTCTCCGCGAGTTAAAACACTGATAGAATCCATTGTTGATGCTGTTCCCAAAGCAGTTTAGACGCCATTAGCATCGACATCACGATCACAAGAGGGCGAATCCATTTTTGCCCTTTTGTCACCACCACTTTAGCGCCAAGCTGAGCGCCCATAAAACCGCCGACCGCCATTACTAAACCCAACTCCCAAATTGGCAAACCAGCCAAAATAAAGAAAATTAAGGCCGCGATATTCGAGGTAAAGTTAAGTACCTTAGTGCGCGCCGTTGCATCGACTAACGAGAAGTGACCAATCGCAACAAAGCAGACGGTGAAGATAGAACCTGTTCCTGGGCCAAAAAAGCCATCATAGAAACCCACACCGCCACCAACACACAGAGCAAACATCGCCTCAGAGATCTTCTGTTTTCCTTCAGACGCTCTAGTTTGGGGGGCTAACAGGAAATAGAGAGAGATAGCGATGAGCAGCAACGGGATAACACTGGTCAGTAAGCTCGCATCAATGTGTTGGACTAGCTCGGCACCAATTGCAGAACCAATAAAGGTACAAAAGATAGCGAGGCGCATCTCTTTAATACTGACGATACCATTGCGCACGAAATACCAACTCGCAGAGAAGCTGCCGAAGGAGCTTTGGAGTTTATTGGTTGCCAGTGCCTGCGTGGGTGGCACTCCGGCCGCTAGCAATGCAGGTAGAGTCAACAATCCACCGCCGCCAGCCATTGCATCGATAAAGCCTGCCGCCGTTGCAACAACAAACAAGATAGCCAATATTTCTAGAGTAATTTCCATATACCCAACGCCTTAAATTCTCGTATAGCGACAACTTACCACCGCGAGCAAACAATCAACAACGAAACACAAGATTGTAACCTATTCCAAATTTTCTTCATTTAGCCATCACCAGATTTTCACCATCTAACCGACACCAGATGACAGACATAAAAAAGCCCACTCCGAAGAGTGGGCTTTGAGCATTTATATCCGCTTAACAGCGATACACGTGAGCCTATTAAGCTAGAGAAGCTTTAACTTGTGCGTGTAACTCTTGAACTGAAGTTACTGACGTTTTCGCGTCTGCAGTGTGCGCCATACAAGTCGCGAATGCTGCGTTTAGCGTAGTCGTGTAGTTCACTTTCTCAGCCAATGCGCCACGACGAAGAACTTTAGAATCTTCAATCGCTTGACGGCCAGCCGCAGTGTTCACGATGTACGTGTACTCGTTGTTCTTGATACGGTCAAGAATGTGAGGACGACCTTCGTGTACCTTGTTTACTAGACGTGGGTTAATGCCCGCTTCGCCAAGGATAACAGCTGTACCGTGAGTTGCGTCTAGCTGGTAACCAAGCTTAGATAGCTTAGATGCTAGGTCAACAACACGCTCTTTGTCGCCTTCGCGAACAGAAAGCAATGCACGACCGCCTTCAGGGTAGATGTGACCACAACCCAATTCAGCTTTAGAGTATGCTTCAGCAAACGTTGCGCCAACACCCATAACTTCACCAGTAGAGCGCATTTCTGGGCCTAACAGTGGATCAACACCAGGGAATTTGTTGAACGGAAGAACAACCTCTTTCACTGAGTAGTAAGGTGGGATGATTTCTTTCGTAAAGCCTTGAGACTCTAACGATTGACCAGCCATCACACGAGCTGCAATCTTAGCGACTGCTGCGCCTGTTGCTTTCGATACGAACGGCACTGTACGTGCTGCACGAGGGTTAACCTCGATTAGGTACACTTGGTTGTTCTTAACAGCAAACTGCGTATTCATTAGACCACGAACACCCAACTCGAACGCTAGCTTTTCAACTTGCTCACGCATTACGTCTTGGATTTCTTGGCTTAACGTGTAAGCCGGAAGAGAACATGCTGAGTCACCTGAGTGAACACCCGCTTGCTCGATATGCTCCATGATACCCGCAATAACAACGCGCTCACCGTCACAAATCGCATCAACGTCCACTTCAACAGCATCGTCTAGGAAGCTATCAAGTAGTACTGGAGATTCGTTTGAAACGCTAACTGCTTCGTTGAAGTAGCGGCGTAAGTCTTGCTCGTCGTATACGATTTCCATCGCTCGACCACCAAGAACATAAGAAGGACGAACAACCAATGGGAAACCGATTTCGCGAGATTTCTCTACCGCTTGCTCCATTGTTGTTACTGTCGCGTTTTCTGGTTGTAGAAGACCAAGACGGTCAACAGCAACTTGGAAACGCTCACGGTCTTCTGCACGGTCGATTGCGTCTGGGCTAGTACCAATGATTGGTACGCCAGCAGCTTCAAGCTCACGAGCCAGTTTCAGTGGTGTTTGACCACCGTACTGAACGATAACGCCTTTTGGCTTCTCAACACGAACGATTGCTAGTACGTCTTCCAGAGTTACTGGTTCAAAGTACAGACGGTCAGACGTATCGTAGTCTGTCGAAACTGTCTCAGGGTTACAGTTAACCATGATTGTTTCGTAGCCATCTTCACGTAGTGCTAGAGATGCATGTACACAACAGTAATCGAATTCAATACCTTGGCCGATACGGTTTGGACCGCCGCCTAAGATCATGATTTTCTCTTTGTCTGTTGGGTTCGATTCACATTCATCATCGTAAGATGAGTACATGTAAGCCGTATCAGAAGAGAACTCAGCCGCACACGTATCTACACGCTTGTAGACTGGGTGAATATCGTATTGGTCACGTAGACGACGAATTTCACTTTCAGCCACACCTAGAATCTTAGACAGGCGAGCATCAGCAAAACCTTTACGCTTAAGCTTCATTAGCTCGTCTTTATTCAGACCAGCAAAGCCTTTCGCTTTAAGTTCTTGCTCTAGTTTTACGATGTCTTCGATTTGAACTAGGAACCAACGGTCAATTTGCGTTAGGTTGAATACACCATCAACTGACATACCAGCACGGAAAGCATCTGCGATGTACCAAATACGGTCAGAACCAGCTTCTTTAAGCTCATGGCGAATCGTCGTTAGAGCGTCAGGTGCATCTAGGTCGACCATTTCGTCAAAACCAGTTGCGCCAACTTCTAGACCGCGAAGTGCTTTCTGTAGAGATTCTTGTTGGTTACGGCCGATAGCCATAACTTCACCAACCGACTTCATTTGAGTCGTTAGACGGTCGTTAGCACCTGCAAACTTCTCGAAGTTAAAACGAGGAATCTTAGTTACTACGTAATCGATTGTTGGTTCGAATGATGCTGGCGTTGCGCCACCAGTGATGTCATTCATTAGCTCGTCTAGCGTAAAGCCAACAGCCAGTTTCGCTGCAATCTTAGCGATTGGGAAACCTGTTGCTTTAGAAGCAAGTGCAGAAGAACGAGATACACGTGGGTTCATCTCGATGATAACCATACGGCCATCTTTCGGGTTAATGCCAAACTGTACGTTTGAGCCACCCGTTTCAACACCAATCTCACGCAGTACCGCTAGAGAAGCGTTACGCATTAGTTGGTATTCTTTGTCTGTCAGCGTTTGTGCTGGAGCTACGGTGATCGAGTCACCCGTGTGAATACCCATTGGGTCAAAGTTTTCAATCGCACATACGATGATGCAGTTGTCGTTCTTGTCGCGAACCACTTCCATCTCGTACTCTTTCCAACCGATAAGTGACTCATCGATTAGAAGTTCGTTGGTTGGAGACAAGTCCAAACCACGACGACAAATTTCTTCAAATTCTTCTTTGTTATAAGCGATACCACCGCCTGTACCACCCATCGTAAACGATGGACGAATGATACAAGGGAAACCAACCATTTCTTGAACTTTGTAAGCTTCTTCCATCGTTTTCGCTGTATCAGCCGTTGGACACTCAAGACCAATAGCTTTCATTGCTTTATCAAAACGAGAGCGGTCTTCAGCTTTATCGATAGCGTCAGCAGTTGCGCCAATCATCTCTACGCCGAACTCTTCAAGTACGCCGTATTTTTCTAAATCTAACGCACAGTTAAGTGCAGTTTGGCCGCCCATTGTCGGTAGAACTGCATCAGGCTTCTCTTTAGCGATGATGTTACGAACCACTTCCCATTGGATAGGTTCGATGTAAGTCGCATCAGCCATGTCTGGGTCAGTCATGATTGTCGCTGGGTTCGAGTTTACAAGAATAACTCGGTAACCTTCTTCGCGAAGTGCTTTACAAGCTTGAGCACCAGAGTAATCAAACTCACATGCTTGACCGATAACAATCGGACCAGCACCTAGAATTAGAACACTTTTAATGTCAGTACGTTTTGGCATTATCTACTACTCCGGATTACGCTTTGTCTTGTTTGTTTGCAACAGACTGGTTAATTAATTCAATGAAGTGGTCGAATAGCGGCGCCGCATCTTCTGGACCTGGACTTGCTTCTGGGTGACCTTGGAAGCTAAATGCTGGTTTGTCTGTACGGTGGATACCTTGTAGAGAACCATCAAATAGAGACTTATGAGTCGCTCGTAATGTCTCTGGAAGCGTATCTTCGTCAGCAGCAAAGCCGTGGTTTTGTGAAGTAATCATCACAACATCACGATCTAAATCTTTAACCGGGTGGTTTGCACCGTGGTGACCAAACTTCATTTTCACTGTCTTAGCGCCTGACGCAAGAGCAAGAATCTGGTGACCTAGACAGATACCAAAGATTGGTAAACCTTTTTCTAGGAACACTTTTGTTGCTTCAATTGCGTAAGTACATGGTTCTGGGTCACCAGGGCCATTTGAAAGGAAAACACCGTCTGGGTTCAGAGCAAGTACTTCTTCAGCAGAAGTTTCAGCAGGAACAACCGTTAGGCGGCAGCCGCGGTCAACAAGCATTCGTAAGATGTTTCGTTTTGCACCGAAGTCATAAGCAACAACGTGGTATGGCAATTCAGAGTCTGCTTTCGCTTCAGGAAGTCCACCCGTAAGCGTCCACGAACCTTGTTTCCATTGATACGCTTCTTTTGTTGTAACTTCTTTCGCAAGGTCCATACCTTTCAGGCCAGGGAATTCTTTTGCTTTAGCTAGAGCCAAAGCTTCGTCTAAATTTCCATCATTTACTGAAGAGCCAGCTACGATACAACCGTTCTGTGCGCCTTTTTCACGAAGAATACGCGTCAGCTTACGAGTATCGATATCAGCGATACCAACAACGTTTTGCGACTTAAGGTAATCAGAAAGGGATTGTTCATTACGGAAGTTAGAAGCGATTAGAGGGAGATCGCGAATCACAAGGCCTTGAGCGTGGATTGAAGAAGATTCTTCATCTTCGGAATTGGTTCCGGTATTGCCAATGTGAGGGTAAGTAAGGGTAACGATTTGCTGAGAATAGGAAGGATCAGTGAGGATTTCTTGGTACCCCGTCATCGAGGTATTAAAAACGACTTCACCAACTGCAGAACCTACAGCGCCAATGGCTTCACCGTGAAATACTGTCCCATCTTCTAGGACGAGTAGTGCTGACTTCTTCAAGACAACCTCCAGAAATAAAAATGCATTAAAATTGATTTAATTTGCAAATCTACCTTCCTGCAACACCAAAAACTGCGTGTTTATGGAAATTAGACAAATTGGCGGTATTTTAGTGATCTGCGTGATACGTGTCAACATTTAACGCAAAAGAAATTAAACATTTGTAAGAACTAATTCAATTTCCCCCATCAAAGCTTCAAAAGTTCAACTTTCATACTCTATTAATAGGAATATTACGATTTTCTAATTTTCGCCCGTCATTTTCACCCACCATTAGGTAGCAAAAATATCACCAACAAAACGCAATCGATAAATACAATGAGTAAACCTGTAGATTTAAAGCTTTAAATCAAAAACAACAACCAAGCAGTGATAAACAACAACTAAATGCAGTTCTAATCAGGAAAATAGGAGAATAAGAAGAAAGTGACCAAGAGGAGTTTAAGTAGAAAAAAGGGGCAAATAAAGAAAGCGCCGGCAATTGCCAGCGCATAAATATCTATTTACAGATCGTTTAAACCAAGGACATCTGTCATGGTATAAAAGCCTGCTGGCTTATCATTTAGCCAAACAGCTGCCTTTATCGCACCATTAGCAAAGGTCATTCTATCCGTTGCTTTATGGGTAATTTCAACGCGCTCACCAATATCAGCAAACATTGCGGTATGCTCGCCAATGATGTCACCGGCACGGATTGTCGCAAAACCAATCTCATCTTTGGTTCGCTCGCCCGTAATGCCTTCGCGTGACCATACAGCGACATCGTTTAGCTCATTGCCCATCGCACCAGCGATCGCTTCGCCCATACCAATCGCAGTACCAGAAGGTGCATCGACTTTATGACGGTGGTGAGCCTCTACGATTTCAACATCACAGTAATCGCCCATCACTTTAGCGGCCTTCTCTAACAGCTTAAAAACCAAGTTCACACCAACGCTATAGTTTGGTGCCATTACGATAGCCATCTCTTTTGAAGCCGCATCAATAACCTGCTTCTCTTCTTCAGAGAAACCAGTAGTACCAATGATCAGTTTCTTACCGTGACGTTTACAAAGTTCAATATTCGCTAATGTGCTTACAGGTGCGGTAAAGTCGACAATCACGTCAAACTCTTCAACCGCTTTCGAAAGGTCATCAACTAAAGCCACATCAAAACGACCTTCACCGCATAACTCGCCAACGTCAACACCGACCAAAGATGATTCTGGACGCTCTGAACCAGCACCAACGCTTGCTTCTGAATTATGGTGAGCGGCTTTCACCAAGTTACGACCCATACGGCCAGCTGCTCCTGCAATTGCAATTCTTACCACTGCGAATATCTCCATTGTTTTGGTTACCGTTGCCACTTATCTCTTGCAGCAACGTTCAATCGATTAATCTCTTTAAACTAACAACAATCTCAAACTCAGGCTAGCAATTACGAAAACTCTTTTATTACTCGCTCTAAAATTGGCACGTTTGCTTCGGGGAAGGCGTATTGGCTCAATGATTCAAGATAGACCCATTCACCTTGTTGCCCTTCTTTACCATAAGGCTGTTGCTCGAAATCGGTCACAAGGATGAAATCGAACTTAAGCGACTTATCACTGTAATCAAACTCAAGGTGTTCAAACAGAGACTGTTCTGTCACCTTAATACCAATCTCTTCATCGAGCTCACGAGTCATTGCTTGTTCGATGGTTTCGCCCGCTTCAACCTTGCCACCTGGAAATTCCCAAAAACCGCCTTTGTGTTTATCGTCTGGGCGCTTAGTGATAAATACCTGTGACTTATCTTGATTGAAGATGATGCCCGCTACAATGTGGATTCTTTTCATATGATGGTGTTCCTTCTATGTCCCTAGCGTCATTCCCTACAATGAGGAACGAATTAGATAGGGAATCTGCTCTTTTGTTAGTTCGAAAGATCCCCGATTCGCTCGTCCCTCACTCTCGAGGATGACGCTATCGAAACCTTATTATTTTCACATACAAAAAGAGCCGCCTAAGCGACTCTTTTTAATAGCAGTAAGTTTTTGTGAAGCTAAGTTGTAACGCGTTAAGTGCAAGGAGGAGGCACGGAGCTTACGTTAGTAAGTGAGTACCTCCGACACTGCAATTATCCGTTACAGCGAAGATTCACCAAACTTAGTCAATTTTACCGTGACACTGTTTGTACTTCTTACCACTTCCACATGGACATGGTTCGTTACGACCCACTTTACGCTCATCGCGTACTACCGTTTGTGGAGATGCCGCATCCGCTTCATCGTCAGCTAGCTGGTTTTCAGCCGTTGCATGTTGTGCTTGTGCACGACGCGCCGCTTGTTCAGCTTGAGCTTGACGTTGAGCTTCCATCTTTTCAACTTCTTCTTGTTGCTGAACACGAACTTTAGAGAGGATGGTCACAACGTCTGTTTTCAGTACATCTAGTAGGCCTTCAAACAGTTCAAACGACTCGCGCTTATACTCTTGTTTCGGGTTCTTCTGAGCATAACCACGTAAGTGGATACCTTGACGAAGGTGATCCATCGCAGCCAAGTGCTCTTTCCAAAGGCCGTCTAGCGTTTGTAGCATCACAGACTTCTCGAAGTTACGCAGTACTTGAGCACCAACCACTTCTTCTTTCTGTTTGTAAGAATCAACCGCCATACCAAGAATGCGCTCACGCAATGCTTCTTCATAAAGCTTGTCGTCTTCGTCTAACCAACCTTGAATGTCAAAGTCTAGATCGAAGTCATTCTTCAGACGATCTTGCAGACCCGCAATATCCCACATATCTTCAAGAGACTGAGGAGCGATGTATTCATCAATAACTGACGCCAGTACATCTTCACGGTTGTGTTCGATCATTTCACTGATGTCATCTGAACTCATCAGTTCATCACGTAGCTCATAAACAACCTTACGTTGGTCATTGGCTACATCATCGTACTCAAGAAGCTGCTTACGGATGTCGAAGTTGCGACCTTCCACTTTACGTTGTGCTTTTTCAATTGAGCGAGACAGCATCTTAGATTCAATCGCTTCGCCTTCGTCCATACCACTTTGGATAAGACCAGCCATACGATCAGACGTAAATATACGTAGTAGAGAATCTTCCATTGATAGGTAGAAACGAGAAGAACCCGCATCACCTTGACGACCAGAACGACCACGTAGCTGGTTATCGATACGGCGAGATTCATGACGCTCAGTACCAATGATGTGCAGACCACCTGACTCAAGTACTTTATCGTGAATGATTCTCCAATCAGCTTTGATCTTCTCGATCTGCTCTTTGGTTGGGTTCTCTATCTTCTCAAGTTGTGCCTGCCAGCTACCACCTAGCACGATATCGGTACCACGACCGGCCATGTTAGTTGCGATAGTTACCGCACCAGGCATACCAGCTTGTGCAACGATCTCAGCTTCCATTTCATGAAACTTAGCATTTAGAACGTTGTGCTTAATTTTTGATTTTTTCAATGCGTTAGACAGCAGCTCAGATTTCTCGATAGAAACTGTACCAACCAGTGATGGCTGACCAGCCGCTACACGGTCTTTGATGTCTTCAATGATCGCATTGAACTTGTCTTCTTCAGTACGATAAACCACATCTGGCATATCGTTACGAACCATAGGCTTGTTGGTTGGGATAACCACCGTTTCTAGGCCGTAGATAGACTGGAATTCGAACGCTTCTGTATCAGCAGTACCTGTCATACCTGACAGTTTTTCATACAGACGGAAGAAATTCTGGAATGTGATCGATGCTAATGTTTGGTTTTCATTTTGAATCTTCACACCTTCTTTAGCTTCAACAGCTTGGTGTAAACCTTCAGACCAACGACGACCTGGCATAGTACGACCAGTATGTTCATCAACGATAACCACTTCGCCTTCTTCAGTAACGATGTAGTCGACGTTTTTCTCAAACAATACGTGTGCACGAAGCGCAGCATTCACATGGTGCAATAGGCTGATATTGGTTGGAGAGTAAAGTGTGTCACCCTCTTCCATCAAGCCGTTTTTGACCATTAGCTCTTCTACAAATTCTTGACCGTTTTCAGTCAGGTGAACCTGTTTTGATTTTTCGTCCATGGTGTAGTGACCTTCACCACGGTACTCTTCTGAATCTTCTTTATCTTGACGCTCTAGAGAAGGAATTAGAGTGTTAATGCGCGTATAAAGGTCAGAACTATCTTCAGCGGGGCCAGAGATAATTAACGGAGTACGAGCTTCATCAATTAAGATTGAATCAACCTCATCGACTACAGCAAAGAAGCGCTCACGTTGAACTCGGTCTTCAGCACGGAAAGCCATGTTGTCACGAAGGTAATCAAAACCAAACTCGTTGTTTGTTCCGTATAGGATGTCAGCTTGGTACGCTTCTTTTTTCTCTGGCGGAGCCATGTTTGCCACATTCACGCCAACAGTCATGCCAAGGAATTCAAATAATGGGCGGTTTGTTTCCGCATCACGCTTCGCTAGGTAATCGTTCACCGTTATTACGTGAACACCTTTGCTTGGTAGCGCGTTAAGATAAGCTGGTAGGGTTGCTGTCAGTGTCTTACCTTCACCAGTACGCATCTCTGCAATTTGACCAGCATTAAGAACCATGCCACCAATCAATTGCACGTCAAAGTGACGCATGCCGTAAACACGCTTCGACGCTTCACGTACCGTAGCGAATGCTTCAGGTAGAAGTTGTTCTAACGATTCACCTTTATCTAAGCGCTCACGAAACTCAACCGTTTTTGCTTTTAGTTCATCGTCTGAAAGAGCTTCAAACGTTGGTTCGAAGTTATTAATTTCTTTTACAATTTTTCTAAGGCGGCGCAGTGTTCTGTCATTGCGACTGCCAATTACCTTTGTCAGCAGCTTAGTAATCATGTGCTTGGAATCTCTTCGTTCTCAGATCGTCCGCGATCTATTTTAAATGCCGTCAGTCTCTACTAGCTATAAACTAGTCTTTAGTTACTAACCAAGGATACTGAGATAAATCTAGTATCTTTGATATTGTACTTGAGAGTAGAGTTTTCAAGGCCTCAGTTAAAATTAATGCCCTCTAGTGTAAGTAATTTTCACACCAACGACCATTTATAACCCCATTTGTTTGATGTGCTTGGTACTTTTCTTTCTAATTGTTGATGGATTAGCCAGACTGTAGCCAAATACTAGGCAACTTTTAAATACTGACGACACTGTATCTGGAAAATCGATACAAAAAAACCAGGTCAATGACCTGGTTTTCAAAATCTTATATTGTCGTAAACAACAATTACGCTAGAACCATTCCTGGTTCAGCAAACGCAACAGGAGAGCCAACCTCTTCTTCGAATGTTGCCCATTCCCAAGCTTCTGCATCAGCAAGTACTGCGCGTAGTAGTTGATTATTTAGGCCGTGACCTGATTTGTATGCTCGGAACTCACCGATAATAGCGTGTCCACACATGTAAAGGTCACCAATCGCATCTAGCACTTTATGCGTTACGAACTCGTTTTCGAAACGTAGACCTTCTTCATTAAGAATTCGGTATTCGTCTAGTACGATTGCGCAATCAAAGCTACCACCCAAACACAAGTTTTGTGATTGTAGGTATTCAATATCACGCATGAAGCCGAAGGTACGAGCACGAGAAATTTCTTTCACAAAGCCTTGTGAAGAAAAATCAAACAACAGGTGCTGTTCATCAGATTCAATTGCTGGATGGTTGAATTCGATTTCGAAGTCCATACGGAAGCCGTTAAATGGCACAAACTCTGCCCACTTATCGCCATCTTCAAAACGGATTGGCTTTTTGATTCGAATAAAACGTTTCGCTGCATTCAGTGTTTCTACACCCGCTTGCTGTAGCAAGTATACGAATGGGCTTGCGCTACCATCCATAATTGGGATCTCTGGTGCATCGACTTCAACAATAATGTTGTCGATACCCATACCCGCTAGAGCTGCGTTAAGGTGTTCCACTGTAGAGATACGTACGCCTTCGTCATTAACAAGAGCAGTACATAACATAGTGTCACGAACTGACGCTGGATCAGCTGGGAAATCTACAGGTGGATTTACATCTGTACGACGATAAACAATACCTGTATTTGCAGCTGCCGGGCGAAGAGTAAGTGTGACTTTACGACCAGAGTGGAGACCCACACCAGTTGTTTTCACAATTTCTTTCAGAGTACGTTGTCTGATCATCTGCTTGCCTCGTTATCAGTGCTACAAATCACGGTCAGTATTTACCGACCGCGAATTTTACCATTAATTCGACGATAGTCAAACTTTGGGTATTTGTTAATCAGCCTGACGTCGTAAGAATGCCGGAATATCTAAGTATCCACTCTCTTTCTCAGCTTTAGGTGCTGCACTTTGGCTAGCGCCTGTACCTGAAGAAACAGGTGACGTTGTTGGCTGCGGCTTAACTTGAGGTTTTACCTCAGTTTTTTCTTGCAATGGTTGTGCCACTTTATCTTCCACTTTTGGTGCAGTTTGAGCCGCTACCTGTGGTTGAGGAGTTGGTGCAACCTTAGCTTTACCACCAGCAACTAGTGTAATGTCTGGTTTTTTCTCTGTGCCGATACCTGTTGCTACAACAGTTACACGGATTTCATCCGTCATATCAGGGTCTAGAGAAGTACCAATCACAACTGTTGCGTTATCAGATGCGAATGCCTTAACTGTATTACCTACTGTTTCGAATTCATCTAAGCGCATATCTAGGCCTGCTGTGATGTTCACAAGAACGCCACGAGCACCAGCTAGGTCGATGTCTTCTAGTAGTGGGCTAGAAATTGCCGTTTCAGCAGCTTCTTCAGCACGGTCTTCGCCTTTTGCGATACCGCTACCCATCATTGCATGACCCATCTCTGACATTACGGTGCGAACATCCGCGAAATCGACGTTAATCATACCTGGGCGAGTAATTAGCTCAGCGATACCTTGTACAGCATTTTTAAGTACATCATTTGCACTTGCGAAAGCTTCTAGCAGAGTGACGCCGCGGCCAAGTACCTTAAGTAGCTTTTCATTTGGAATCGTAATTAAAGAATCCACATGCTTAGACAGCTCTTCGATACCTTGCTCAGCAAACGCTAAACGCTTTTTGCCTTCGAAGCTAAATGGCTTAGTTACAACAGCAACCGTTAGCACACCCAGCTCTTTCGCAACTTCAGCAATAACTGGAGCAGCACCTGTACCCGTACCACCGCCCATACCAGCTGCGATAAAGACCATATCGGCGCCAGTTAGAACTTCTTTAATTCTTTCTCGATCTTCGAGAGCTGCATCACGGCCTACTTGTGGGTTTGCACCAGCGCCCAAACCTTTAGTGATATCACCACCAATTTGGATCACGCTGCTAACGCTTGTTTTACGAAGTGCTTGTGCATCAGTGTTAACACTGATGAATTCTACACCTTCGATTGATTCACGCACCATGTGCTCAACAGCGTTACCGCCACCGCCACCAACTCCAACGACTTTAATTACTGCATCGTCAGACATTTCCATCATCGGTTCAAACATGTGTTATCTCCGTTTTTTCCTGCAACTCAGGTTAAAACTCTTTTTGTATCCAATTACGCAATTTACCAAATAAACCAGACATAGAAGGTGCTGAACGCTTAGGTTCGCTGTAATCACCTTCATCGCTGATCTGACAATCTCTTGCGTAATGAAGTAAACCAACCGCCGTAGAATGATACGGCTCTTTAACATAGTCGGTTAAACCACTAACTTCTAACGGCTTACCAACTCGAACTTGATTGCGGAAAACACGTTCCGCACACTCTACCAATCCGTCAATTTGTGCCGCTCCACCAGTGAGAACGACGCCAGCTGCAAGGTGGTGTTTAATACCTTCATCTCGTAGCTGTAATTGAACCGTATCAATAGTTTGGTTAACGAGCCCCATAAGTTCAGTGTAACGTGGTTCAATCACTTCCGACAAAGTTTGTCTTTGCAAACTTCTCGATGGACGGCCACCTACACTAGGGACGTTAACAGAATCATCCTTGCTTACGAGTTCACTCAGAGCGCAACCATGGTTTACTTTTATCTCTTCAGCATCACTCACTGGCGTGCCAAAAGCGAAGGCAATATCACTGGTTACTGCATTTCCTGCGTAGGAAAAGACTTCTGTGTGTCGCAGTGCGCCGCCAGTCCAAATGGAGATATCCATAGTACCAGCACCAATATCAACAACACAGACTCCAAGCTCTCTCTCGTCGTCAGTAATTACCGCATTACTTGAGGCAAGTCCTGAAAACACGATTTGCTCTACAGTGAGACCACATCGTTCAACAGCTTTAATAATGTTTCTCGCCATGTCGCTATGGCAAGAAATTAGGTGAACACTGACTTCCATTCGAACACCAGATAAACCAAGTGGGTTCTTAATCCCTTCTTGATAATCAATGGTAAATTCTTGTGGGATCACGTGCAGAATTCTCTGCTCATCACCTATTTTAATTGATTTCGCGGTATGGATCGCTCGATCCATATCGTCTTGAGACACTTCTTCATCAGAGATAGTGCCCATGCCTTTTTCAATTCGGCTTGCGATATGTTTACCCGATAGCGAGATAAATACATTGCTGATTTGGCATTCCGCCATCAACTCTGCTTGATCAATAGCTCGCTGAACCGACTTAACTACCGACTCTAGGTCGTTTACACCACCTTTATCCATACCTCTGGATGGGCTTTGCCCAGAACCAATGATATTGATTTGACCATCAGGCAATATTTCACCAACTAGAGCTGATATGGTCGCAGTGCCTATATCAAGACCAACGATTATGTTGTCATCTGCGGTCTTAGTCATCTGTACTCTCTTCTAACTCTTGCTCTGGAAACCAGCCTACAGCGGCTCCCGTATCGTACCTGAGGTCGATGTAGCTCACTTGATTCGCCTTACTACCTAATTCGTTGTAAAGCGAAATAAAGCGCTCAACACGCTCATCTAAAAAATCTTTACCTAATTCTAAACGAATACCGTTGTCTAGAATGATTTGCCAGGCGCGACGCTCATTGAGAACGAGCGAGGTAACGGTTAACCCTAGGCTGTTAATTAAAGGCGTTATCTGTCGCCACTTTTCAATCACTTGTTGGCTAGTGCCATCTGGACCGTAAAGTTTAACTCTATCACCCTTCAAAAGGCCAATATCACCATTAAACACCTGACCATCTTCATTCAACAGCATATTGCCATTCCAGATAGCTGCTGCATGATACTCAGTCAAAAATACTTTTATTGTGTCTGGCCACTGCTTACGAATCGAGACAACAGAAACCCAAGGCAACGCTTCTAAACTGTGTTGCAACACGCCAATATCTTGAGACATGAATGTTCCAATATGCTCTAGCTCACTAAAGGCATGTTGAACATCACCAGCGGTTACATAAGTTAAGTCGCCTTGCAGTACTATTTTGGAGAGAGGCAATCTCTGATCGTCCCACATCCAAGTTAGTGTGGTATAGAAAAGAAACCCAATGAATAGTAATACCATGACAAAAAAAGACCCGCCTAAGGCGTGTTTCTTGAGCGACGGTAAACTGAATAGGTGGCGGTTTTCGCTAAAAGTACTTTCTACCAAAGCCCGCATTCCCTGTCGTTGGTTCGCAATTCTATTCCCTATCTTCGTAATAGAGGTAAAAGCACTTACTTTAACCTATGAATTATACTGAGCAAAATCAAACTATCAAACGTTGATAATAAGATTTTTGGTCAATTTTAGGTCAATCGCAAGAAGTGAGCGATTGACCACAGTCTGTAGACAGTATTCTGCTACGCGTTCTGCATATTATTAATGTCTAACTGTAACGATTCGAGTTGCTTAGCAACACGACCAACATCACCTGCACCCTGCGTTAAAACAAGGTCACCGCCTTGAATGACGTTGGCTAAAGCCGATGGCAGTGCGTTGATATCGGCAACAAAGATTGGATCTATCTTACCACGCCCGCGAATAGTTCGACTTAATGAACGCCCGTCAGCCCCTGCAATAGGTTTCTCACCTGCAGAATAAACATCTAACAGAATTAGGACATCAACTTGTTCAAGAACATTCGCAAAATCATCATATAGATCACGAGTACGGCTGTAGCGGTGCGGTTGGAAGATCATAACAAGACGTTTATCAGTCCAGCCACTTCGTGCAGCTTGAATGGTCACGTCAACTTCGGTTGGGTGATGACCGTAATCATCAACCAGCATTGCAACGCCTTTACCTGTTTCGTACTCCCCTAGATGATCGAAACGACGACCAGTACCTTCGGTTCCCGCCATCGCTTTTAGAATCGCTTCATCGCTAATGTCATCTTCTGTTGCAACAGCAATCGCTGCTGAGGCATTCAATGCATTGTGACGACCCGGAATGTTTAACGTGATATCAAGGTTAGCTTTACCTTCACGTACCACCGTAAACTTGCCTTGCTGGCCTTCTTGCACGTAATTCTGAATACGAATATCCGCATCTTCTGAGAAACCGTAAGTAATCACTTGGCGGCTAACCTGAGGAATAAGCTCACGCACTACAGGATCATCAACACACATAACAGCCTGACCGTAGAATGGCAGGTTGTGTAAGAAATCAATAAACGTCTGCTTCAGCGTTTCAAAATCGCCGCCGTAAGTGTCCATATGATCAGCTTCAATGTTAGTGACGATACTAACCATTGGTTGCAGATGTAAGAATGACGCATCACTTTCATCAGCTTCAGCGATAAGAATACGGCTCGAACCTAAACGTGCGTTAGTACCTGCACTTTTCACCAAACCACCGTTTACGAAGGTTGGATCTAGGCCTGCTTCCGAGTAAATCTGTGTCACTAGCGCAGTCGTGGTTGTTTTACCGTGTGTACCTGCCACAGCAATGCCGTGACGAAAACGCATCAGCTCAGCCAGCATTTCAGCACGACGAACGATCGGTGTGCGCGCTTCACGAGCAGCAATAATTTCTGGGTTTTCTTCGTTGATAGCGGTTGAAACCACCACAACACTTGCATCGGCAACGTTACTTGCTTGGTGACCAACGTAAACAGTAGCCCCCTTGCTAACTAAGCGTTCTGTCACTGGGTTTTGAGCAATATCAGAACCTGTGATCTGGTAGCCTTCATTAAGCAAGACTTCAGCAATCCCGCTCATTCCGGCACCACCAATACCAATGAAGTGGATAGATTTAACACGGCGCATCTCTGGCACCATTGCACGGATTTGCGCTAAGTCTTGGGTATGTTCAATCGTCATCAATTCAATCTCATTATTTTGCTAAAGCTTTAATCGCTTCAGCGACAGTCACATCAGCATCAAGCTTGGCGGCTTGACGAGCTTTTGTTGCCATCATTTTTAATTCATTTCTATCAAGCTGCGCGATAGTGTTCGCGAGCTTATCAGCCGTCAGTTGAGGCTGTTCAATCATTAACGCTGCGCCACATTCGACTAAATGATCGGCATTCAACGCTTGTTGTCTGTCTTTGTGCATAAACGGAACGAAAATAGAACCTACACCAGCAGCAGACACTTCAGATACGGTTAATGCACCAGAGCGACACACTAATAGATCTGCCCACTCATAAGCTTGCGCCACATCATCAATAAATTCAGTCACTTGAACATTATCTACAGAATGTGATTTGTATTGTTCAATAACTTGCTGTTGATTGTTCTTACCCGCTTGATGCACCACTGTGAAGCCTTCACCAAGCTGCGCCATCGTTACTGGCAAGGTATCGTTCAGGATTTTTGCGCCCTGGCTACCGCCCATAACCAAGATGCGGATGTCACCATCACGCTCAGCCATGCGTTGCTCGGGGTCAGCTAAGGCAACAACATCTTCGCGTACCGGGTTACCCACCACTTCTGCGGTAGGAAACGCACCAGTAAAAGCTTGGAAAACCTTTTTAGCAATCTTAGACAGCCATTGGTTGGTTAAACCTGCCACTGCATTTTGTTCATGTAGAACCACTGGAATACCAGATAACCAAGCCGCGATACCACCCGGGCCACTGACGTAACCACCCATGCCAAGCACCACATCAGGTTGCCATGCTTTAATATGTCGTCTGGCTTGAAGTATGGCATTAATAATCTGGAACGGCGCTTTAATTAGCTTGCTAATGCCTTGACCACGCAGGCCTTTCACCTTAATGAAGTCGATCTCAATACCATGCTTTGGCACCAGATCCGCTTCCATTCGGTCCGCAGTTCCTAACCAGCGAATTTCCCAACCTTGTTGCTGAAGCTTTTTCGCCACCGCTAACCCAGGGAAAACGTGACCGCCAGTACCACCAGCCATCACTAAAAGTTTTTTGTTTTGTTTCATAACGTTAGATTCTTATTCTACTAATTCGTTTTGATTGTCGGCTTGTTCTTTTTGTTGCACTCGGCATTCATGATCGATACGCAGCAGCATAGAAACCGCTACTGACATCACGATAAGGCTTGAGCCACCGTAACTGATCAGCGGTAAGGTTAACCCCTTGGTCGGAACAATACCTGAAGCGGCACCGACATTAACAAGCGTCTGAAAGGCAAACCAAATACCAATGCCAAACGCCAGATAACCGCTGAACACTTGGTCGTTTTCGAAAGCTTTTTTGCCAATAAAAATAGCTTTAAAAACCAAACTAAAGATCAGCATCAACACTAAGGTTACGCCAACAAAACCCAACTCTTCAGCCAGTACAGCAAAAACAAAATCGGTGTGTGCTTCAGGTAGGTACTCGAGTTTTTGAATTGAATTACCAAGCCCTTGCCCCATCCAATCACCACGACCGAACGCCATCAATGATTGAGTTAGCTGATAACCACTACCAAACGGATCACTCCAAGGTTCCCAGAATGACGTAACACGTCGAACACGATAAGGCTCAATAACAATCAATCCCACAACGGCAGCAATACCTGCCACCATTAAGGCTATAAATTGTGACAGCTTAGCACCTGCGATAAATAACATGCCAAACAAGGTAACCAACATTACGACAACGGTACCCAAATCGGG
Organism: Vibrio atlanticus; assembly: GCF_024347315.1. Taxonomy (NCBI): domain Bacteria; kingdom Pseudomonadati; phylum Pseudomonadota; class Gammaproteobacteria; order Vibrionales; family Vibrionaceae; genus Vibrio; species Vibrio atlanticus. The sequence goes on along the minus strand of NZ_AP025460.1, from coordinate 544,908 downwards.
CTGGCCAAGTAGCAACACCGCAAAGGCACCGAACACCATGATCGGTTTACCAAAACCACCGAAGAAGGTTTTTCTCACTTCATCCTGTTTACGAACCAAATAGCCCGCCATAAAGATAAACAGAGATAACTTAGCGACTTCAGCAGGTTGTAAGTTAAACAGCCCGAGAGGAATCCAACGTGAGGCACCGTTAACCGACTTACCGACGGCTAACACCACCACTAGCAAAAAGAAGGATAAGCCCAATAGGTACATACTGTATTGAAACCAGCGCTGCATCGGGATTTGTAATATTACGCTGGATACACCTAACGCTAACACCAGGAAAATGGCGTGGCGGAACATGAAGTGAAACGGCTGATCGGTTAAACGAGCACTGATTGGGAACGAAGCCGACGTTACCATTACCAAGCCCGTCAGCATCAGTCCAAGAGCAATCCATACCAACTGACGATCGTAGAGCGCCTCTGGTGTGGCACGGTTAAGCCATTGCCAAATAGATTGATTAATCTCTTTCACTCTTTGCACTGAATGTTAGTCCTTCAACACGTTAGGCATACTCATGAGCAAGTTCAGTGAACGCATCACCTCTCGCCATGAAGTTATTAAATTGATCGAAGCTTGCACATGCAGGAGACAACATCACCATGTCACCCGACACCAATTGTGCAGAGATACTCTCGATGATGTCACGCATGGTATCAAACGTCTTAGCCGATGGATGTAATGGCATAAATTGCGCAGCATCTTCACCGAAGCAACACAGTTGTACGCGGTCTAGTTGCGCCAACACGGGTTTAAGCTCCCTAAAGTCAGCACCTTTGCCCACACCTCCGACTAAGAGATATAAAGTACCTTGGTATTCTAATCCCGACAGAGCCGCCAATGTACTGGCTACGTTGGTCGCTTTTGAGTCATTGACCCACTTGATCGCGCGTTTATCAGCCACCACTTGGCAACGATGAGTTAAGCCATTGTAAGCTTTCAGAGCTTCAAGGCTCTTTCTGTAATCAATACCTACTTGCTTCAATAGTGCTAAAGAGACTAACGCATTCGCCACATTATGACGTCCAACCAATGTTAAATCTTGGGTAGGAATTATCAGTTCATTGTTATCCACTAGCCATTCGATGCCACTACTCGTTGCAACACCAAACTCTTGGTCATCGAGACCAAATGTCACCAACGGCATCGTATGCTCTGGATAAGTCTCTTTGTCTTCGCGGTTTACAATCGCACACTGAGCATGATTAAAAATTCTTAACTTGGCATCACGATAATCGTCCATACCTTGGTAGCGATCCATATGATCTTCTGACAGGTTCAAAAAGGCCGCTGCTGCAAGGTTTAGACTGGACGTTGTCTCTAGCTGAAAACTTGAAAGCTCAAGGACATATAAATCGGCATCAAGCTCAAGAAGATCCAAGGCAGGAATACCGATGTTGCCACCAATGCCAACGTTAAGACCAGCAGCTTTAGCAAGCACACCCGTTAGATCGGTCACCGTACTCTTGCCATTGGAGCCTGTTATGGCCACGGCGGGTTTGTCTACCGCCCAACCAAACAGTTCAATATCGCCAACAACCGGAGTTCCCGCTTGAATAACATCTTGTATTTCAGGGGTCGCTAAGGCGATACCTGGGTTAGCAACCACTAAATCAGCTTCCGCTAACCATTGGCTATTCCAACTTCCAGAATGCAGTTCTACCGATTCAGGTAAAGATTCCTTTCCTGGTGGTAGTTCTCGTGTATCAATCACTCTCACATGAGTCTGAGGTTGATATTTTACGAGATGTTTAACGACAGAGAGCCCGGTAATACCGAGCCCCACAACCACTACATTTTGAATATTTTGCCAACGTTCCATTTAAACAAGATGCTCTTAATAGTTTTAAAGAGCCTCTAATTAAGAGGCTCACATAGGATTAACGAACTTTCAGCGTTGCTAGGCCAACCAGTACTAATACCATTGAGATGATCCAAAAACGCACGATGACACGTGGTTCCGGCCAACCTTTCAGTTCATAGTGGTGGTGAATTGGTGCCATGCGGAAAATACGCTGACCGCGCAATTTGTAAGAGCCAACTTGCAGTATCACTGACAAGGTCTCCATTACAAACACACCGCCCATGATAACCAATACCAACTCTTGGCGAACTAACACAGCGATCACACCCAGAGCACCACCAAGCGCTAGCGAGCCAACATCGCCCATGAATACTTGTGCTGGGTAGGTGTTAAACCATAGAAAACCAAGTCCAGCACCTACGATAGCAGTACATACCACAACCAGCTCGGAGGTGTATGGGATGTATGGAATGTGTAAGTATGACGCAAAGTTAACGTTACCGGTCGCCCAAGCAATTACAGCAAAACCAGCCGCAACCATAACCGTTGGCATAATGGCCAAGCCGTCTAGGCCGTCTGTTAGGTTTACCGCGTTACTGGTTCCCACAATAACAAAGTAAGTTAGTACGATGTACAGTAAACCAAGTTGTGGCATCACATCTTTAAAGAAAGGAACAACCAATTGAGTTGCTGCAGTATCGTGCCCGTGAGCATACAGAGCAAACGCCACGACTAACGCAATTGCTGATTGCCAGAAGTACTTCCAGCGAGCGATCAAACCATCGGTGTTCTTACGAACGACTTTACGGTAGTCATCAACAAAGCCAACCGCGCCATAACCAGCAAGTACAACTAATACAGCCCAAACATAAGGATTCGAGAGATCAGCCCACATCAATACCGTAATAATGATCGCAGCAAGGATCATCACACCACCCATGGTTGGCGTGCCACGTTTGCTGAAATGAGATTCAGGGCCGTCATTACGAACAACTTGGCCAATTTGTAGCATTTGCAGACGCTCAATTAAACGAGGTCCCATCCACAGTGACAGACATAACGCCGTCAAAATACTCGCGATTGCACGAAACGATAAGTATTCGAACAAACGGAAAAAAGAAAAGTGTGGCTGTAGTAGCTCTGCAAGCCAAATTATCATGAAAAGTTCTCCTTTAAAGCAGCGGCTATTTTACTCATTCCTGCACTATTCGCGCCTTTTACCAATAAGGTATGTGACACGCTTTCTGGCAAGCTTAGGTGCTGCTCTATGTGCGCGATCATCGCTTGATGCGTTGTAAAGTGGGTACCATTACAGACCTCACTAATCACCTTGGTATCATCACCGTAAGTAAGTACATGCTCAAAAGCGAATGGGGCAGCATATTCACCGACTTGACGGTGAAGTGCAAGGCTTTCATCGCCTAATTCAGCCATATTACCTAAAATTAACCAACGTTGACCTTTGAAGCTCGAGAGTAGCTTCGCTGCCGCCTTCATTGCTGGTACGCTGGCGTTGTAACTGTCATCTATGAGTTTGATATTCTGACTTAATTGTTGAACCTCAACTCGCCCTTTGACAGAGATCAGATTCGCTAAACCATTTTTCACCTCATCAAGCGAGGCTCCAAATTGGATGCTCAACGCTGCAGCTGCTAATGCATTCGCTACGTTATGTTGACCGATGATACCAAGCTCAACAAATATGGAACCTTGAGGTGTCTGCATATCAAAGCACGCTTCACCTTGCTCATTGATGCGAATATTCTTGGCAAAATAATCCGCCTTGCTGTCGCTTTCTGAAAATGTCAGCACGCTTTTATCTGCAAGCACGTCATTCCAAAAGTCACCACCGTTGCTCTCTAGATTAACAATAGCAGTATCACCAGCAGCAAGCCCCTGAAAGATTTCACCTTTCGCTTGTTTCACACCATTGATAGACCCAAAGCCTTCTAGGTGCGCTGCAGCTACGTTATTAACTAACGCCACCTGTGGTTTCACAAGCTGCGTGGTATAGGCGATTTCACCAATATGATTCGCGCCCAATTCGATCACCGCATAGTCGTCGCTAGGTTCACTGCGTAACAAGGTTAGCGGTACACCAATGTCATTATTGAAGTTACCCGCGGTAAACAGCACCTTGCCACGTTGTTGTAGAATACTTGCCACCATCTCTTTAACCGTCGTCTTACCGCAACTGCCTGTAATCGCCATGGTTGGGACGTTACATTGCTCGTGAATCCAAGCACTTAGCAGACCTAAAGCAAGTTTAGTGTCTTCAACAACCACCTGAGTAATATTTAGGTCAAGTTTTCGTTCGACTAACAACGCGCTCGCATTAGCCTCTACCGCTTGATGACAAAAGTCATGCGCATCAAAGCGCTCGCCAACAAGAGCAACAAACAGTGCGCCCTCTTCAACGGTTCGAGTGTCAGTAGAAACCGCATTAATAACACTATTGCTCGACTTGCCAGCCTCAATCAGCTGACCGCTCATCGCTGAACAAATCTGCTCGAGTGATACATCAATCATTATGAAATACCTAAAAGTTGTAGCGCAGACTCTCGATCTGAGTAATGGATCGTTTCGTCTTTCAATACTTGGTAATCCTCATGGCCTTTACCAGCCAAAAGAATAATGTCATTACTGCCAGCCTGTTCTAGGGCAAACTTAACCGCTTGATAGCGATCGTGCTCGACGAATGCAGATTCTGGTTCGCTTAAGCCAGCCAGCATGTCTTTAACAATCAAAGCAGGATCTTCGCTGCGAGGGTTGTCATCTGAAATAATAATTTTGTCGGCGAACTGCTCTGCCGTTACCGCCATCATTGGGCGCTTACCGGTGTCACGATCACCACCACAGCCGAAGATTGCCCACAGTTGCCCAGAGCAGTGTACACGCAATGCTGCCAATGCTTTTTCTAGCGCATCGGGCGTGTGCGCGTAATCGACAACGACTTTTGCTTTGTTCGGCACTTGGAATAGCTCCATTCGGCCAATCACAGGTTGCAGCTGAGGCGCAGTGTCGACCAAGATTTGCTTATCGATACCTAATGACAGCAAGGTCGCGAAAGCAACCAGTACGTTTGATGCGTTGAACTGACCAATCAATGGAACCGAAAGATCACCTTGCCCCCAGCTACCATCGAAAGAGAGCTTAATCCCAGTTTCTGCATAGGCGACATCAGATGCCCACACCGACTGTTGGTAATCAGACAACGGAAGCAATGAAACAGCTATTGCATTGGACAAATCTGCCATCCACGCTTTGCCGACTTCATCATCCACATTGATCACTGCATGTTTGCATTTGTGTTGAGTAAACAGGCTTTTCTTAGCCAATGCGTACTCTTCCATCGTGCCGTGGTAATCAAGGTGATCACGACTCAGGTTAGTGAACACACCAACCTCAAAATCCAACGCTTTTACTCGGCCTTGCACCAAACCATGAGAAGATATTTCCATAGCTGTGTAAGCCGAGTTTTCTTCCGCTAACTCACTCAGTGTGCGTTGTATTTCAATCGCACTACCTGTGGTATTCGCCGCGGTTTTTAGATTATCTAAGAAGCCATTACCTGTGGTGCCCATTACCGCAGAACGTTGACCAAAAAGGTCAAGCCACTGAACTATCAATTGGGTGATGGTGGTTTTGCCATTGGTGCCAGTAACACCAATCAACTTAGTCGCTTGAGACGAGTAAACACGACCGGCCAACTCAGATAACACCAAGTTAAGGTCTTTAATATAAACAACCGGAACAGCATCCAACCACTCAATCAAGCCATGAACTTTGTCATCACTCGCTTGTGCAATGACAGCTTTCGCACCTTGAGCGACGGCTTTGTCGATGAAACGACGGCCATCAACAGCATGCCCAACTACAGCAACAAAAATATCGCCGTCTTTTATGGCACGGCTATCCAACTCCAACTGTTCAACGGCAATCGCATCCAGCTCAGGTGAACTAAAGTCACCCCAAGGAGAAAGTAAAGATGACAGCGTGAGGCTATTACTCATATTGAATCCTGATTGGCTCTATTCTTGAAACTTATTTTCATCAGCAGGGACATTCAGTATTTGCAGTGCACCCTTCATGATTTCAGAAAAAACGGGGGCAGCGACTGAACCGCCATAGTAAAGGTCACCTTGAGGCTCATTGACTACGACAACCAGAGCTACTCTTGGATCGCTGACTGGAGCAAAACCCGACGTTATAGCAATATACTCATCACTATAGCCACCCGCAGCGGCTTTACGAGATGTACCCGTTTTTGCCGCAACTCGATAACCCGGAACAGCGGCTCTGGTTGCAGTTCCGCCCTTTTGAGTCACGCCTTCTAACATTTGCAATACCATCTCTGCATTTTCACGCTTGATGATCTGCTTTGAGAAGTCTTGGTCGTTGCTTTTAATGATATGAATCGGTTCATACATGCCTTTGTTGGCTAACGTTGCGTAAGCATGAGCCAACTGAAGCGGGGTCACAGATAAGCCATAACCAAACGATAGCGTCGCGATTTCGAACTTGGACCAACGGCGACGGTTAGGAAAAATACCACTCGTTTCACCCACGAGATTTAGCCCAGACATTTCGCCTAAACCAACCGAACTGTACATACCAAGTAACGCTTCAAGCGGCATATCAAGCGCTAATTTCGCAACGCCGATGTTACTTGATTTTTTAAGGATCAAGGCTAAATCAGCCTTGCCCACTTTAGAGGTATCACGTACTCGGCTACCTCCAATTTGCATGATGCCATTACCTGTATCAATAATAGATTTCGCATCAGCTGTACCATTTTCTAATGCGGCGAGCACCACAAAAGGTTTCACTGTTGAGCCAGGCTCCATAGCATCGGTCAGCACGCGGTTTCGCATTTTAAAGCTTTGTAAATCAGAGCGGTTGTTCGGGTTGTAAGACGGTGCATTGACCATGGCTAACACAGCGCCCGTTTTCACATCGAGTAATACTGCAGAGCCTGAGGTCGCTTTATGATCGGCCACCGCTTGCTTAATCGCTCGATAGGCTATCGCCTGCAGTCGTTGATCGATGGTGAGTTCTAGTGGTTTGCCTTCTTCGCGTTCTTCTAACGCAATGTTTTCGACAACGCGTCCGTAGCGGTCTTTACGAATCGTTCGCTTGCCTGCTTCGCCCGTAAGCCATTTATCGTAACTGCGTTCAACCCCTTCCAGGCCGTGCCCATCAATTCCGGTCACACCGATAAGGTGTGCACTGACTTCACCAGCAGGGTAGTAACGTCGAGATTCCGCTTTTAGGCCCACACCCACCAGCTTAAGTTCACGGATATACTTAGCCATCGCAGGGCTAACTTGTCTTTGTAGATAAATAAATCGACGGGATTTATTGCTAGAGATCTTATCGATCATCGATTGTCGCTGTAGGCCAAGTACATCGGCTAACGCATACCAACGATCAATCTGGGCCATACCATTTTTATCGAAAATCGTTTTTGGGTCGGCCCATACGGCTTCAACGGGAACACTCACAGCAAGCGGCTCGCCGTTGCGGTCAGAGATAATACCACGAGCAGAAGGAATAGCCTTAACACGCACTGAGCGAAGATCGCCCTGACGAATTAAGTTATCGGGTTCAATGATTTGGATGTAAGCCACACGGCCAACGAGTGCAGCAAAGGCTAGAAACACGAAAGCAATAACAACGTTGAAACGCCATTTAATAAGAATTGGATCCGAATCCTTTTCGCTCTTCACTCGCTCTTTCGTTGATTCATTAACGGGTTTTGCGGGTGCTTTTTCCTTTTTACCGGTCATTTCAGTGTGATCACAACTTCTTTGTCGGAGTCTGGACGTTTCATGTCGAGCTCTCTTTTTGCCGATGCTTGAACGCGGCTGTGTTCTGCTAGCGCCGTCTCTTCAAGCATTAAATTTCGCCACTCATCATCAAGCTGTTCCCGCTCCACCAATGCCATGTCTTTTTGCGTAATCGCCTGACGTGATACATGTGTCGTAAGAACGACCCCCATCGCACTCGCAAAGATGCAGATAAGAAGCCCCAATGGGACTTTACCCACGGAGATCAAATCAAAAAAGATTATCTTGGCTAAGTTGGGTTTGGAGGTCTTCATTGACTATAGCTTTTCTGCGATTCGTAGTACTGAACTACGCGAACGAGTATTCTCATCCACTTCATCTTTAGAAGGCTTAATTGCTTTACCAATTGGTTTCAGATCGGCACTGCCTAGCGCTTTGATCTGCTCTTCAGTTAGTGGCAGGCCATGTGGTACTTGCGGTCCTTGGCTCTCTTTACGGATAAAGCGCTTCACCATACGGTCTTCAAGCGAGTGGAAACTGATAACAGAGATACGACCTTGAGGAGCTAGAATGCTTGCCGCGCCTTTCAGTGCTGTATCGATCTCTTCTAGTTCACTGTTAATGTAGATACGGAATGCTTGGAAAGCACGTGTTGCTGGGTGTTTTTTCTCTTTGAAGCTTTTTGGAGCGACATCAGAGATAAGCTTAGCCAGTTGACCAGTGCGCGTTAGCGGTTCGTTCTCTTCATTCTCTTGATAAGCAATGATGCCTTTCGCGATACGACGAGCGTGTTTGTCTTCACCGAACTCACGAATAACCCATGTGATGTCATCAAGATCAGCTTCAACCAACCACTGAGAAACAGGAATGCCGGTTGTTGGGTCCATACGCATATCAAGCGGGCCATCTTTCATAAAGCTAAAGCCACGTTCAGCATCATCCAGCTGTGGTGAAGAGACACCTAAATCCAGCAATACGCCATCCACTTGACCGACTAAGTCATAACGCTCTGCATATTCAGCCATACCTGAGAACGGGCCGTGAATAATCGTAAAACGAGGGTCATCAATCTTTTGTGCTTCGGCAATCGCTTGTGGATCGCGGTCGATACTAAAGAGTCTTCCATTCTCGCCCAGTTTAGACAGGATTGTACGGCTGTGACCACCACGGCCAAAAGTACCATCGATATAGGTACCGTCAGGTTTGATCGCAAGTCCGTCAATAGATTCGTTAAGCAATACTGAAATATGTTTGAATGCTTCTGTCATAGTCTTCTCAGTGAATGGATTGAGCCATTAGTTCGGCAATAATATGTTCTATTAACGTTTTAGTTTACTGATTTCACGCCGTATCTCCACCATATTGTGTATAGGCTTTGGGAATTTTTGACCCAAGCTCATATCAAGATGATGGATTCTAAGGAAATCTAAATAATTAACGTCAATATAAAGCAAAAAACCCATCACTACCGTTAAGTAATGATGGGTTCTTTATATAGGTGGAGTTGACACATACGCCGGGTTCTGTTCCGCTTGCGCGGCGGTAACCATTCGTCTAGGCCTGCAATCGCTCACAGGCTCAAGCAATCTACCCGCCCCCATACGCGAGCAGCGCAATGCGAGGGCCTATTTGATCTTGCTCCGGGTGGAGTTTACCTTGCTACGAACTGTTGCCAGTCGCACGGTGCGCTCTTACCGCACCCTTTCAGCCTTACCTGTGCCTCTTCCGAAGAAATGAGGCCATCGGCGGTCTTCTCTCTGCTGCACTTGTCGTGGGCTCGCGCCCCCCAGACGTTATCTGGCACCCTGCTCTATGGAGCCCGGACGTTCCTCCCCTCTACCAGTCTCCCGAAGGACTTCAACGTCAGTTTCCCGAAGGACCTCAACGTCAGTCTCCCGAAGGACATCAGCAAAGCAGCGATTACCCGTTCAACTCCGAGGGCGGATTGTATAGAGATTAGTGTGCAGTGTCTAGCGAGATCACAAATATGCTGCAAACCATTAAGCAAGTGCACGAATTTCACACAATCCAAGCACAAAAAAAGGAGCGACGGTATTACCATCACTCCTCACAAGCTTTTCAATACAGGTTAGCTACTCTATAAATAGGTATCTAGTCTATAAAGAGCTATCTAGTTGTCTAGATGCTCTAAGCCCCATTTGTATAAAGCGTTCTTTTTCAGATTGTAGATTTCTGCCGTCATCGCCGCTGCTTTTTTAAGTGGCAGTTCTTTGGTTAGAATACCCAGCGTGCGAGTCGCTTCGTCTGGCAACTCTGTGCTCGCTTCTTCACGGTGACCGTGAATTAGCAATACCATCTCACCGCGTTTACGGTTTGCGTCTTCTTCAATCCACTCAATAAGTTCACCAAGTGGCAGACCTTGGATGGTTTCGAAGGTTTTGGTTAGCTCACGCGCCAACACAACCTCACGGTCAGGGCCTAAGATCTCTAGCATGTCTTGTAGAGAATCAGTAATACGGTGCGGAGATTCGTAGAAGATACACGTGCGTTCTGCTTTTGCGATCTCTAAGAACTTGTCTTTACGACCTTTGCTCTTTGGCGGTAAGAAACCTTCAAAGCTGAAACGATCAGACGGCAAACCAGACGCACTTAGTGCGGTAATCACAGCACAAGCACCAGGAAGTGGCACAACTCTCACACCCGCTTGACGACATTGTGAGACAAGATGGTAACCTGGATCACTGATTAAAGGAGTACCCGCATCAGAGACTAATGCGATAGACTGACCTTCTAATAACCTTTCGACTAGAACTTGTGCTTTAGTTTGTTCATTATGATCATGTAAAGCGAACGTTCTGGTTGATATATTGAAGTGAGCAAGCAGCTTACCCGTGTGGCGTGTGTCTTCGGCTGCAATAACATCGACACTTGATAAAATTTCAATTGCTCTTTGAGTGATATCTCCCAAATTTCCGATTGGGGTTGGCACAATATAGAGAGTTGGGCTCTCTGTGAGCAAGGTTTTGTTATCTGTCATTTGTTTACCATCACTTCAACGATTAATATAGATACAAATTTATACGGAATTTAAAGAACTCATGGCAACGATGAACCATAAGAGACTCAGTGTACCACGCTTACTCACTCCAATTGCATTAGCAATTACATTGGCGGCTTGTTCTTCAGGTCCTCAAGCACCAACGCGTGTTGATATTACACGAGATCCAGCGCAATCAACTGAAAGTTACATGATGCAGGCGGATAGTAGCAAAGGAAGTCTACAAAACGACTGGTTAATCATGGCGCTTAAGGCTTCTGTGCAAGCTGGAAAAACCGATCAAGCGACTCTGCTGATCAAACGCTTAGCCAAACAAGAGCTGAGTGAAGTTCAACAAGCAGAATGGCAACTAGCTCGCGCTCAACTGCTGGTGAATAACTCGCAACCACAGCAAGCGTACAGCCAACTGAACTTTCAACCTTGGTGGAAGCTTCCGAACGAGCAATGGAAAGATTATCACGAGCTACGCGCCAACATTTCTGAAATACAGAATGAGTATTTCGAAGCGAGCCGTGAATTAGTCCTTTATTCTGAATATCTGGACGCTAGCGACGAAAGCCAACAGCAAACGGCCGACCGTATTTGGCAGAACCTGAATAGCTACTCTCAATACGAGATTCTAGAACTGAAAACATCGCCGACAGAAGATGTGCTTTCAGGTTGGTTGCAACTGGCTATCTACATGAAGACGCTGAATTCGAACCTTCCAAACCTACAGGAAACCCTAGCTGATTGGTTAGCTGAAAACCCCCGTCACCCAGCAGCGCTTTATACACCTCAAGCGATCACCGACATCTTGGCACTAGAGATCAGCAAACCAACCAGCACTGCGCTGCTGCTGCCGCTAACAGGTAAGTACGGTAAGCAAGCACAACTTGTGCGTGATGGTTTCATCTTTGCGATGATGAATGACAAAGAGCGTGAAGAAGATGCAACGTTGACCGTAATGGATACCAACGTACAAAATGCCGCTGAAATTAAAGCGAAACTGGAAGAGAATAACGTTGATTTCATCGTTGGCCCTCTGATTAAGAGCAATATCACCAAGCTTCAACAAGCGCAGAAAAACCACGAAAACTCGATTCCAGCATTAGCTCTTAATATTCCAACTCAGCTAGAACCAGATACTAATATTTGTTATCTCGCTTTATCGCCAGAACAAGAAGTCGCTCAGGCTGCGAGACACCTTTTTGCACAAGGCTATAAGTACCCACTTATTCTTGCACCCAAAGGACGCTTAGGTGACCGCGTTAAGCAAGCATTTAACGAAGAGTGGCAGAAATACAGCAACAACGACGTTGCAATCAGCTTCTTCTCTGACAAACGCCAACTGCAGCGTAATGTGAATCAGATTTTTGGTTTACAAGAGAGCCAACAACGTATCGCTCAAATGGATGGGCTACTTAACTTAGACCTAGAAACAGAGCCACGCAGTCGTCGTGATATCGATTCTGTCTACATTGTCGCTAAGAACTCAGAGCTAACACTCATCAAGCCCTTCATTGAAGTTGCAATTAACCCTGATGCTAGCCAACCTGCACTGTTTTCAAACTCACGCAGCAACAGCGGTGACAAGCAATATGAAGACCTAACGGGTGTCTTCTACAGCGATATCCCGCTATTGGTCGAGAACAAAAACGAGCTTAACAAAGCGCTTAATGACCTATGGCCTTCACACTCGAACAGCCAAAAGCGTCTACAAGCTCTAGGAATGGATGCATACTATCTAATGGATGCACTACCACAGATGAAAGCCGTACAAGATTACAGCATTACAGGTGAAACCGGCGTATTAACCATCGACAACAACTGTGTTGTTCAACGTGAAATCAGCTGGGCAGAGCATGGGGCTTTTTAGCCGTAAGTTCCTATCCAAGCCAACAATCACCCACAAACAAGTGGGTGATAAATACGAGACCGTGGCAAAGAATTATTTAGTTCGCCACGGTTTATCGTTAATTGAAGAAAACTTCATAGCAAAGTGTGGCGAAATTGATCTTATAATGCGCCATAACAATACGGTTGTGTTTACTGAGGTAAAATACCGCAAGCAAACACGCTACGGACATGCCGCTGAAATGGTGACAGCCAACAAGTCACAAAAGCTACTCAAAACAGCCAATGTTTGGCTTATGCAGCAAGGCTTGTCGGTACACTCTACAGATTACAGGTTTGATATCATTGCCATCGAAGGGCCGAATGACACTATCGACTGGATTCAAAACGCGATTACCCAAGGATAAACATGCTAGACAGCATCAAAGAAAGTTTTACAGAAAGTATTCAAATCCAAATTGCGGCGGCAGAAGCTCTGCCAGACGCAATCACGCATGCCGCTCAAGCAATGGTTGCAACCCTGCTTAACGGAAACAAGATTCTTTGTTGTGGTAACGGTGGTTCGGCATCGAATGCTCAGCAATTTGTCTCTTGCCTACTTAATCGCTTTGAAACCGAGCGCCCTAGTCTTCCAGCAATGGCTCTCACTGCTGATAACACCACATTAACGGCGGTGGCAAACGACTACCACTACGAAGAGATCTTCTCTAAGCAAGTGCGCGCGTTTGGTCAAACTGGCGATATTTTACTGGCTATATCTACTAGTGGTAACAGTAAAAATATCATCAAAGCAATGGAAGCTGCGGTAACACGTGATATGACAATCATCGCCTTTACTGGTAAAGATGGTGGTGAAATGGCTGGCCTGCTTGGTGAGCACGATGTAGAAATTCGTATTCCCTCACACCGTACAGCACGTATCCACGAAGTACACATGGTGACACTACACTGCTTATGTGACCTAATCGATCAAGTACTCTTCCCAGCTCACGAAGAGTGATATACGGAGCATCACGATGAAATCATTAACTTCTATGAAGCTGCTTAAGCTGATTAGTGTTTCGCTACTTACACTGTCGTTATCTGGTTGTGCTGGTCTTTTCATTGCTGGTGCAGCAACTACTGCAAATCTAGTCACAGATACACGAACCACCAAAGAGATTTGGAGCGACAACAATATCGAATTTGAAGTTGCAGCTATGACCAATAAACCGCCATTTCGCGGCAACGTCAGTGTCACAGCAAGCTCTTACCGTGGTTCAGTAGTACTGATGGGGCAAGCAACGACAGATGCTGAAAGTCGTGCTTTTGAAAGCCAAGCTAAAGCAGTAACGGGAGTTGAAAGTATACACAACCAGATCCGAGTGAAAGAGCCACTGTCTGTTAGTGCTATCAGCAAAGACAGTTGGATTACCACTAAAGTGAAGTCTGCCCTACTTGCCAAGTCTGAGCTTAACGGTATCAAAGTCAAAGTCATTACTGAAGATTCAGAAGTATTTCTGCTTGGATTAGTTTCTCGAGAACACGCTGATATCGCGACAGAAGTTGCGCGTAATATCTCTGGTGTGAAGCAGGTGATTCGAGCGTTTGAATATGGTGACGATGACAATTCGGTAAACTAACGCCCTCTGAATTTACTTAGCTAACTTAGTTGCTTAGCTGCTTGTTAGTTGGTTGGTTGGTTGGTTGGTTGGTTGGTTGGTTGGTTGGTTGGTAAAGCCTAACGAAATGAATCAGATTAATAAAAGTCAGTTAGTACAAAAAGAAAAAGCAGCGATAAATCGCTGCTTTTTTTTGTATTTGGAGTTATCTAAAAAATAACGCTATTTGATAACACGAAGACTTGGGCGACCTTTCGCTGGACGAGATGGCTCAGGTTCTGAGTCAGACTCTTCAGCATCTACGTCTGCTGTTGCAACACTCAAAGATGGGCCTTTTTCTGGTTCTTCAAAAGGACTTTCTTCAATCCCTTCTTCAAACGCGTCCATGTATGCCTCTTCAGGTTCAAACATGGTACCAGCACCATTCTCACGAGCATAAATAGCCTGTACTGCGTATAGCGGAACGATCACAGAGTGTGGACGACCACTAAAGCGAGCACTAAACGTCACAGCTTCGTTACCCAGTTCAAGTTGTCCAACCGCACGAGGCGCGATGTTCAGAATGATCTGACCATCTTGAACAAACTCGTCTGGAACTCTCACGCCCGGCAATGTTGCTTCAACAACCAAGTGTGGAGTCAGTTCGTTATCAACCAGCCATTCATAAAATGCACGAAGCATGTATGGTCGGCGTGGAGTCATATTTGAAATATCCATAAACGCTTAGCGAACGAGTCGCATCTCACGCTCAGCTTCCGTTAGAGAAGCTAGGAATGAATCACGTTCGAATACGCGGTTCATGTAAATCTTAAGTTCTTTAGAACCAGGACCAATCAGTTCGATACCAAGCTCAGGTAAACGCCACAGTAGCGGAGCTAGGTAACAATCAATTAGGCTAAACTCTTCGCTCATGAAGTATTCATACTCAGCGAAGATAGGAGCAAGAGTTAGTAGGTCGTTGCGTAATTTCACGCGAGCTGCTTCAGATTCTTCAGCATTGCCTTTAACGATCTTCTCTGCAACTGAATACCAGTTACGCTCAATTCGGTACATCATTAGACGACTGTTACCACGAGCAACCGGGTATACAGGCATCAATGGTGGATGAGGGAAACGCTCATCTAGGTATTCCATGATGATCTTAGAGTCATATAGAGCAAGCTCACGATCAACAAGAGTAGGTACTGATTTGTACGGGTTCAGTTCAACAAGCTCTGCTGGTAGATTTTTTTCATCAACCAACTCAACTTCAACACTTACGCCTTTTTCAGCAAGAACAATGCGCACCTGATGGCTATACATATCAGAAGCACTTGAGAAAAGAGTCATTACAGAACGTTTATTGGCAGCTACAGCCATGGAGCCCTCCAGTACACTTTAAATAAAAACAATGGAGGCCTAAAGCCTCCATTGAACATTAACATAATTTGGGAATTAGCACGGCATTATAGCACAATTAGTGCACATCACGCCAATACTCTTTCTTCAGCAAAATCACGATGATAGTGAAGATTACTAAGAAGGCCATTACCCACCAACCCATAGCATGACGCTCAAGTTGAACAGGATCGCCCGAGTAAACCAAAAAGTTAACAAGGTCACGAACTGCTTCGTCATATTCACCAGCACTTAATTCGCCAGAACCATCCGTTTCAGTACCAACAACAACCTTAACTTCCTCACCATCGACCATGTGAGTATCGTAGATTGGCGTTGGGATACCTTGTAGCTCTTCAAGAACATGCGGCATACCAACACTTGGGAAAACCAGGTTGTTCACACCAAATGGACGAGACGGATCTTCATAGAAAGTACGAAGGTACGTGTATAGCCAATCTGCGCCACGAACACGAGCAACCAATGTTAGATCTGGTGGTGGAGCACCAAACCAACTAGCAGCTTGCTCAGAAGGCATAGCGTTAACCATCAAGCTACCAATTTTCACTTCAGGATCGAAGATCAGGTTTTCCTTCATTAGGTCTAAAGGAATCTCCAAATCATTCGCAACACGTTCATAACGTTGGTACTGCGTTGAGTGACAAGCGAAACAGTAGTTCATGAACATCTTAGCGCCATTTTGCAATGAAGCTTTGTCTGTTAAATCATTGTTTGCTTTGTCTAATGGTACGCCTGCACCCGCTGCCATCGCTAGTGACGGCAACATAGCAAATAAAATTACAATCCACTTTTTCATTTGAATGTCACCCTTTCTGGTAATGGTTTCGTCGCTTCATTTTTACTGTAGAACCACAGCAGAACGAAGAACATGAAGTAACCTAAGCTAAAGATTTGAGCTAATAGCGTGTATGTTGGCGTTGCTGGAAGCGCACCAAGTACACCAAGCGCAATAAAGCTTATTGTGAATTGGATGATGTTAATCAAATGCAGTTTGCTACGGTAACGGTAAGAACGCACTTTACAACGGTCGAACCATGGCAGTAGGAATAGCACAACAATTGAAGCGCCCATTGCAACGACACCTAACAGCTTATCTGGAACAGCACGAAGTACAGCGTAGAACGGCGTGAAGTACCAAACTGGAGCAATATGCTCAGGTGTTTTCAGCGGGTTTGCAGCTTCAAAGTTAGGCGGCTCAAGGAAGTACCCACCCATTTCTGGGTTAAAGAACAGCACGTAACAGAACAAGAATAGGAAACCAGCAACACCAACCATATCTTTTACCGTCCCGTATGGGTGGAAAGGAATAGAGTCAATGATGTCGTATTTCTTAGTGTAATCCTTGTGGAATGGGAACTGAGTTTTGTAGTCGTCGCCCATTGTGCCTTTAGGAAGCTTGGTTTCGATACCGTCTGGGTTGTTCGAACCCACTTCGTGCAGCGCTAGTACGTGAAGTACGATAAGCAACAGAAGTACAATTGGCAGAGCAATAACGTGCAGTGCGAAGAAACGGTTCAGCGTTGCACCAGAGATGATGTAGTCACCACGGATCCAAAGCGTTAGGTCATCACCTATAACAGGGATCGCACCAAACAGAGAAATGATTACCTGAGCACCCCAGTAAGACATTTGTCCCCATGGTAGTAGGTAGCCCATGAAAGCCTCAGCCATAAGCACTAAGAAGATCAACATACCGAAGATCCAAAGTAACTCACGAGGCTTTTGGTAAGAACCGTAGATTAGACCACGGAACATATGCAGGTAGATCACAACGAAGAATGCCGATGCACCTGTTGAGTGCATGTAACGCAGTAGCCAACCGTATTCCACATCACGCATGATGTATTCAACAGAAGCAAATGCGCCCTCACCAGACGGTACATAGTTCATTGTCAGCCAAATACCCGTAAGGATTTGGTTAACCAGTACTAACATTGCTAAAGAACCAAAAAGGTACCAAAAGTTAAAGTTCTTAGGCATTGGGTATTCAGATAAATGCTTCTTGTAAGCATTCATCGCGGGTAGACGTTTCTCTACCCAATCAAGCAATCCTTGCATTACGCGTCTCCCTCGTCCACACCGATCATGATCTTAGTGTCACTCAAATACATATGCTTTGGTACAACAAGATTCAATGGAGCTGGTACGCCTTGGAATACTCGACCTGCCATATCAAACTTTGAACCATGGCAAGGACAGAAGAAACCAGACTTAACACCCTGAACTTGTTCTGCAAAAGAATCTGGCAGGTAAGTTGGAGAACAACCTAAGTGCGTACAGAAACCAACAGCAACGAAGAATTCCGGCTTAATTGAACGAAACTCGTTCTGCGCGTATTCTGGTTGTTGTTCAGCTTCAGATTGAGGGTCACGAAGTTGACCACCGATCGCTTTTAGATTCTCTAGCACCGATTCAGCACGGCGTACAACCCATACAGGCTTACCTTGCCACTCGACACGAACCATTTGTCCCGGCTCTAACTTACTGACTTCCACTTCCACCGGTGCGCCTGCAGCTTTCGCCTTGGCACTCGGGTTCCATGATTTAATAAAAGGCACGGCTACAGCAGCTGCTCCTAAACCACCAACAACGGCTGTTGTTGCGGTTAAGAAACGCCTGCGACCGTTATTTAAAGGCGCGTTGCTCATCCAAACATTCTCCCATTTGCTCCTTATGGATTGAAATAATTCCGAATAAAGAGCATGGCTAACAAAATATGTATTTAGTTCTATTTATTGACGGCAAATGATAAATAAAACCCTACTTTTTGACAAGATAAAGCTACCTTTTTGTAACAATCATGAGGCAAAGCGCACATTGGGTTACAAAAGCTTTCAAAATATAAGAATTTGGAAATAAAACGAGGGAGGGAAAGCGTTTAGAGGGGGCATAAAAACAAAAAGCCCGGCATATAGCCGAGCTTTGAACCACAATTCCAGTCGAAAAACTGGGAGCGTGTACTTTTTCGTAAAGAAAAATTAACGCTTAGAGAATTGAGGTTTACGACGTGCTTTACGTAGACCAACTTTCTTACGTTCAACGCAACGAGCGTCACGCGTAACATAGCCAGCTGCACGTAGAGCAGGACGTAGAGTTTCATCGTATTCCATAAGAGCACGAGTGATACCGTGGCGGATTGCGCCAGCTTGACCTGAAATACCACCACCAGAAACAGTGATGTAAAGGTCAAGTTTCTCAGTTAGTTCAACTAGCTCAAGAGGTTGTTTAACAACCATACGAGAAGTTGGACGACCGAAGTAAACATCAAGGCTGCGCTTGTTGATTACGATCTCACCAGAGCCTGGTTTGATGAAAACACGAGCTGCTGAGCTTTTGCGACGACCAGTGCCGTAGTATTGATTCTCTGCCATTGTCTTAATCCCCTTAGATGTCTAGTACTTGTGGCTGTTGAGCAACATGGTTGTGCTCAGTACCAGCGTACACTTTAAGCTTACGGTACATCGCGCGGCCTAGTGGACCACGTGGAAGCATACCTTTAACTGCTAGTTCAAGAACCATTTCTGGTTTCTTAGCAATTAGCTTTTCAAAAGTGATAGTTTTAAGACCACCTGGGAACTCAGAGTGACGGTAGTAAACCTTACCCTTAGCTTTGTTACCAGTTACAGCAACTTTCTCAGCGTTAACAACGATGATGTAATCACCAGTGTCTACGTGAGGAGTGTATTCTGCTTTGTGCTTGCCGCGTAGGCGAGAAGCGATTTCACTTGCTAGACGGCCAAGAGTTTTGCCTTCAGCGTCTACAACATACCAGTCGCGTTTTACAGTTTCTGGTTTAGCAACGAAAGTTTTCATGCTAATAATTACCTATTTAAAAAATTTACACTTAAGGAATACTCGCGTATTCCCACTGTCTAAGAGTTACCATTCATCACCCCTTCGAGTGTTGGAAAACTCTTGGCATAACGTGATTTTACTCATCGCTAGAGGCCCGCAGTAACGGTAGGTCGCAGGATTATAGAGAAGAGCGAAGAAAAAATCACCTCTTTTTGAACAAAATCACGATTTTTTTAATTCTCTTTCTTATTCGAGATAATCAAAGTTAACTTAAGTGTTCTTTTGCCAAATACTCATGGCTCTGCATTTCAATTAAACGCGACTGACAACGTTTAAACTCAAACTCTAGTTGACCATGGGTGTATAGTTTTTCTAGCTCCACTTCCGCTGAAATAATCAGTTTCACATTGCGCTCATAGAACTCATCAACTAACGCAATAAAGCGTCTAGCAGCGTCATCGGAAGTCGCGCCCATTTGCAACACATCAGCCAATAGAACCGTGTGATAAACCCGAGACAACTCAATATAATCGTTCTGGCTACGAGCCGACTGACAAAGCTGAGCAAAAGTACCATGCAGCACGCCATCACTCGCTTCGACTACATCTAATTGACGGTGATTAACCTCTATCTGCTTAAGCTTCTCTTTATCTTCACCAACAAGCTGCGCGTAATATGTTTCGAGGTTAATGTTCGCTTGGCTATCCAGTGGGTAATGGTAGATCTCAGCCTGCTCTAAGGTTCTCAGACGATAATCAATTCCGCTATCAACATTAAGGATATGACAGTTGTCTTGAATGAGCTTAATGGCCGGTAAGAAACGCGCTCGCTGTAACCCGTTGCGATACAGGTCCGCGGGTGGAATATTAGACGTCGCAACCAAGATAACGTTTCGAGCGAATAACTCTTGGAACAAAGTTCCTAAGATCATGGCATCGGTTATGTCTGAAACAAAGAATTCATCAAAACAAATAATATCCGCTTCTTCTTTCAACTTATCTGCGACTAGAGGCAACGGGTCGCTAACATTACCTAGTGCCCTTAGCTCATCATGGACTCGATACATAAAGCGGTGAAAGTGAACGCGCATTTTTTTTGTGGTCGGTAAGGCATCGTAGAACGTATCCATTAAATACGTTTTACCGCGCCCTACGCCGCCCCAAAAATAGAGGCCTTTTGGTGGCTGTGGCAGTTCTGGCTTTTTGCCCATTAACTTCTGGAATCGAGTCAGTTGAGGAATAGGGGCATTCATGTAATCTTGGAATTGATGAAAGAGTTCATCTAAAGATTTAACGGCTTGCTCTTGTGCTGGATCTCTTTGAAATCCATGTTCTTTTATATCTTGTTCGTATTTTTTAATGGGATTCATGACGACATTTCCACAATGAAAGCGATATCAGACAGCAAATAAAAATGAGCCCAAACAGTATGAGACATGTCGCTATGCGGTGAATAATGCAGCATCAAACTGCTAACTAGCGCACACGCATTTCTCTTTATACTGCGGCTTTCTCATAGTACCATGGAGCCGTATCACGTGTAACTAAGCAGTAACAAACATGTTAAAAAACAATAATAAGGAGCTGTTATGCCTTGGATGTATGCCGTTGCCGGTTTACTAGTCGGAGTTATTTTAGGGGTCGCTATTTCTCGTCTCATGACACCTGAATACAAAAAACAAAAGAACGTACAGAAAGAATTAGATAGCGCAAAGTTTGCCCTGGAACAGCAGCGACAAGAGCTAGCTGACCACTTTGCGAAATCAGCAGAAATGTTGGACACCTTAGGTAAGGACTATACAAAGCTTTACCAACACATGGAAAAAACAAGCTCAGAGCTACTCCCTAACCTGCCAGAGCAAGACAACCCATTTGTGAAAACAGCCGCTGCTCATTCGGATAAGCCACAAGATAAGTCTTCAGTTAAAGAGTCGACGCTTGAAGAACAACCGAAAGATTACGCTAATGGCGCAACGGGTTTATTTACCGAGCAGAAGAAAGAAATCATGGATGCTCCCGATGTCGTTACAGCAAAAGCATCGTAAACATTTAACACTTCTGTGAACTTTACAAAGGTTTTTGAGTCATAACTTTCACTCAGGTCATTTGAAACTTCTCATACTTATTAAACGTATAAGAGGGTTAAGACCTTAACTAGAGAGGAGTTTATGATGAAAAAACCTTTGCTTGCTTTATCAGTACTGACTTTAAGCTTAAGTTCAATCATCACCCCCATTCAAGCTACAGCCGCACTTCCATTAAGTGTGGGTAATGAACAATTACCAAGCCTTGCTCCTATGCTTGAACAAGTAACCCCCGCTGTGGTTAGTATTGCCGTAGAAGGCAAACAGGTACAACGTCAGCAAATCCCTGAACAATTTCAATTCTTTTTTGGTCCAGAACAAACACGAGAGCGTCCATTCCGCGGGCTAGGCTCTGGTGTCATCATTGATGCCAAGAAAGGCCATATTGTCACCAATTACCATGTCATCAATGGTGCCGACGATATCAAAGTAAAACTGCATGATGGTCGAGAGTACGATGCAGAACTCATCGGCGGCGACCAGATGTCTGATATCGCGCTATTAAAACTCGAAACAGCCAAAAACCTTACCCAGATAAAAGTCGCAGATTCCGACAAATTGAGAGTCGGCGATTTCAGTGTGGCTATCGGCAACCCATTTGGGCTTGGTCAAACCGTAACATCCGGTATCGTTTCAGCGTTAGGACGTAGCGGTCTCAATCTAGAGAACTTCGAAAACTTCATTCAAACCGATGCCGCGATTAACAGTGGTAACTCTGGAGGTGCGTTAGTGAATCTTAACGGTGAACTGATTGGTATCAACACGGCCATCCTAGGACCTAACGGAGGCAATGTCGGTATCGGCTTTGCCATTCCATCCAATATGATGACAAACCTGACTGAACAGATTCTCGATTTCGGTGAAGTAAAACGCGGCATGCTTGGTGTCCAAGGTGGAGAGGTCACCTCGGAGTTGGCTGAAGCGCTTGGTTATGAGTCCAGCAAAGGTGCTTTTGTTAGCCAAATTGTACCCGACAGTGCTGCAGACAAAGCCGGATTGAAAGCTGGCGATGTCATTGTCTCCATTAACGGTAAGCGTATTGATACTTTTAGTGAGTTAAGAGCCAAAGTAGCCACCCTAGGTGCAGGTAAACAGATCGAGTTAGGCGTGGTTCGTGACGGTAAGAATAAGACCTTTGACGTCACGCTTGGTGAATCCACAAATAGTAAGACACAAGCTGAAAAGCTCCATGAAGGACTTGCCGGTGCAGAGCTCACCAACACAACCGACAGCGATTCAGCGACAGGCGTCAAGGTATCAAGTGTCGCTCAAGGTTCGCCAGCAGAAGCTTATCAGCTTCTTAAAGATGACATCATCATCGGGGTAAACCGCCAACCAGTTAAGAACCTTGCTGAATTTAGAAAGATTCTTGAAAAACAACCTGGCGTATTGGCACTTAATATACAGCGAGACGATAGGACTATCTATCTAGTTATTCGATAGCCATACGTCAGCGTAATTACAGGGAGGCTCAGTAAGTTTGCTTTAAACTTACTCAGTCTCCCTTTTCTTTAGATCAATCAAAATGCTATGCTTCACTGATAATCAAGTCAGTCATCCATTGACGGATGCTTCATACCTTACTTGTTGAAGAGGGAAACATGCTGTCCTTTCTATTTCGTTCTATTTCCCTTGGACTCGTTTCAGCGGCGCTTATTCTTCTCGCATTCCCGAGTTTAAGGCCGGCGATTGTTGCAGACGTCACGAACCCTCAAGTCGATAATATTGGCTCTCTTCAGATCTCATTTAACCAAGCGGTGCGACGAGCTGCACCCGCTGTGGTCAATATTTATAGTCGTAAATACGCAGAAAGCGATCGCAACAAGCTACTAACTCAAGGATTAGGTTCAGGGGTGATTGTTAGTGAAAAAGGCTACATCATTACCAACTTCCATGTTGTTGCTCAAGCTGACCAAATAGTCGTGGCACTTCAAGACGGACGAGTAGCGGCCGCACAACTTGTCGGCTCAGACAAACGCACCGATATTGCGATACTCCGAGTCAGCGGTGACAACTTACCTGTTATTCCACTGAACCCGAATTACAAAGCGAATGTCGGCGACGTGGTGCTGGCTATCGGTAACCCATACAACCTAGGGCAAACGACAACCTTTGGCATTATCTCTGCAACAGGTCGTTCTTCGATCAGTGCAGATGGTCACCAAGCCTTTATTCAGACCGATGCTGCAATCAATGAAGGTAACTCTGGTGGTGCACTGGTTAACTCACAAGGTGAGCTCGTCGGAATCAACACGGCTTCTTTCCAACAAGCTACCGACATGGAAACCTACGGGATCTCATTTGCAATCCCCTACTCACTTGCTAATAAAATCATGGAGAAGATCATCGCCGATGGTCGTGTCATTCGTGGTTATATTGGTATCGACGGACAAGACATCAATTCGGTGACATCACGCTTGCTCGGTACTAAGAACATCGGTGGTATTGTTGTCTTAGGCATTGACCCTAATGGTCCTGCAGCCGATGCCGGCTTTGAAGCACAAGATATCATTATCAGCATCAACAACACCCAAATTAGCGGACGACAGAGCGTAATGGACATTGTTACTGACCTTCGCCCGGGTACTATCATTGATGTCGGTGTATTGCGCAAAGGTGAAAACAAGACACTCAAGGTCACCATTACCGAAGACACACGTCTGTAGTCTTTATTTAGTTTGATTGCTAATAGCGAGTAACTCAAACCGCCAATTACAGAGACAAAAAGTATAGATACAAAAAACCCAGCTCTTAAGCTGGGTTTTCTTTTATCAATCAAAGCTAATGATAAACTCAATCAAAACTAGGCGTCACTAGGTTCATCGATATCGATGCGAGTCACACGCTGCAAACCTCTTGGGAGCAGGCCACCACGACGACCACGCTCACCACGGAAGTTTTCAAGATCCGCAGGTTTCAAGCCAAGTTTACGTTTGCCCGCGTAAATAGTCAGCGTTGCATTCTCTGGAATAGCCATCAGATGCGATACAAACTCTTCACGCTCTTTTGCTTTCGCAGAAGGGATGTTGATGATCTTGTTGCCTTTACCTTTGCTCAGCTGAGGTAGGTCTTTAATAGGGAACAACAACATACGACCTTGGTTAGTAATCGCCAGAATCTGGTTACTGTCCAAGTCTGCAATAGGGCTTGGCAACATAACTTCAGAAGCTTGTGGCAAGTTAACTAACGCTTTACCGCTCTTGTTCTTAGACAGCAGATCGCTCCCCTTACAAACAAAGCCATAACCAGCATCAGAACCGACTAACCATAATTGTTCATTCTCTCCCATCACCACTTGGCGAATAGAAGTACCCGGGCTGACGTTCAAGCGGCCTGTAATTGGCTCGCCTTGGCTACGTGCCGACGGTAATGAATGAGATTCAAGGGAGTAGCTTCGGCCATCACTGCCAAGGAACACCGCTTGTTGGTTACTCTTACCCTTAGCACTCGCTAAGAACTTATCACCAGATTTGTAGTTCAAGCCTTCAGCATCAACTTCATGCCCTTTAGCATGACGAATCCAACCTTTCTCAGACAACACAACCGTGATTGGTTCGCTTGGTACTAAGTCGCGTTCTGTTAGCGCTTTCGCTTCAGCACGCTCAATCAGAGGTGAACGACGATCATCGCCGTATTTATCTGCATCGGCTTGGATTTCTTTCTTGATCAACGTATTCAAGCGACGCTCTGAACCGAGTAGCTTTTCAAGCTTTTCGCGTTCAGCTTCAAGCTCTTCTTGTTCCGCTCGGATTTTAAACTCTTCTAACTTAGCTAAGTTACGAAGTTTAATATCAAGAATCGCATTGGCTTGAATTTCAGAAATGTTGAAACGGCTCATCAATACAGGACATGGTTCGTCTTCTGTACGAATGATTTCAATCACTTCATCGATATTAAGATAAGCAGCAAGCAAACCTTCTAAGATGTGCAAACGTGCTAGTACTTTATCTAAACGGTACTGCAAACGACGGCGAACGGTCGTGCGACGAAACTCAATCCACTCTTTCAGAATTTGAACTAGGCCTTTAACTTGAGGACGATTGTCTAAACCAATCATGTTCAAGTTAACGCGGAAGTTTTTCTCTAGATCTGTCGAAGCGAATAGGTGACTCATCAATTGGTCACAGTCGATACGGTTTGAACGAGGAACGACAACGATGCGAGTTGGGTTCTCGTGATCCGATTCATCACGCAAGTCGTCAACCATTGGCAGCTTCTTAGCGCGCATCTGGTTAGCAATTTGCTCAAGTAACTTCGCACCTGACACTTGATGAGGTAAAGCCGTGATAACAATATCTGAGCCTTCCTTGTGCCAAACCGCGCGCATCTTGATGCTGCCACGTCCAGTACGGTAGATCTTTTCGATGTCCGACTTCGGCGAAATAATCTCAGCCTCTGTCGGGTAATCAGGGCCTTGAATGAAACCCATCACATCTGGAAGTTCAGCTTTCGGCGTATCAATCAAGTGAATCGCTGCGTTCGCCACTTCACGGACATTGTGAGGCGGGATGTCAGTCGCCATACCTACCGCGATACCAGTGATACCGTTCAGAAGAATATGAGGCAGGCGAGCTGGCAACATTTGAGGCTCTTTCATGGTGCCATCAAAGTTTGGTTGCCAATCAACGGTGCCCTGACCTAATTCACCAAGCAGAACTTCAGCAAACTTCGACAGTTTTGCCTCGGTATAACGCATCGCCGCGAATGATTTCGGGTCATCCGGAGCACCCCAGTTACCTTGACCATCTACCAATGGGTAGCGGTAGGAGAACGGCTGCGCCATCAATACCATCGCTTCGTAACAAGCAGAGTCACCGTGTGGGTGATACTTACCTAATACGTCACCAACGGTACGTGCTGATTTTTTGTATTTCGATGCAGCCGATAAGCCCAGCTCAGACATCGCGTAGATAATACGACGCTGTACTGGCTTCAAGCCATCACCGATATACGGTAATGCACGATCCATGATCACGTACATTGAGTAATTTAAGTAGGCATCTTCGGTGAACTTGCGCATTGGCAGCTGTTCAACGCCATCATATGTAATTTCGTTAGACATCCATTATACCTCGGCCATATCACCGTTAGTCTGTAGCCATGTACGGCGATCATCTGCACGTTTTTTACCAAGCAGCATGTCCATCATCTCGTTGGTCGCTTCGTTGTCATCAATCGTTAATTGAACAAGACGACGAGTGTTCGGATCCATGGTGGTTTCACGTAACTGAAGTGGGTTCATTTCACCCAGACCTTTGAATCGTTGCACGTTGATCTTAGCTTTCTTCTGCGATAGTCGCTCAAGCACACCATCTTTCTCTGCGTCATCAAGTGCGTAGAACACTTCTTTACCGCAATCGATACGATACAGAGGAGGCATTGCCACATAGATATGACCCGCTTCAACCAATGCATGGAAATGGCGAGTAAATAGTGCACATAGCAGTGTCGCGATATGAAGACCATCCGAGTCCGCATCGGCAAGGATACAGATCTTACCGTAACGCAGGCCTGACAAGTCATCGTTATCAGGATCGATACCCAGAGCAACCGAAATATCATGTACTTCCTGTGAAGCCAATACTTGGTCCGCTGACACTTCCCATGTATTTAGGATCTTACCGCGAAGTGGCATAACCGCTTGGAACTCACGATCTCGTGCTTGTTTAGCTGAACCACCCGCCGAGTCCCCTTCCACGAAGAAGATTTCGGTACGACTTAAATCTTGAACCGAACAGTCGGTTAGCTTACCCGGCAATGCTGGGCCTGAAGCAATCTTCTTACGCACAACCTTTTTGCTTGCGCGCATGCGGCGGTGAGCATTCGCTATACAAGCTTCAGCTAACTGTTCTGCCAGTTGTGGTTTTTCGTTCAACCACAAGCTAAAGGCATCTTTTACCACCCCAGACACAAACGCTGCGGTTTGACGAGAAGAAAGACGTTCTTTTGTTTGACCAGCAAATTGCGGATCTTGCATCTTCACCGATAATACGTACGAACAACGATCGAAAATATCGTCACCCGTTAACTTAACGCCACGCGGTAGAAGGTTACGAAATTCACAGAACTCACGCATTGCATCAAGCAGACCTTGTCGAAGGCCGTTTACGTGTGTACCACCTTGCTTAGTTGGTACTAAGTTCACGTAACTCTCGGTGATCATATCACCGCCTTCTGGCTGCCAAATAATCGCCCAGTTCACCATTTCTGTTTCAGCAACGAATTCGCCAACATAAGGTTCCTCAGGCAGTAAGGTGTAACCTTTCACACCTTCTGCAAGGTAGTCTTTTAGACCATCTTCATAGAACCATTTATGTTCTTCACCGCCAACCTTGTCGACAAAGGTAATTTCTAAACCTGGGCAAAGAACTGCTTTTGCACGTAGGTTGTTAATCAGACGAAGTGTCGAAAATTTAGAGCTATCGAAGTATTTTGGATCTGGCCAAAAATGTACCGTCGTACCGGTATTACGATGACCACAAGTACCTGTAACAGTAAGATCCGTTACGGCATGACCACCTTCAAGGGCAATTTCATGTACCTGACCGTCACGGCGAACCGTCACTTCAACACGTTTTGACAACGCGTTTACCACCGAGATACCTACCCCGTGCAAACCACCTGAAAACTTGTAGTTATTGTTCGAGAACTTACCGCCAGAGTGGAGCTTAGTTAAAATCAGCTCAACACCTGAGATCCCTTTTTCAGGGTGGATATCAACAGGCATACCACGGCCATCATCCGTCACTTCTAACGATTGGTCAGCATGCAACACGACTTTAATCTTCTTAGCGTGTCCCGCTAGTGCTTCATCAACCGAGTTATCAATGACTTCTTGGGCAAGGTGGTTTGGTCTTTCTGTCTCGGTATACATTCCCGGGCGATGTCGCACGGGGTCGAGACCTTCAAGTACCTCGAGGTCTTTTGCATTATATTGTTCAGTCATAATACGGAGTTTACTCAAAAAGTTTGCGTCAGTTCGCTGGCTCTAGTTTGACTAAAGCGAAATCATTACTATGAACCGTCATAGTAGAGCGAACGAGCGAAGTATTGGGGAATATAGTCTGGAAGCTGAGTAATGATGTCAAGCTAGTTCAAAAACTAAGGCATCAAACTATGATATTTCACCACTGATAGATGAAATAACAGTCAAACAAGAGAAAATTACTTGATTGCTAAAACAGATTAAAGATTTAGAAAGGTGATGATTTGTTGGGGGTAGCGTTCAAAATTAACAAAGCTATGATCCCCCCCCTCTTCTACTGTCTGTACTGCACCTTGGTACTTCTCTACCGCTTGTCGGTAATCCAGAACTTCGTCTTCCGTTTGCTGAAGTAACCAGAAGTCACTCGGCTGAGCGATAGCCGGAACCTCTAACGCCTTCAGTTCATTGATATGTTTTGTTTCCAGAACATATCGCTCTTCTGTATATGGATTTACTTGTTCACCTAAATAGTCAGCAAGAAGCTCATACGGCTTAACGGCTGGGTTCACAACCACAGCTTTAAAGCCATAGTGAGTATTCAGCCATGTTGAAAGATAGCCACCCAAAGAACTACCTACCAACGCTATCTGATATTGCTCTTTATATTGCTCCACCAATTGCTGCAAATAAATAGCCGCTTGCTGAGGAAAACTCGGCAGTTGAGGTGTCATCACCTTGATATCAGGACGATGCTCCGCGCAATAGTCAGCCATCACCGTTGCTTTGTGAGAACGTGATGAACTGTTAAAGCCGTGAATATAGAGAAGCAGTGGCGGCTTAGCGGCTTGCTGTTCAGAATCAAACATCAATAACCTGCCGCTTCAAAATCAGGTAAGAATTGTCCATGAGGTAAACGGCGAACTTGCGTGCTTACAGATCCATCTTGATGCAATTCAATCTCTCTCCAACCAGGCGACAAATTATCAACCGCAAAGTCATCTGAGTTAGGTTTGAATTGCACACAAGTCGACGGTGTTGCCATGACTTGTACACCATGATGATCTCGATTCATGTCTTGATGAACGTGACCACACAGTACCGCTTTCACATTGGTGTGCTGTTGAACCACTTCCCAAAATTGATCAGCATCTTTCAGATTATGTTGATCCAGCCATGCACTGCCAACCAACAGTGGATGGTGGTGCAGCAGAACCAAGGTATTACGTTCGGGAAATTCGGTTAGCTTTTGTTCTAGTAGATCAAGCTGTTGATCACTGAGACGTCCGTGAGGCACGCCAACCACTTGCGAGTCCAGCATCACCATCTGCCAATTATTACCTAGCAAGACATGCTCAACGCACTGTATTTGTGGTGATGGTAAAACACTGCCCATATTCGGTTTGAAGTCATGATTCCCTGGCAACCAGTAACACGGTTTATCCAAAGGTTGAATTCCTGACTCAAATTTTTGGTACGACTCAGCACTGTGATCTTGAGAAATATCACCGGTTGCTAAAATCGCTTGATAGTCAAAGCCCTGACTAACAATGGCATCGACTACAGCACGAAAGCTATCTTGAGTGTTGATGCTTAATAAGCTGCCATTGCTCGGCGCAAATAAATGCGTGTCCGTTAGCTGTACAAGCTTAATACTGCTCTCATCAAATTTTGAAGTGTGTGATAATTCCAAAATAACAAATCCAGATACGTTACTGTTTAGACTTTAAAAGTGTTTTTAAATAGGCTCAATTAAAAAGAAACTGGGGTTCGGCTGATACCCGTTTTTAAACAAAACGTTAACCATTCCCCAAGAAATTTGTTCAATTGAAATTTCTCATCCTTTTGCAGAAGTTTTGTGTTGGGATAGTCATATTTTGCTTTGACTCGCGAAAAATCCCCGCTAGCGCACACTTCTGCAACTCGAGCGTCGTGATATAGCCTGACAGACATTTTTGGCAAAGGAAACACTGGCATCGCGTCACTCTGACATATATCTATTAATGTGGTGTATTTTGTGACCTCATTCACTGTCAATTGATACACCATATTAACGGCTTGGTAACAGCGAACGTCACCAACCTCATGCTCAACCGGTAACAGAGCATTAAGTTTGGCATAGTTAGTCTCGTAAACTCGCATCAATTCAGCTAGATCGACATGATACGGTTTTTTGACTGCTATATTTGGCATGACGTTAATCTATCCACTCTGACTGTAATTCTTGGTAGTTCAATTGTAGCCACTGCAGCGCAATGATCGTGGCGCCATTTTCAAACACACCGTCTTTTACTAACTGATAAGCCTCTTCGCGACTCATCACTTGCACGCGAATATCTTCACCTTCGTAATCCAATCCGTGAACCCCTTTTGCTGTCGTGGCGTCAACACAACCAACAAAGACGTCGAGCTTTTCTGAGCAACCGCCGGATGAAGGATAATACGAAGTAATAGGCAATACAGATCCGACTTCGACCCCCGCTTCTTCCATCGCCTCACGACGAGCAACATCTTGTGGTGATTCATCGGTATCAATAATCCCCGCAACAATTTCGTATTGCCACGGGTTCTCATGCTCTAGAGCACCGACACGGATCTGTTCGACGATCACGACTTCGTCACGTACAGGATCATAAGGTAGCAAAGCGGCAGCATGTCCACGCTCAAACATCTCACGCTCGATTGGTTGGCTCCAGCCGCCCTCAAACAGTCTATGTTTAAATGTGTACTTAACCATTTTGAAAAAACCACGAAACAGCGTCTCTTTTGAGACTATTTCCACATCTTGCGGAGTAAACTCATGTCGTTGATTGTCATACTGTTGCATTTGATACCTCACTAAGTGATCTTATAGTTTACTCATTGTCCGAGTTAACTACCAAGGATAAGGTTCAACTTTTAGTATAAAACTTATAATTAAAGTTAAGTTTTAAAAAATAAATATTGCACAAGTGGACAGTTAACTGTAAAAAAGTGCAAAGTTTCGAGTAAATTACCACCAAACTGGGTTAAACTCTTTTAAAGAAAATTCCATTAAAGGCAGGAATAGGAAAATGAAAAAACTGCTTCCACTATTTATCAGTGCAGCAATTGGCAGCCTGAGTTCGTCAGCTTTCGCTGATACGCTAGCTGAGGTTTACGACCAAGCAAAACAGAACGATCCTCAACTTCTTCGTTCAGCAGCGAAGCGCGATGCCGCTTTTGAAGCAGTAACGTCAAACCGTAGTGATTTGCTACCACAAATTGACTTGAGAGCTAACTACGACATCAACCGTGGTGAGCGAAATGATGTAAATAATGACAGCAATCAATGGGGAGCTGGAATTTACTTTTCTCAGGAGCTGTACAAGCGCTCTTCTTGGATCACGCTAGATACAGCAGAGAAAAAAGCTCGCCAAGCTGATTCTTCATACGCAGCAGAGCAACAAGCTCTGATCCTTCGTGTTGCTACCGCTTACTTCGAAGTACTTCGTGCTCAAGATAGCCTAGAGTTTGTTCGTGCAGAAAAAGCCGCAGTTGCTCGTCAACTGGAACAAACTAAGCAGCGCTTTGAAGTTGGCCTTTCTGCCATCACCGATGTGCATGATGCGCAAGCTCAGTACGATGGTGTTTTGGCTGATGAAGTTTTAGCAGAGAACACTCTGATTAATAACTACGAAGGTCTACGTGAAATCACAGGTCAAGAGCACTCTAACCTAAACATCTTAGATACAGACCGCTTCTCAGCAAGCAAGTCTTCTGAATCTGCTGTTGCACTGGTTGAGCAAGCTCAAGAGAAAAACCTGAAGCTATTGGCATCACGTATTGATCAAGACATCGCTAAAGATAACATCACGCTAGCAAGCTCAGGTCATCTACCTAGCCTAACGTTGGACGGTAGCTACTCTCTTGCCGATCAATCAAGCAGCCCTAGTGATTACGACCAAGATAACCTAAACGTCGGCTTAAATTTAGTTGTGCCTCTATACACAGGTGGTAGTACAACTTCTTTGACTAAACAGGCTGAATACAACTACGTTGCAGCAAGTGAAGATCTTGAAGCGACTTACCGTAGCGTTGTGAAAGACGTTCGTGCCTTCAACAACAACATCAGTGCTTCAATTGGTGCGCTACGCGCTTACGAACAGTCTGTTGTTTCTGCTCAGTCGGCTCTAGAAGCTACAGAAGCAGGTTTTGATGTAGGTACTCGTACTATCGTTGACGTACTAGATTCAACTCGTCGTCTATACGATGCCAACAAGAACCTTTCAGATGCTCGTTACAACTACATCCTAAGTGTACTTCAGCTTCGTCAAGCTGTTGGTACGCTAAGCGAACAAGACATTGTTGATGTAAACGCAGGTCTAAAAGTCGCAAGTAAGTAATGCTTAAATCCTAGTTAAATACTCTAACCAGAGTATTTAATAAAGTGACTAGGGCGTGTTGATCTTTGCTGTACATTTTGTGTTCAACAATACATCGGTAGCCACATTAACATGAATGCCAGCGATAACATGCTGGCATAATTCCTTTCTAGCTTGTCATATCTACTTGAAATAGCTCGATAATGCTTAATTCTCCCAAAGGCATTTTCGACCAAGTGACGATACTTGTATAGACACCAATCCATACTGTCTTTGTCTATATCTTGTCCGTAATTGCGTTTAGCAATTACCGTTTCTCCGCCACGTTCCTTAACAAAAGTACGGAAAGGTTCGCTGTCATATCCTTTATCACAAACGATAGTATTAACTTCATCGAGTTGTTCAACTAAGCTTTCGGCATGCACTATATCGTGGCGTTGTCCTTCTGATAAATCAAAGCAAATCGGCAGACCACCACTATCTACGGCTAAGTGAATTTTGGTTGAGTTGCCCCCGCGACTTTTTCCTATTTGCTCTGAGCTTTCAGTAGCTGCACCTGTACTATGCTGATGCGCTCGAACTATAGAGCCATCAAGAAAGACCCATTCAAAATCAGCCATGCTAGATAAGCTTTTGAAAAGTTTATCTAAAATCCCTTTCTTTGACCAAAGATTAAATCGTCTGTAAACGGTACTCCACTCTCCGAACTCAGAGGGTAGATCTCGCCAAGGAATACCTGTTCTCATTCGATAAAGTATTCCTTCAAATGTCATTCGATGTTCAGTTTTATCGTAAATACGACCTGTACTTTTCATAACTTGGAGTAGCAGTTCCCAGCGAATATCAGTTAGCATTGTTCTTGGCATGGTATTGGTTATGGTTTTACTTTTGGCGAAGCAAATTATAACTCTTTACCATGCTGTTCAAAAAACACTCACGAAAGATCAACACGCCCTAGATTACCGTTACAAAAATGCCGCTCAATGAGCCAACACCTATCATTTAAGGTGTTTAGATCGCACAGTGTAGCGAGTCTTACTAAAACGAACGGTCCTATCTTTGGGCCGTTTTTGTTTTTCGGGCAAAATATAACGTTTCACTCGCTCTCTCATAGCTCGCAGCTTTTTGGGAACCGAACCTGGGGAGGCGATAGCACACCACATTAGCTCATCTTGAATATCTCGAAGTGCCATCGTAAAGCTTATCCTAAGTGGTGAGACTTCAGCCTCTTTTGCTATTCGGCTAATCTCCAGGCGGATTAAGTTATACGCGATAAGGATACCCCATATCTCTTGCTCTACACCCTCTACAGATTGACTGCGGAGCAGAATTTCATCGTCAAGCATGTCATGCTTAATCTCGCCATAACTATTCTCGATTTCCCACCTTTCGAAGTACACATCTAATAATGATTTTAAACTGTATTTTCTATCTGTTAGAGAAGTCAGCAGCCCTTGTATATGATTGGGTTGTTGTTCACCATCATCGGGGTATAGAGCCAGCCTAGCTTTCCACGTTTCCGGGAGGCTCGGGTCTTGCTTTCTAGCTTGTGGAGAGACTTTCATCTCTACAATCAGATCTCGCCCATCATCATCGAGTTGCTCGATGGTTTCATATTTCACATTCGACTTTATTGGCGTCATCCAGTGACTTGTCCCATGCTCTTGTTGCCAGTTAAGCATAAGTTCTGCGCTCAAGTAGCAACGGTCAAAAATGGTCAATGAATTCGGGACTGCTGATGAAATTAAATCTTTTGCATAGCTGATTTCACCTTTAGAACTTTCCCCAAAAGCCACATCATGAATAAGTCGACTCCGTAGTGATGTGAGTGCGCACATTCGAACGATTGGATATTCAGTGTGCCTGTCTTTTCGGTAGTAAACATATTGATAATGCTCAGCTAAGCTTGGATTGTCGTGAGTTCTAAACTGTGTGCCATCGATTGAAAATAGGCTCAAACCATTCCATTTATCACCCGCATCTTCCGACTGTGTCCAGTGCTTTGCTGTGATTGAGAATAATGACTTTAAAGGCTTAGCGGTGAGGCGTTTTCTTGCCTGAGGAATTGCACTAGGTGCAATTGTTTCACCCAATGAATTAGACAATTTGAGGTCGAGTTTATCGAGTACATCAGTAATCGGTCTATCTCGATATAGACCAATACCAACGACTAACCATACAACAAGTTCGGCAGGTAACTTTCTACGGCGCATGCTCGCTTTGTTCGTTTCAGATAAAGCTTGGTTTATCCAATCTAGCGGAAGGTCTTTTTGGAACAAAGAAAGAGATTCTGGATTAGCAAAATCGTCAACATCGATTAACCAGTGTGACAGCATAAAAAAATACCCTTAAACAAAAGTGCTTAAGGGTATTGTTAACCATCTGTAGGATCGTTCAACTGATCAGGAAAATGCTTAAATGATCAGTGTTAGCTCAATGAGCGGCATTTTTATTATCTATTGAAAGCTAATTCTCAGCCCAACCCAAAGGTTAAGCCTTGAGACAAGAAAGTTAGAAGACTAAGAGTTAGCCTCGACCACCTTTAATCGCTTTAATGATTTCAGTCGTAGAGCAACCATCTTCAAAGTTAAGTACTTTAACTTCACCGCCAGCCGCAATCACTTCCGCACCACCAGCAATCTCTTCAGGTTTGTAATCACCACCTTTCACAAGAATGCTTGGAAGAACTTCAGAGATCAAACGTTGCGGTGTATCTTCAGAAAACGGAACAACCCAATCAACCGCACCTAAACCAGCTAGTACCGCCATACGACGATCAGTTGGGTTCACAGGACGACCTGGACCTTTTAAGCGTTTCACTGATTCATCCGTATTCACAGCAACGATCAAACGATCACCTAACTCAGCAGCATGGTTCATGTAAGAGACATGTCCCGCATGCAGGATATCAAAGCAGCCATTAGTCATAACGACTTTCTCGCCTTTCGCACGAGCACGTTTCACCGCTTCAACTAGGGCAGCTTCAGAGATCACACCGTAGTCAGTATCTTGGCTACCATGAATCGCTTCCGCTAACTCAATCGTAGACAACGTCGATGTACCTAGCTTGCCGACTACCACGCCAGCTGCAGCATTTGCTAATGCACACGCCTCATCAAGTGGCTTACCTGCAGCAACTGAAGCTGCTAATACTGAAATAACCGTATCACCAGCACCAGTAACGTCATACACTTCTTTCGCTTGGGTCGGTAAGTGGAATGGTTCTACGCCTTTGCGGAGCAATGTCATGCCATGCTCACTGCGAGTCACTAGCAAGGCTTCAAAATCAAACTCTTCGATTAACGCTAGCCCTTTTTCGATCATTTCATCTTCAGACTTAACCTTACCGGCAACCAGCTCAAACTCCGCCATGTTTGGCGTAAGTAATGTCGCCCCACGGTAGCGTTCAAAATCTGCACCTTTAGGATCAATAAACACCGGAACGTTCGCTGCGCGCGCTTTTTGAATAAAGCTCTGCACATGCTCCAAAGCACCTTTCGCATAGTCAGATAAGATTACCGAGCGTACATTAGGAAGAGCTTGCTCCATGCGAGATAAAACAAGTTCAGGATCCGTGTTCTCAAATTTGTCTTCAAAATCAAGACGGATTAACTGCTGTCCACGGCTCATGACACGCAACTTTGTGATGGTCGGGTAATCTTCTAACTCAACAAAATCACACTTAACCTTTAATGCACCCAAGGTATTTTTCAACACCTCAGCAGGCTCATCTTTTCCAGTTAAACCAACGATATGAGCATGACCACCAAGCGAGGCAATATTCATTGCTACGTTGGCAGCACCACCAGGACGCTCTTCGTTATTTTCTACTTTAACAACGGGCACAGGTGCTTCTGGTGAAATACGGCCAGTAGGGCCATACCAGTAACGGTCAAGCATTACATCACCGACAACAAGAACGCCTGATTGGCTGTAGTCAGGTAGAATTGGTTTCATTGTGGATCTCCAAAAATCGAATCTGGCTAGAGTCTAGCACACTGATTACAGTGGCTAAACCATAGAAAAATGAGTGAAAGCCTAACTCGATAGATACTCTAGTAGCTAAGAAGTCGATAAGCGATCACTAAATGATAATGACGTAACCGTTAAGAAATAGTTCCGTTACGCTTCCATCCATTGCTTCCATGCCTGAACAACATGTTCCCTTTCCATTTTAAATTTATCAATCGCCACGTCCGCATCAAGGTTGAGTAGATTGCGGTGATGGATTTCATCTCTTAATGTTGTATAGGCATTAGTTAATGCCATGCCTTGCTGTTCGTCCATAATCCCTTGTGACAACAGACTTTCAAAGATTCGTACATTGTCACACCAACGAGTCAACTTAGGTTTTTCATTACTGTATCGAAGTACTAAATATTGCGCCAAAAACTCAATATCGGTTATACCACCCGCATCTTGTTTCAGCATGAATCGATCGGCTTTTTTTCCACCGAGGTGCCCGCGCATTTTTTCACGCATATCGACAACGGATTTTTTAAGTACAGCTTCATCTCGAGTCAAACACAAAATCTCATGGCGAGTCTTGTTAAATGCCGAAGCCAATAAGTCATCACCATAAATCATACGAGCGCGAGTCAAAGCTTGGTGCTCCCAAGTCCACGCGTCATTATGCTGATACTCATCAAAGGCATCGGTTGGACTCACTAATAGACCAGAGACACCTGAAGGGCGCAAGCGAGTGTCGACCTCGTACAAAATACCAGAAGCAGTTCTGGTCGAGAAAATATGAATAATGCGCTGCGCCAATCTCAGATAAAATTGGCGTCCGTCGATCTCTTTCTTACCATCAGTATAGATGTGTACCGGGCAATCGTGCATGAATACGATATCGAGATCGGAGTTATAACCAAGCTCCCAACCGCCGACTTTGCCGTAACCAACCACGGCGAAGCCACGACCTTCACGATCTTTAACGTGGGTAGGCTCCCCAAACTTGGCTGTCACTTGTAACCAAGCTTGATTGATGCCGGCCTCAACAATCGCTTCGGCTAAATAGGTTAGATGGTCGCTTACCTTCATAACAGGCAAAACGCCCGCAATATCAGCGGCTGCAATTCTCAAGATACAAGTCTGCTTAAACTGACGCAGACCCTCCATCTGTTGTTCCATGTCATCTTCAGGAATACGGGCTAGATAATCACGTAACTCGATCTTGTAAGATTCTAAAGGCACGGGATTATAGAGTTGTTGCGGATCAATAAGTTCATCTAACAGGATTGGGTAACGACCCAACTGCTCCGAGACCATCGGGCTCGCTGTACATAAGCGAACGAGTTGAGTGAGGGCAGCGGGGTGCTCATCCAATAGCTCAAGATACGTGGTGCGCGTAACGATTTTTTGTAACAGGTGCAGCACTCGAGACAAACCAAATTCAGCATCCTTGGCGGTATAGAGCGCTTGAAACACTTTGGGCATTAATCGATTGAGTACTTCACGTCCACGAGGGCCAAGGGTTTTCTTAGCCAAATCAGCTTTGAATTGGATAATGGTTTTCGCCGCTTGCTGTGGGTTAGCAATCGCGATGTCATGCTCTAGAACCTGCTCAATCACATCTTGCTTATGAGCCATATCCCACAACTCACTAAAGTGACTCGCGATTGGGTTAGCATCATCTTCATCAACCCCAATTAGGTCTTCGAATACGGTGTGAACATTCGCCATATGAGCACGGGTCGCATCAATCAAACCATCCCAATCTGCAAACTGCATGGCGACAGCAAGTTGCAACTGTTCGAAATCGCCATCAGGTAAGGTTTGAGTTTGCTTGTCTGCCATCGCTTGTAACAGGTTCTCAAGACGGCGTAAAAACAGGTATGCCTCACGTAAGTGACCGACTTCTTCTGCTTCTAATAAATGAAGAGATTCAATCGCACTTAACGTCTCCAACAAACCTCGACCACGAAGGCTCGGTTCACGTCCACCACGAATCAGTTGAAAGACTTGAGCAATAAATTCGACTTCTCGAATACCACCAGAGCCAAGCTTAATGTTGTTTGATAAGCCACGACGTCGCACTTCGCTACTGATCATCGACTTCATTCGACGCAAAGATTGAATGGCACTGAAATCAATATAACGACGAAAAACAAACGGACGCAACATCTGGCGGAGCTCTTGGTATTCAGGGTACATTTCGCTGCCCATCACTCGCGCCTTAACCATTGCGTAGCGTTCCCAGTCACGGCCTTGTTCTTGGTAATAGTCTTCAAGAGCAGCATAGCTCATGACCAAAGGGCCGCTCTCCCCGAATGGACGCAAGCGCATGTCGACTCGATAACAGAATCCGTCAAAGGTTTGCTGATCAAGCGCCTTGATAATACGTTGCCCCAAACGCGTGAAGAACTGCGCGTTGGCGATACTTCTTCTTGCTCCTTGGGTTTCGCCATTCTCAGGGTAGGTAAAAATCAGATCGATATCGGAAGAGAAATTCAACTCACCGCCACCTAACTTGCCCATACCTATGATCAACATAGGCTGCGCTTCACCTTGCTCGTTACAAGGTGTGCCCCACTCTTTACAACAAATATCGTACTGCCATTGATAGGTCTCGAAGATCATCGCCTCAGCTAGCATCGACAAATGATTTAAGCTCTGTTCTAGATCCCATGAGCCCATAAAGTCACGCCAAGCAATGTAGGTCATCTCACGATTACGGAATTGACGCAGTACACGTTGGCCGCTCATTTCATCAACACAACCTGAAAGTAACTCGGCCAAACGCTTACGATACCCTTCCGCACGCTCTTGGCATCTCAGCATCTCTGGCAAGGTGCTGGATAAAATCGAGTCACGCTGTAAACAATCACCCACAAAACAGCTCAAGCCTAATACACGCTTGAGATCGGCAATCAGCGACTCAGGCCAAATGTTAATGGCGTCACTTTGATGCTCTAATAATTGCTCAAAAGCAGACTGGGAATGAGTGACGAGTAGAGAAGGCAATGGCATGTTTCTTCCTTGTGTAAGCTGCGCACCGAACAATTGGCTTGTCGGTTCAGTTCTTCAATAACGAGTTCTAAAAGCTAATGATTAGTTATACCAAAGTTCTGCCAATAAAAAACGCCCACATTAGCAATGTGGGCGTTTTATCAGTGAACTTATCAAGTCAAGCCTTTAGATCTTACAAACTAGAGCTCAAGACCGAGAACTGGGGATTAAACCTTAAACTGCTTAATCTTACCGTCTAGCTCTTGTGCGTTGCTTTCCATGATCTCAGAAGTCTCGAGAAGCTCACCCACCACCACTACGGAAGCTTCAACAAGCTCACGAACATTGGTCAGGTTGACACTCATCTCTTCCGCGACACTAGTTTGTTGGCCCGCAGCAGTCGCGATCTGGAAGTTCATATCATTAATCTGGTTTACCTGACTTACGATGCCATCAAGCTCAGAACCAGCGTTAGTCACTAGGTCTACGCCTTCAGCGGCTTCAACAACACTCTTTTCCATCAGCTCTACTGCCGAGTTAGCACTGCTTTGTAGATGGCTAATCATATCTTGAATTTCTACTGTCGCTTGCTGAGTACGTTGCGCAAGGTTACGAACCTCATCGGCAACAACCGCAAAACCACGTCCCGCTTCACCTGCACGCGCGGCTTCAATCGCTGCGTTCAAAGCCAATAGGTTGGTTTGCTCTGAAATACCTTGGATAGTACCAACCACACTGCCAATCGAGTCTACGCGCTCTTCTACTTGGTTTACCGCTGCTGCAGAGGCTGCGATGTCCGAAGAAAGCTCACTCATCTTAGAAACAGAACCTTGAACGAACTTCTGACCTGTTAGTGCTTGACCTGATGCTTGCTCAGTAAGAGAAGAAGCACTTTGCGCGTGCTCAGCCACAGTTTGCACAGTAGACGTCATCTCGCTCATTGCTGTCGCTAGTTGGTCGATTTCGTTAAATTCTTCCTGAGCTGAATCTTTGGTTTCTGACATGCTGATGGTCATCACTTCCGTCAGGGCAAACAACTCATCAGAAGAGGCCACCTGAGTTTTGATCATGTCATTCAACTGGACTCGAGTTTTTTCGAGTTCTCGTGCCACATCACCGTATTCATCTTTACAATCCATATGAATTGGCACTGATAGGTTCTTATCGGCCATCGTTTTAATGGCGTCATTGAGGTATTGAGTTTGGCGAAGCATAACGCGCGCTGCCGCCAATAGAAGAACCACAAACACAATGATCATCAAGGCTGTTTGCCAAGCCACTTGAACTAGGTAAGTCTCGTAATGCTGCTGTGCAACTTGTGCACTGTTAGTGACTGCAAGTAATGAATCGTAAAACGCACTTGCGTCCCATAGCTGCTTCGAAATAATCAAGATAGTGCTGAAAACCATCAGCATGATCATTTTTGGAACGAGACGGATGTCTGAGATAATCCTTTCCCACGGCTTGAATGACAGTTTAGTCATTGTCAGTTCTCCATTAACTCTTATATATTGATGGCTTCTATATCCGCGAGATGGCTATGTCAGTCAAAGTTCGCGATTTATTTTGAGCCTCGTATGAATGTTAAATAGTATCAAAGACACCACTAAGCCGATGAGCTTATTATCACTGATTCTCTCTTTCTTAGCGTTATTTGTGATCTCAGGCTTATTGTTTGCACCGATTGATAAAGAATCGAAACAAGTTCTTATCGGCCTGGACTTTATAATCTGTAGCGTTTTTCTTTTTCAGCTCACTATTGATCTATTCAGATCACAAAATAAGAAAGAATATCTAAAAGTACACTGGATCGATTTCTTGGCAAGCATCCCTATGGTCGAGCCACTTCGATTCGCTCGCATTTTTCAGATCTTGCGCGTGATTCTCGTTCTTCGGTCAGGAAAACGTGTTTTCAGAGAGCTGTTTCGCAATCGAAAAGAAACGACACTCGCCTCAATTATTTTGCTATTGGTTATTCTCCTGACCATAGGTGCTGGAACAATACTGCTGCTAGAGCACAAGGATCCCAATGCCAACATTACCACTGGCCAAGATGCTTTATGGTGGGCTTTCGTAACGATTAGTACCGTGGGGTACGGCGATCATTATCCAGTGACGAGCTCAGGCAAGTTAGTCGCTTCTCTGGTGATCATTTGTGGTGTAGGTGTTTTTGGTATGATTTCAGGGTTGATTACTTCTTTGATCACCTCTCCAACTCGCCATGAGAATCAACGAGCAGAAAACAAAGAGAAGCACCTTGAGAAGATCATTGAACAACAACAGAAAATCCTCGAACGACTAGAAAAGCTAGAACAGCAAACAAAAAAATAGGGCCGAAGCCCTATTTTCAATTTCATGTTGTTATGAAACTCAGTCTTGCCAATACGGCTCAACTTCTACACTTATTTGGCGTGTCTGTTCCATCGCATGCAGAATAGACACCTCTTGACGAGCTAACCAACGCTCTAGCTGAACCTTCTCATCGCCTTCTAATTTTTCAGTCAAAGGCTCTAATGTTTTAAGTGCTAGTAAATCGTCGATACCTTGAACCATATCAGCCCATGGCAAGCGGAAACTGTTTCGTTCATCGTCATCATACAAACTCGCGAAACCAACACCAGAATATAGGTTTCTCATCAAACGATATTGCTGCTCAATATACGCTTGGCTAGTCATCACTCGCTCTGGCGGGAAAGCTTCCATCAAGTCGGCCCATGTGCGATCGAGCTGCTTAACCGAAAACCATTCGATACCACGTGCCATTTGTTCTCGTGCTTTTTCGTCTAAGAAAGGTTGCCAGCCACGAGACAAGATCCAGCGACTCAGATCTAGCAACAAACCAGTGTAACGAGCAGAGCTCAACAGGGTAAGCAGTTCTTCGCGATCGGGAAGTTGCTCTTGCATCTCTTTAAGTTCAGCGACCAAAAACTTACGAGCATCCAATTTACGTAGCACGTGGCCTTTATCTTCGAGCAAATCTTCGAAGTGGTCATAGCTTTTCAGCCAGTTGAGTTCTTGCTCAAGCCACTTGAGCTCTTGACGTAAAATAGCACTCGCGCGTCTTGGAACAATGCCACCATAGATCGTGAAGGTTTGACGAATGAAACTCAGCGAGTGACTGATCTCATGTAACGCTTCAATTGATTGGCGCTCGGTGAAGATCTGCTCATGATAATGCCAATGAGCGAGAGCATGCTCTAAAGATTGAATGAAACACGATTCAACAGTATCACTTTTAGCAGTATCAACTAAGGTCAAAGGAGTGACTTCATCTCCTTGATAACCTTGAGCAAGGCGGTAACCCTTAGCGGCTTTGCTTAGATTACCTAAACGCATGCCACCTTGTTCACAGAATTGACGAGACAGTGTAAACAGAGCATCTGTTTGACCGGACTTAAGTTCCAATTCGACTTCACAAATCGGTTCTTGCAGTTCGCCTGATTCAACAAAACCTTGATCGAATGCGACCTCGACTTGACTGCCATCAGGCATACCAATCAACCACTGCTCACGTGTGAAGTTGGTAGAAAATAGAGGAGTCAACTCAGCTTGCAGCGTTTCGATGTCTTTGCCCGCTGGCCAGATGTCCTCTGGATGTAGGGCTAGCTTAGGTTCATTGCTGTCATGTTCTGCATTGTATTCAGGCCTTTGATGCAGGCCTGCAACCACACGACCAGCCGTCTTTACGGTTTGTACAAATACGTCATCAAAGCGTCGAATGCGCAAGCCAGTATCGTGCTTACGTAACCAGTTATCGGGGGTGTCAAAGTAGATGTTACCTAGCTCACGACAACTGTGCTGAAGTACTTTAGTTTCAGCAATTTTATTGCGTAAAGTCTCTGAAAAATCAGGAGAAACAAAAAACTTCAGTTCTATCTCGGTTTCCATAGTTATACCTTTCTGTGAAGATAGGGACAGGATATTGCCAATTTGAAAACTCAGCAAGTCAGAAATATCGCCCTTATGATGATCTAAAACAGTTTTAATGAGACATTGATTAGGTTAACATGCGCGACTTTGTAGCCATCGCTTAACATTTCACCATGAATATGGTGTATGTTGTTTTAAGGTTATTATTTATTAGGTTGGATGACCATGCCAGTAAATACAATTATGGGGTTATTTGCAAAGTCCCCAATTAAACCTTTGCAGCGTCACGTAGTATGCGTGAACGAATGTTGTTCTCACCTAGTTAATTTCTTTGAAGTTTCTTCAAAAGGTGACTGGGAGAAAGCATCAGAAATTCGAGCTCAGATTTCTCACCTTGAGAAAGAAGCTGACGTACTAAAACGTGAAATTCGCCTTAAACTTCCTCGCGGTTTGTTTATGCCAGTTGATCGCACCGATAT
The DNA here is from genome assembly GCF_024347315.1 of Vibrio atlanticus. NCBI lineage: Bacteria > Pseudomonadati > Pseudomonadota > Gammaproteobacteria > Vibrionales > Vibrionaceae > Vibrio > Vibrio atlanticus. The sequence goes on along the minus strand of NZ_AP025460.1, from coordinate 500,973 downwards.
GTTGGAGCTATTAACTCAACAAGACAAACTAGCAAACCTAGCGAAAGACATTGCTGGCCGTGTATATGGTCGTCAACTTGTCATTCCTGCTCCTATGCAAGAAAACTTCATCGCTTACGTTAAACGTTGTCTAGATGCAGCGAACCAAGCACAAAACGTAATCAATGAATTAGACGAATTACTTGAAACGGGCTTTAAAGGCCGTGAAGTAACACTCGTTGCTGAAATGATTCATCAATTAGATGTAATTGAAGATGACACGGACGCGATGCAGATCGAACTACGCCAACAACTAATGGCGATTGAAGATGGTCTGAATCCAGTTGATATCATGTTCTTATACAAAATTCTTGAATGGGTTGGTGGTATTGCAGATCAAGCACAGCGTGTAGGCGCTCGTCTTGAAGTAATGCTTTCTCGATCTTAAATCATACGTTAACTATATAACGAAGAGCATTTTTTGAACAAACCACTTATGCGCTGAGTATTTCTCTCGCTGAGCGGTTTTTTGCGTCTAAATTTGTTCCGCTTGTTATCAAACAACTAGGTATTACGATGGATATCCTTGCTAACTACGGCACTGTCCTGATTATTGTTGCAGCAGCTTTCGGTTTCTTGATGGCTATTGGTATTGGTGCAAATGACGTTGCGAACGCAATGGGCACTTCAGTAGGCTCTAAAGCTCTAACCGTTAAACAAGCGATCATTATCGCAATGATCTTTGAATTCGCAGGTGCTTACCTTGCGGGCGGCGAAGTAACAGACACGATCCGTAAAGGTGTTATCGAAACATCTCTGTTTGCAGATCAACCTGACGTACTTGTGTATGGTATGATGTCTGCACTACTCGCTGCTGGTACATGGCTACTTCTAGCTTCATACATGGGCTGGCCAGTATCAACGACTCACTCAATCATCGGTGCAATCATCGGTTTTGCTTGTGTGTCTGTGGGTACTGAAGCTGTAGATTGGAACAGTGTTCAAGGCATTGTGGGAAGTTGGATTGTCACACCATTGATTTCCGGTATCTTCGCCTATCTCATATTTGTCAGTGCCCAGCGACTGATATTCGATACAGAAAACCCGCTATTCAATGCGAAGCGTTTTGTACCGGTATACATGTTCATTACTACAATGGTCATTGCACTTGTAACGATCAAGAAAGGTCTTAAGCACGTAGGCCTTCATCTAACCGGTACTGAAGCATGGTTATGGGCTGCAGGTGTTTCTGCTGTCGTCATGATTGGCGGTTACTTATACATTCAGAAGAAGTTTGCTAACCGCGAAGAAGACCACGGTTTTACTGGCGTAGAAGGTATCTTCAGCGTACTAATGGTTATCACTGCTTGTGCAATGGCATTCGCACACGGTTCAAACGATGTTGCCAACGCGATTGGTCCACTATCAGCGGTTGTTTCAACGGTTGAGCACATGGGCGAAATCTCAGGCAAGAGCACTATCGCATGGTGGATTCTTCCACTAGGTGGTATTGGTATCGTTGTTGGTCTTGCAACAATGGGTCATAAGGTAATGGCAACCGTTGGTACTGGTATTACAGAACTAACTCCTAGCCGTGGCTTTGCAGCTCAACTAGCGACCGCGTGCACGGTTGTACTTGCTTCTGGTACTGGCCTTCCGATTTCAACCACGCAAACATTGGTTGGTGCGGTATTAGGTGTAGGCTTTGCTCGTGGTATCGCAGCTCTAAACTTAGGCGTTGTGCGTAACATCGTAGCTTCTTGGATTGTGACGTTACCTGCAGGTGCTCTACTTGCTGTTGTATTCTTCTACGCAATTCAGGCTATGTTTACTATGTAATAGCCCTGACGCTAGTCAATATTAGCGTCAGAAAACGGTGAGCTTCAGTAAAGATATGTAAATACCATGTCATTATTGACTCAAACGCACAGAAAGGGAGGCTTTGCCTCCCTTCTTTGTTGCACCATATAAAAAAACTAAATATTATTTGCTCATTGAGGCTGACTCATACGCCTACTCAATTTGAATCGTTAAAGGATTTACTGTGAAAAAACTGATTAGCTTAGTTTTGTTCGCAATGCTTGCGGCTCCAGCTGCCTTTGCTCAAGACCGTTATATTGCTGACAAACTATTTACTTATATGCACTCTGGCCCAAACAATACTTTCCGTATCATAGGTAGTATTGATGCCGGCGAGAAAATCACCTACCTGCAAACTAACAAGAGCACGGGTTACACTCAGGTTCAAGATAGCCGAGGACGTAAAGGTTGGGTTGAGAGTAAGTTCGTAAGCACAAAAGAAAGTATGGCGCTGCGCATGCCTAAGCTAGAGAAAGAACTCTCTGAAGTAAAAGGCAAGCTGGCAAATGCTCGCCAAAGTGCTGATAGCGAAAAAGCAGGTCTCGCAAGCTCTCTAGACTCTCGTAACAAGCAGATTGCTGAACTAGAGCAGAACTACAGTGAGATTAGCCAACAGCTAACGAGCTCTCAAACTGAGAACCGTCAACTACGCGCTAAGCTAGATACTCAAAAAGATGACTTACTATTGAAGTACTTCATGTACGGTGGTGGTGTTGCTGGTATTGGTCTACTTCTTGGCCTTGTTCTGCCACACATCATGCCTCGTCGTAGAAAGTCACCAAACGGCTGGGCGTAAGCCTCGCATTTGCTACAGTAGGTTCAGTATCGAATATCAAAAAGGAGCACCGAGGTGCTCCTTTTTATTTGTCTGGATTTATCATTCAAGTCACAGCGCTAATACCTATCACTGCGCTAACATCAATCACAGTAAGTAATATCGATAGTACTAACCTTTCCACTCATACAAAGCTGGGATTTCTATTCTCTGCTGATTGAATTCAATGATTACCGATTGTGGTTTAATCTCAAGCAACTGAATACCCCGCTCGATCCATTCCCCTTGAGCAACTTCATGTCCATTCACTTTTACCCAACGCTTAGTTTCGCTACTCGAGTACATGTGAGTTTGTAAGTCTAACTTAGGTAATACACCAGACAATCTATTGCCATGTGTTTCTAAACCGATGACCTGAGAATCCATATTCCCCACAGGTCTAGAATCCATCGGTTCAGGTGAAACCGACTGCTCTCCCATCATTGATTCAAGCTTCAACGCTAAATCGGGTGGCAACTCGGTGAGGTCTAACCCTTTCAGTAAATCACGGTCCGATTGCAGCGTGGCATTATCATTATTCGTTCCAGGTTGAACTGACGGTTCAATAGATAATGGCTCTAAATTCGTTGCTGCTTGATTACTAGTATCTACATTTGCCAATATCGCTTTTGAGTCACTAGCGATATTACCGATGTCGGTGCCCATCTTTGCATGTATCTCTTGACGCGGTAGTGCTTTCAAAAGCTGGCTTACCGGTGCCGAGCGAACAGAGAATAATGCTTCATCGTCTGCATCCACTGACACTGCATCCACACTGGCAATGCCAGAACCGGCAATTTGAGGCTCAAAGTCTGATTGAAGCTTTGATTCAGGCAGAGCTCCGGAGGCAACGGGGCTAACCGAGCCTTGCTGCTGTTGATTATACGACTGATAAACCAGAACGCCGCCCACCAATAAAGAAGGCACCAAGACAAGGATCAGTCCCATTGTTAACGATGAACCTCGTTTGTTGCTAATCCCTCTAACAGAGCTAGGCACGTGATGGTTTTGGTAACCTTTAAAGCTAGATTTATGATTAGAAGACTGTTTAAGCTCGTGCATAATACGTGACATTAGCTTTCGCCTCCTTCTAATGACATCAACTTAGGCGAGTCTAGTTGAGCTAATCTCTGCAACCTTGCTAAGGTGCGCTTACCTGCGATGCCATCAACAGACATACCCTGCCAAGTTTGAAACGCTTCGATTTTCATTTTCAATTCATAGTCAAATACATCACTGCCCGATACGTCTTCACCCAAGACTTCTGAAAGCAATAGATCAAGTAAAGCAACCGCCTCACCTTGATAGCCCTCTTTCAGGGTCTCTCTTAGCGGCTGTTTCCAAATCGCGACATAATCACCTTGCCAAATTTGCTTTAAGGTGCGCTTAGGCATCACCAATAGCTTTTCGTTGACTAGGAGCTCAACAGACTCCTCAGACGCGCCATAAAGTACAGCAAACACAGGTTCTTGACCTAATTCCAGATTAAGAACCACGGGAACTCCAAGTTCAATCAAATATTCTAAATTGGCTTGATGTTGCTCACATACAAATACACTTTGTTGTTCACTCAAACATAGCCAATCACGAAGCGAAGATTCATACCCCCAAAGCGTGTATAGGTCCCTAATTGCAAGCGTTTGATTATTCCCTTGCTTTAAGTGATTCTGAACATCTTGTGGTAGTGCAAACTTCGAAGTCTTGAGACCTTGAACCGGTATAGATTTATCATCCAATATCGGTGTTTCAGCCACAAATGATCGTTGAGTATTCGCCGCTACTTCCGTTTTCACCTCACTGGAAGTATCTGCAGGCATCCATGAACTAATATAGGTTGGGGCGAAGTTAAAGGTCGCGATTGCAAGGCCGACACTTAATGCGGCAATCCCCGCGTATTGGATTAATTTTGGAACTACATGAGTAGCACGAGTTTTCTCGACGTGATACACATCGGCCTGAAAGGACATGACCTGCTGACAAGCTCGGTTAACCGTTTCATTACTCGGTGATTTATCACCATCATGGAAAGCCAATTGCAGCGCTTTATCACACACCAAGTTAATGAGCCTCGGAATACCATGGGTATATTGGGCGATAAGCTTGATTGAACGATTCGAAAACAACATCTGCTCACCACCCGCCGTTTCCAAACGAAACGCGATGTACTTACCCGTTTCTTCGATATTAAGAGGTAATAAGTGATAGCGACCTGTAATCCGCTGCGCGAGTTGACGTAGCTGTGTGGTTTGTAAGTGTTGCTGTAATTCAGGTTGTCCAACCAACAGCACCTTTAATAGCTTACGACTATCGGTTTCTAAATTGGTCAGAAGGCGTAGCTGCTCCAACACATCAGCTGCAAGGTGTTGGGCTTCATCTATCACCAATAAGGTTTGAATGCCTTCAGCATGGCTATCAAGCAGGAAGTGATGAATTGCCTGACTCAGCTGTTTCAACGACGCTTGTTCAGGGTATTCGACCTCAAACTCATCGCAGATAGCTTCAAGTAAATCTGAATTGGAAAACGTAGGGTTGAGTATAAGGCCAGCTTGAGTCTGATTATCGAGTGATGACAACATCGCTTTGGCGACCGTTGTTTTTCCTGTACCGACCTCACCAGTAAGCATCGCAAAGCCCCCACCTTCGCCTAAACCGGCTTGTAGGTTCTGCATCGCTTCTTGGTGACGCTGACTCAAAAACAAATAGCGAGAATTTGGTACAATCGAAAATGGCATCTCAACGAAGCCAAAATATTCCTTATACATGTGCTGCCCTATAATTACGATTAATGGAAAGTACCATTGCTCGCAGTAAAGTCCAGCAGTGATAAAACATTTCGAGGTGATAAGTTGCAAATATACGATAGCCTACCAAAAGACAATGGGCTACAACGCTACCTAGTCGGTGGAGCGGTGCGCGATAAGCTGCTCAACATTGATAGCTATGATAGAGATTGGGTCGTGGTAGGGAGTACCCCTCAAGAGATGGAAAGCCTTGGCTTTACTGCTGTCGGGAAAGATTTCCCCGTATTCTTACACCCAAAAACCAAAGAAGAGCACGCACTGGCTCGCACTGAGAAAAAATCCGGTTCGGGTTATACCGGTTTCGAGTGTTACTTTGCACCGGATGTGAGTTTGGAAGAAGATCTCATGCGTCGAGATTTAACGATCAACGCCATCGCTCAAGATGACAAAGGCCAACTTTACGATCCTTACCATGGCCAAAAAGATCTCTCTGATCGTATTTTAAGGCACGTCTCGGATGCCTTTGTTGAAGATCCTCTTCGTGTGCTGCGTGTGGCTCGCTTCGCCGCCAAACTCCATCATCTCAACTTTACGGTTGCATCTGAAACCATGGTGATGATGAGTGAGATAGTGCAATCCGGTGAACTGGCACACCTCACTGCAGAGCGAGTTTGGCAAGAGTGGCATAAATCTCTTAGCACTCCCCACCCTGAAGTGTTCCTTTCTTTATTGAAAGAGTGTGGTGCATTGGCTGTTGTGTTGCCTGAAATTGACGCTCTGTTTGGTGTGCCTCAACCTGAAAAGTGGCACCCTGAAATCGACACGGGCATTCACACTCTGATGGTTGCTCAGCAAGCTGCGCTACTAAGTTCATCGTTACCAGTACGTTTTGCCGCTCAAGTACATGACTTAGGTAAAGGCGTCACACCAGAAAGCGAGTGGCCAAGCCACAAAATGCATTGTCATACTGGCTTGAAGATCATTAAGAAGCTATGTGAAAGAGTCAGAGTGCCCAATGAATTCAGAGATCTCGCACTGTTAGTTTGCGAGCAACATTCTAATATACACCGCGCAGGCGAGCTCAAGCCAACCACCGTTCTCAAGGTTCTGAACAAGTTTGATGTTTGGCGTAAACCAGACAGGCTCAACGATATACTGCTTTGCTGCCAAGCTGATCACGCTGGCCGAAAAGGATTAGAAGATCAGCCTTACCCTCAGAAAGCGCGTTTTGAAATGGCTTACCAAGCAGCGCTTCAAGTCGAAGTTAAAGCCATTATTGCCGATGGTTTTCAAGGCAAAGATATTCGAGAAGAACAAGAGAAACGCAGAGCTATCGCAATTGAGAGCGCCCTATTAGAGCTCGCTGATAGTTAATCGCCATAGCGCTGATTACCATGCATTAAAAAACCCGCGACTAGGCGGGTTTTTCCGTTTCAATCTGTAGGACCATACATGTGTCTTCGTAAGTCGAGCGCTACTGCATCATCAAGAAAGCGAATAGACCAAAACCTAAAATCAAGCGGTAGATAACAAACGGCGTCATACCCATACGAGAGATAAGCTTCAAGAAGAAGTGAATACAGATATAAGCACTAATGAAAGAAACCACGATTCCCGTTAGCAAAGTACCAACATGGATTGGATCACCACTGGTCACTAACTTCAGGCCCAAATAACCACCAGCCAGAGTGATGATTGGGATAGACATCAAGAAAGAGAATCGAGCCGCCGCTTCACGTGTGAAACCAAGGTAAAGTGCTGCGGTAATCGTTGCGCCAGAGCGAGACGTACCTGGGATGATCGCCATTGCTTGAGCAAGACCAATAAACAGCGCCTTTTTCCAACCCGCTTGGTATTCGTCATCACGCAGGCTTGAGTTCTTATCCACCCACCATAGCAACAGACCAAAGATAATGGTGGTCGTCGCTATCACCCATGCACTGCGCAAGTAAAGCTCAACAATATCTTTCATCAACAAACCAAAGATACACGCAGGAATCGTCGCGAGAATGATCATCCACGCTAACTTCGCTTCTTTACTGCGATCGCCTTTAAACACTGAACCAAAGAATGCGCTCAACAGAGAGACCACTTCTTTACGGAAATAGATAACCACGGCTGCCAAAGTACCAACGTGGACAGCCACATCAAAAGCCAAGCCTTGATCTTCCCAACCTAAAACAGCAGAAGGAAGGATTAAGTGTGCAGAACTGGAAATAGGTAAAAACTCAGTAAAGCCTTGCACCAACGCCAACATAAACGCTTCAAAATAACTCATTACTTACCTTAAAAATTATAGTGTTATATCTACGACAGAGAGCGTGTCTAATTGCTGCATCTTCTGCCATATTTCACTGACGTTTCTTCCATCTTGCGGGATCACTCTCGCAGGACAAAGATCATAAAGTGGTTGTGTTACAAAAGGATATTTATAGATATCACTTCGTGGTAATTCTGGATCGCTCTCTGATACCACCTCTCCAAACAGCACAATATCAAGATCGAGCTTTCGATCTTGAAGCTTATGGGCATCTTGAGGGCGACCCCATTTAAACTCAATTTCACGGAGCTGCTGTGAAAATTCAGTCAATGAGAGTGATGTGTCGATCTCAACCACAAAGTTATAAAACGAATGGCTTTTAAACCCCACAGGCTCACAGTGATAGATCTTAGAGCATTTAAGGTTAGTTCCTAATGATTGAAGCTCTGTCCATGCCACCCTTGCATGCTTGTCGCGGTCTATGTTCGTGCCAACACCAACATAGGCTATTGTCATGCTTGACCTCTTTCGATGATCACACCCACGGCTTTTGCTTGTGGTACTGCGCCAGGCTTCGCTAGACGAATTTTAATCCAAGGCACTGAGAACTGAGTCATAATCAATTCAGCGACTTCTTCTGCCACACGCTCAACCAATAGGAATCGGCCATTCGCAATGTGGTCAAGTACGGCAGTGCTGACTGTCGAGTAATCCAAAGCATCGACAACATCATCACTCTTACCTGCTGGGCGATTGTCATGAGCCATTTCAATATCAAGCACAAGTTTTTGTTTAATCTCTTGTTCCCAATCGTAAACACCGATCGTTGTAATTACTTCTAGCTGTTCAATGAAAACTTTATCCAGTGCCATGACTTGTCCTTTTAGAGGTCGGATACCCATACCTGGGAAAAAAACGTATTATTTGCGTAATTCCAGATATGATATCAATTACTCTTAGATTGAGCATTATTTTCCCATCGTTAGGCTTATAACTGTTTAAGGAAAAACATGACCCCATTGGCACTCATCATGATTATTGCTGCCTATTTACTAGGTTCAATCTCTAGTGCGGTCTTGATATGCCGAGTCTTAAGACTTCCTGACCCAAGAACTGTGGGGTCCAATAACCCCGGAGCCACCAATGTGCTTCGCGTGGGTGGCAAAGGCGCCGCTGCGGCCGTCCTGCTTTGTGACATGCTTAAAGGCACCATTCCTGTTTGGCTTGGCTACTACCTCAAGATCGATCCCATCATTTTAGGTGTTGTGGCGATCGCAGCCTGCCTTGGTCATATGTATCCAATATTCTTCCACTTTAAAGGTGGTAAAGGCGTCGCAACCGCACTCGGAGCAATTGCCCCAATTGGATTCGATTTAACAGGCATGATCATGGCGACTTGGTTGGTTGTAGCATTTTTGTTTCGTTACTCTTCGTTAGCGGCACTGGTTACTGTGTTGCTCGCACCTTTCTACGCTTGGTTAGTCAAACCTCAATACACACTGCCTGTGGCCATGTTGTGTTGTTTGATCGTCCTACGTCACCATCAGAATATTCGTCGCCTACTCGATGGCAGCGAACCAAAACTCGGGCAAAAAAAATCGGCTTAAACTGTCATGTTTAAGCCGAACCATTTTTTAAACTAAGATACGTTTAAACCAACGTAAATCTCTGTCGAGCAATACTATTCAATATCTAAAGCTTACAGCAGATGTTTATCTAAAAACGTCTTCAGCATTGTGTTCACAAACTCTGGTTGCTCTAGCGAACTAATATGACCAGCATCAGGAATCACCACTAACTCACTGCCCGTAATACAATCGTTCATTAGGTATGACTCAAGTGCCGGACGTGGTTTGTCTTCTTGCCCTACAGCGATCAAAACCGGCAGTGCAAAGCTCTCTACTGCTTCAATCATATCGCGACGTCCAAAGACCATTCGACCGATTCGAGCCACTTCTTCAGCGTTCTCACCCTTAAGAGCCGATAATTTCTGAGTAAAGCCTTCCACTAAAGTTGGCGTGTTTGTTTGAGCATCATTTGCAAAGAACAATGGAACAACCGCTTCAACAATCGGTTGAGGAACCATCTTGGTTTGAGTAATGGTGTCTAACATGCTGAAGTATTTAGCATGAGCAACTTCTGGCTCGAGCCCTACGAAAGTATCCATTAGAACCAGAGACTTGATACGTGCAGGTGCAAGTTCCGCTAACTCGGTTCCCCACATACCGCCAACCGATAAACCTACTACGGAAAATTCTTCGATTTCTAAATGATCAAGTAGATCCAAAATGTGTTGAGCGTAATCTTTTAAGTTGCGCATCGAGCTCGGCGCGGCTTGTGATTCACCATGAGACCAAAGCTCTGGAACAATACAGCGATACTGAGTTTTTAATGCATCGATCTGCGGCTTCCACATTGCACTGTCCCAAAGGTAGCTGTGGCCTAATACAACAACAGGGCCTTGACCTTCATCTAGGTACGCCATCGATTGATTGTCTACTGTGAACTTGTTCATTTTCTTCCCTAATCTCTATCAGCAATTATTTATCGACATACAGTCGGTAAGCTAGGATATAAAAACGGCCGCACTCAGCGACCGTTTATCGAAATACTATGGTTTATTTGGCGATTGGTTATGATTAAACAATCGGCTCTAGCTGGTCAATTGGCCAACGCGGTGTGGCATGGACAGATAAATCAGCCGTTTCACCATTCTTCAGGCGCTGCATGCCCGCATAAGCGATCATCGCACCGTTATCTGTACAGAACTCAGTGCGTGGGTAGTACACCTCTCCACCGATTTTCTTGGCTAATGCTTCAAGCTCAACTCGTAGTTGTTTGTTGGCACTCACACCGCCAGCAATCACGATACGTTTCATACCCGTCTCTACCAACGCACGCTTACACTTGATTACCAAGGTCGCACAAACCGCTTCTTGGAACGCATAAGCGATGTCAGCACGAGTTTGGTCATCATTGTCATTAGCACGAATGGTATTTGCCGCGAACGTTTTCAAGCCCGAAAAGCTCATATCTAGACCCGGACGATCGGTCATTGGACGTGGGAACTTAAAACGACCTGGCGTGCCTTTTTCTGCGAGTCGAGATAGCAGTGGACCACCTGGGTAATCTAAGCCCATTAGCTTCGCGGTTTTATCAAACGCTTCACCCGCCGCATCATCAATCGATTCACCAAGAATTCGGTATTCACCAATGCCTTTCACTTCTACCATCATGGTATGACCGCCAGAAACCAGCAGAGCAACAAATGGGAATGGTGGAGGATTATCTTCTAGCATTGGCGCAAGAAGGTGACCTTCCATATGGTGCACTGGCACAGCAGGCACGCCCCACGCATAGGCAATACTGCGACCAATCGTTGCGCCCACAAGCAATGCACCAACCAAACCAGGGCCAGCCGTGTAAGCCACGCCATCAATATCTTTCGACGTTAGGTTCGCTTCTGCCAATGCCGCTTTAATCAGTGGAATGGTTTTTTTTACGTGGTCACGCGACGCTAGCTCAGGTACCACACCACCGTAATCGGCGTGCAGCTTTACTTGGCTGTATAACTGATGAGAAAGCAGCCCTTGCTCATCATCATAAATTGCGATTCCTGTTTCATCACAAGAGGTTTCAATACCAATAATGCGCATAATTTTCTCGGCACGCTTTCGTCTAAAATGGGAAATTAGCGCAATATTACCCTGCCTAAGCTCTTCAAACAAATATTGTACAGACTATAATCGACAAAGTGCTTTACAAAGCCACTGTGATCGGATTAAAATTCCGCACCATTTTTGATCAAGCTGGTTAATGACCAAACGCGAATAGAGAGTTAGCTCGATGGGTAACTTCTCTGATTTGGTACTGAATAACCAGCGATAATGAATAACCCCTGAGGTGAAAGGCATATGCCAATAGTTAAAGTACGTGAAAACGAACCGTTCGACGTTGCACTACGTCGTTTCAAGCGCTCTTGTGAAAAAGCAGGTATCCTTTCTGAAGTGCGTCGTCGTGAGCATTACGAAAAGCCAACTACAGTTCGCAAACGCGCTAAAGCAGCAGCTCAAAAGCGTCACGCTAAAAAGCTAGCTCGCGAAAACGCACGTCGCGTTCGTCTGTACTAATAACTTAATCCATAAGGACTGAGTTATGGCTCTTATTGAACAACTCAAAGAAGAGCAAAAATTAGCGATGAAAGCCAAGGACAAACCGCGCCTTGGCACTATCCGCTTAGCTCTTTCAGCAATTAAGCAACGTGAAGTTGACGAACGGATCACTCTGAACGACGACGACATTATTGCTATATTAGTTAAAATGGTTAAGCAACGTCGCGATTCTGTTGCTCAATATGAATCGGCAAATCGTCAAGATCTTGCTGACGTGGAAAAAGCAGAAATTACGGTACTTGAAGGCTTTATGCCTCAACCGCTAACTGAAGAAGAAGTTATTGCACTACTTGATAGCGCAATTGCAGAAGCTCAACCTGCGGGCATGCAAGACATGGGTAAAGTAATAGCTATCTTGAAACCACAAATTCAAGGGCGTGCAGATATGGGTAAAGTTAGTGGTTTAGTTCGTTCTAAACTCGCTTAATCCCAAATCAAATTGCAACAAGCCGTGCAATCCTTCGGAACGCACGGCTTGTTTGTATCTGTAACCTATTCAAACTATTATTATCCACACTCTCAGTTAGTGCATTTTTCTAAGGTTTTATGGCAGGACACATCCCGCGTAGTTTCATCGATGATCTCCTAGCGCGTCTCGACATTGTCGATATTGTGGACGCACGCGTGAAACTTAAGAAAAAAGGCAAAAACTATGGTGCTTGTTGCCCATTTCACAACGAAAAGACCCCTTCTTTTAGCGTAAGCCAAGAAAAACAGTTTTATCACTGCTTTGGTTGTGGCGTACATGGCAATGCCATCGACTTCATTATGGAGTTCGAACGTCTCGATTTTGTTGAAGCGATTGAAGAGCTAGCCTCATTTTTAGGCCTTGATGTTCCTAGAGAACAGCGCAGCGGTGAAATATCCACGGCGCCAAGAGCTAACAGCGAACAAAAACGTAACCTCTACGATTTGATGGGCGGCATCAGTAATTTTTACCGCTCTCAGCTAAAAATTTCTGCTAACAAACCTGCGATTGATTACCTAAAGAATCGTGGACTGTCTGGTGAAATCGTACAGAAGTTTGGCATTGGCTACGTCGCTGATGAATGGGACTTGGTTCGTAAGAACTTTGGCCAACAAAAAGAAGCCCAAGACATGCTCGTGACTGGCGGCATGTTAATCGAGAATGATAAAGGCAACCGATACGATCGATTCCGTGGACGTGTCATGTTCCCGATTCGCGATCGTCGTGGTCGAGTGATCGGGTTTGGTGGTCGTGTCTTAGAAGACGGCACACCGAAATACCTAAACTCACCAGAAACACCTATCTTCCATAAAGGCAAAGAGCTTTACGGCCTTTATGAAGTGCTGCAAGCCTACCGTGAACCGCCGCAAATACTTGTGGTTGAAGGTTACATGGATGTCGTGGCATTAGCGCAATATGGTGTTGATTACTCAGTGGCATCACTGGGCACCTCGACAACCGGTGACCACGTTCAAATGTTGTTCCGCCAAACCAGTACCGTGGTTTGTTGTTACGATGGTGACCGAGCAGGTAAAGAAGCGGCGTGGCGCGCTCTCGAAAATGCGCTTGAATACCTGAAAACAGGTAACACGCTCAAGTTTCTATTTTTACCCGACGGCGAAGACCCAGATAGCTATATAAGAGAGAATGGCCAAGAGGCCTTCGAACAACTGGTACAGAATGCGACACCGCTTTCTACTTACTTGTTCGATAATCTTATTGAGATACACAAGTTGAACTTGGGAACAACGGAAGGGAAGTCGGCACTGCGAGCACACGCAAGCGCCTTGATTAACAAAATCCCTGACAGTTATTTCCAAGAACTGCTCGAAAAATTATTGGATGAGCGTACTGGTTTTGATAACCAACTGAGACGAGCTCGTGTTCATACTAAGAACCCGACACCTCAACCGCATAAAGAACTAAAACGCACTCCAATGCGAGAAGTTATCGCTTTGCTTATCCAAAATCCGAGCTATGCTGATATGGTACCGGATTTATCAAGTGTCAAAGGCTTACAGTTGCCTGGACTAAGTTTATTCGTCGAAGTACTTGATAAATGCCATGCGCATCCCCATATCAACACAGGCCAATTATTAGAGCATTGGCGACACAATAAACATGAGGCGCTTCTGTCTCGTCTCGCGAGCTGGGAAATCCCCCTCGACGAAGACAATCAAGAAGACATATTTTTAGACTCATTGGACAATATCCTTGCCCAGTGCGTTGAAAAACAAATTGAAAACCTGCAGGCCAAAGCAAGAAGTGTCGGTTTATCAGCCGAAGAAAAAAGGGAGCTACTAGCTTTAATGCTAGATCTAAAAGCGTAACCCTGTTTGATTAGTCAGCATTTAATAAATTTGTTAACATAATTGGTTTGCATTTGAGAATGCAACGTCCTTCACCAGACCTGAAGTTGGATATCATCTATGGATCAAAATCCGCAGTCACAGCTTAAATTACTTGTTATTAAAGGCAAGGAACAAGGCTATCTGACCTACGCCGAAGTAAACGACCACCTACCTGCAGAAATCGTGGATTCTGAACAGGTAGAAGACATCATTCAAATGATCAACGACATGGGTATCAAGGTAGTAGAAACTGCACCTGACGCTGATGATCTAGCACTTAATGATGACGATGCCAATATAGATGAAGATGCAGCTGAAGCTGCTGCTGCTGCGCTTTCAAGCGTAGAAAGCGAGATTGGCCGTACAACTGACCCAGTTCGTATGTACATGCGTGAAATGGGTACAGTTGAACTACTGACTCGTGAAGGCGAAATCGACATTGCGAAGCGTATTGAAGATGGTATCAATACTGTTCAATTATCTGTAGCTGAGTACCCAGGCACTATTCCATACATCTTGGAACAGTTTGACCGCGTACTCGCTGAAGAGATTCGTTTAACAGATCTAATCAATGGCTTTGTTGACCCAGACGACGATGGCACAGCTGCGCCAACGGCGACTCACATCGGTTCAGAACTTGCTAAAACTGATCTAGAAGACGAAGACAAAGAAGAAGCAGAAGACGACGAGGAAGAAGAAGAGGAAGATACAGGTATTGATCCTGAGCTTGCTCTTGAGAAGTTCACAGCACTTCGCACTAGCTACCAAAACCGTCAACTAGCAATCAATGAATACGGCCACGAAAGCCCGAAAGCAACGCTTGCAACAACAATGATGCAAGACGTGTTCAAAGAATTCCGTCTAACGCCAAAACAGTTCGATTACCTAGTAAACGAACTGCGTACTTCAATGGATCGCGTACGTACTCAAGAACGCCTAATCATGCGTCAAACGGTTGAGTACGGCAAAATGCCGAAGAAATCTTTCATTGCTCTATTTACTGGCAATGAATCTAGCGAAGCATGGCTGGACGAAGTTCTTGCTTCAGACAAGCCATACGCAGAAAAGATCAAACGTAACGAACACGACATCCGTCGTTCTATCCAAAAGCTGGATATCATCGAACGTGAAACGTCTCTTACTGTTCAAAGCATTAAAGATATCAGCCGTCGTATGTCTATCGGTGAAGCGAAAGCTCGTCGTGCTAAGAAAGAGATGGTTGAAGCGAACTTACGTCTAGTAATCTCGATTGCTAAGAAGTACACAAACCGTGGTCTACAATTCCTGGATCTAATCCAAGAAGGTAACATCGGTCTGATGAAAGCGGTAGATAAGTTTGAATACCGTCGTGGTTACAAGTTCTCTACGTACGCTACGTGGTGGATCCGTCAAGCAATCACTCGTTCGATTGCCGACCAAGCTCGTACTATCCGTATTCCGGTTCACATGATCGAAACGATCAACAAACTAAACCGTATCTCTCGTCAAATGCTACAAGAGATGGGTCGTGAACCGCTTCCGGAAGAGTTGGCTGAGCGCATGCAAATGCCTGAAGACAAGATCCGTAAAGTACTGAAAATCGCTAAAGAGCCTATCTCAATGGAGACACCAATCGGTGACGACGAAGATTCGCATCTAGGTGATTTCATCGAGGATACAACGCTAGAACTGCCTTTAGACTCTGCAACGGCAACAAGCCTGCGCGGCGCAACTAAAGACGTTCTTGCTGGCCTAACTCCTCGTGAAGCGAAAGTACTGCGTATGCGTTTCGGTATCGACATGAATACTGACCACACTCTTGAAGAGGTTGGTAAGCAGTTCGACGTAACTCGTGAACGTATCCGTCAGATCGAAGCAAAAGCACTGCGTAAACTTCGTCACCCAAGCCGCTCAGAAACTCTGCGTAGCTTCTTGGACGAGTAATTACACGCTTTAGTGTGGTTAGCTTTTAAGCATAAAATAAAAAAGGTGAGCGTTGGCTCACCTTTTTTGTGCCTGTATGATTTAAGTGGCTAAGATGTAAGCGGAATTGCCCCTCATAGTGTCTAGACACCAATGAATGCTTCCCCTATAATCTATGCCCTACGGCCCCTTAGCTCAGTGGTTAGAGCGCACGACTCATAATCGTTCGGTCCCCAGTTCAAATCTGGGAGGGGCCACCAAATTCCGATAAGGCTCATGAAGAAATTCATGGGCCTTTATCTTTTCTAGTCCTTTCCATATCCGGTCTTCAAATACTTCCTGTAAGCACGATTCCATTAGCGCCAGTGAAACACTCCACCTAATCACCACAGAACCCGTAAATCTATCTCAGGCTGATATCAACCATCAGTAAGCTCTCTCATCTGTACAGCACGACTCTGCGCTAGATACATACCACTCAACACCAGAATAGAACCCCAGAAAAACTTCCCAACTAAACCAACAAAAATATAACCAACATTCAGTTCCATTAGGTTCAGTAATTTATATAGATATAAATGAGATACCTAAATGGAGTTCTAGCTGATATCAGTCAGGAGACTCAGCACCGAAGATTAGAACCAGATGACTGTTGAACAATGATGACCAATTACCCTCCGTGGTAATTGGTCTGATATCTCTTAAGTGATTGAGGTTAGTAGTCAGTAGCAGTGAGCCTCAGAGCTAGAAACGAATGCTAATCACTGGACTGGTATTCATACTGGAATCGGTAATCTCAACGCTAGGAGTGGTTCTAGGGTGAATCTCGTATGAGTTAGGGGGAGAACTTGGGTTAGCGAATGGGTTGAGGGAATCAGATGGAAATCTAGCGTGAGAATGCCATCGACGGGGTTGATGGGGATGTCAGGGATGCCGGAGTTGGAAGGGTTAACAGGGTTACTAGGGTTGGTTCTGAAATAACTAATGAATCCGTTCGGCAACTTCCTCAACCCTATCAACCCTAGAATTGACTCAAAAGACAGGACTAGGACCGGAGCACCAGTACAATCATGAGCATTACCTAGTATGATATTCGCCAGAGTGTCGGGGTTGCATGGGTTGATGGGGTTAGAGAGGGACAATCTGGCTGGAATGTCCCAACGATCTAGGATTTTAGGTTGGGGCGATAGGGAGTTTTGAGGGAAATTAAATTTTTCAATCAGGTACTTGGCCAAATATTTCTTGTCCTGACCTAGATGTACGTGGCAAACCATGTAGAAACTTACTATCTACAGGTCGCTTTGAACTATCGGGAATGGAAAAATTTCAGTTTGTGGTTATTTAATGAAGCTCTTCAGAGTGTGTGATATTGTAGTTTAATAATCAACAGGTTACTGATAGATCAATCAATTTGAAGGGTAAAGGTTGTATGAAAAGTATCGTATTTTTTAACAATAAAGGAGGAGTAGGTAAAACAACTCTTCTTTGTAATGTAGCATCTGTATTAGCAATCGAACATGGAAAGAAAGTACTAGTTGTTGATGCTGATCCACAGTGTAACACCACGACATATTGCTTAAATGAGCAAAAAGTAGAAGACCTATTATCAAAAGTTAAAAGAGATACGATTGAATCTTTTATTGAACCATTAAAAAAAGGTAAGGGTTTTTTAAAGGATCCAATATCACCTGTAACATCACCTAGATTTTGCTTTGACATAATTCCTGGTGACCCTAAATTAGCTTTAAGCGAAGATCTCTTGGCCTCTGATTGGAAATCTGCAATCTCTGGAGACGCTAGAGGGCTACAAACCAGTTTTGTTATGAAAGACCTTTTATTGAAGTATGAAGATACATATGATTTTATTTTCTTTGATGTAGGCCCGTCTTTAGGTGCTCTCAATCGCTCAATTCTAATTTCAGCTGATTACTATCTAGTTCCAATGAGTGTTGATGTATTTAGTCTTTCCGCCATCGAAAACATTTCAATATCTCTTAAGAAATGGAAAAACTCTATTAAGAAAAGCTTAGACTTTCATAGAGATGAAGAAGACGAAGATTTTATGATTGATGGCCACAAAATAAATTGGACGCTTGATTTTCTTGGGTTTGCCGTCCAACAATATACAGCAAAGACTGTTTCAGGTAAAAAGCGCCCAGTTAATGCGTACGAAAAAATAAACAAGAAAATACCGTCACTAATAAAGAAACATTTAGTTTCCGAGAAGGTTGTTGACATAGATAAATATCGTTTAGGTGAGATTCAGAATCTTCACAGTTTAGTCCCTTTGTCTCAATCCGCTAATTGCCCTATCTTCAAGTTGAAATCTAGCGACGGTGTGGTTGGAGCCCATTTTACGATGGTTAAAGAGTCGAAAGATATATTTAATAATATAGCTATAAACATTATTAAAAACATGGAGAGTAGTCATGATAACTTGGCCTGATGATATCATTGGAGAACTGGCCAGAAGAAAGTGTGTTATTTATATTGGTTCTGGAGTATCAAGAAATAGCGTTAACGACGCAGGTCAAAGGCCTAAAACTTGGTTCACACTACTAACAGAGATGCTTGAAAAAGTTGATAGTCCTAAAGCTCATATCAAGAAACTCTTGAAAGAAAATGATTACCTTACCGCTTGTGAAATTATAAAAAACAAACTGGGCAGAGAGAAGTTTATAAAACTCCTTAGGGAGGAATATTTAAAACCATCATATAACCCAGCCCCAATGCATAGTAATATTTTTAAGTTAGATTCTAGGTTAGTTATCTCGCCAAACTTTGACAAAATATATGACTCATACGCTACGGCGCAGACGAACGGTTCTGTAATAATAAAAAATCATTATGATAATGATATTCAATCTGCAATAAGAGAAGATGGTCGAGTTATAATTAAAGCTCATGGGACTATTGATACACCTGAAAAACTAATATTCACAAGAAAAGAGTATGCAGAGGCTCGTTCAAAATATGAAAGTTTCTATGATATTCTCCAAGCATTATCTCTGACACACACATTTATATTTATTGGATGTGGTGTTAATGACCCTGATATCAGGCTTCTACTTGAAGATACCTTTTTCAAGCATGGTAGTTACAAACCTCACTATATGTTAACTCCCAGAGGCGATTTACATAAAGACCAAATCGGTGTCATTGAAGCTACTATGAACTTGAAAATGCTGAGTTACTCTAAAGCAAATAATCATGAAGATTTGGGTAAATCGATAGAAGATCTTAGGGTTAAAGTCGATACGCAAAGAGATGAACTAAGAAAAACTGGTAACTGGTAACTGGTAATTTCCCAATATTGCTTATTATACAATAAGCAATATTGAGTCAAAGTTCTTAGCAAAACAACCATCAGCCCACTGGCTATATTACATTAATGGCTCACATCCCCCACCAACTCTGACACATTAGCACTTACCTCCCTCAATCTAGAACTAGCCAAATGAGCATACCTAGTCGAAGTTTGAGGGCTCTGGTGCCCAAGTAGATGCTGAACATCATAGAGCGTAGCGTTACCACTATTGATTAAAATTGAAGCGAATGAGTGCCTGAGGTCGTGTATACGGAAATCATCATAGATCCCCGCTGCTTTCTTGATTCGGGCGAATGCCTTCTTCGGGTGTGCGATAGGTCTACCGGGTGCATCTCCGGCAAAGATATAGGGGTTCTTACGTATCTGAAATCGTCGTTGGTCATGTATTACCTCCTTAGCTAAATTATTGAGTAAAACCGTCCTTGATAACCCTGATTTTGTATGCGGTAGGAATAGGCTCCAATTGCCGTCGTCGTCGACGGTAAGGCAATCCCACTTAGAATTAGTAATTTCACCAATTCTCATCCCAGTAAGCAGGGCGAATTTTAAAGCATTGCCTTGGGTACGATTGGGTTCCTCATTACATGCCTTAATGAAAGATGAAACCTCTTTGCGATTCAGAAATCTGTTTCTTAAGTTGTTCTCCTTAAGCTTCCTTATGTACTGTCCCGGATTCTTGTCCACGAATCCCCACTCCATTGCTAATCTGAACATTCTAAGGGCTAGGGAACGCAATCTATTTACCGTGGATGGCTTCCTTGTTTCTAGGACTCCATCGAGTAGCTTTTGAATGTCTTGTTGGTTGATATCGGTGATACTTTTCTTACCCCATTTCGGGTAGAAATGAAGCTTTAAGTTACCGACATCATTCTTAGCGGTGAGTTTGTTCATTCGGGCATAGGGCAGGTAATGCAGCTCCGCAAATTCTTGAAAACTTAGTACATTGGATTTTTCATCCCTCATTGCCTTGGGGTCATTACCCAGTGCTATCTCTCGCTTGTGGTCATTAGCTATCTGTCTAGCAGTGTTGATATCTAACGCAGGATATTCGCCTAATTGAACAGATTTTTTTTTACCAAAATAGGTGTACCTGAATAGGAACCTACGTCTCCCTTTTCTGTTGATAATTATTTTCAGGCCGCTACAGAGCTCATCCGTATACTCAGTTTCTTTACTTCGACTTGTCGACGGCGTCGGCGGTAGTGAATCAAGTTGGCGTTTATTGAATTTGAATTTACGAGATTGCATTAGATACCTCCTTACTCATCATTGATTGAGAAATGCTGGTGAAATTCGGTGCGGAGTGTCTTAGGCATCAGTAGGTAGATACCCTTACCACTGTCCTCGACAATACTTAGGGATATAGAAGCTCCGTAATCTAGATCATCTTCGAATTCGGTATAGGTTAGGGCTCGTTTCAGTAGTTCGATATCGTCGACGACGACAGCGTTTAGGTCATTTATTGAGGTGAGGAACCAGAGTTCACATTGCAGTTCATCCCATGCCTGTTGGGTTTCCGTTTCATCATGAAATGGTTCTGTGAGTATGGCTTTGACTTGTTCTTGTAGGGTGGTAGTGATTGGTAGGGTTGAGAGAGTTTCTAAAGTTGTAATTTTGATCATATTAAACTCCATGATTATCAGTATCATGAAGTTAATATGTATTTGTTTTTATTGAATGTACGGTTAGATGATATATCTAGCTTTGCACGAGGAATTATGAACTTATGATAGAAAGGCATTCTAGAGATCGGTTGGAGCTGAAAATATTAAAATTAGAAGGTAACGCATTTGAAGACTTCTTTAGTGAGGTCATGCAGTTAGCCAATAGAAATTTTCGGCCAGTCAAAGCTCATGGTCGTCATGGGGATAAGGGAAATGATGGCTGGCAGAAAGGCACCGGGACATACTACCAAGTTTATGCCCCAGAAGACCTAAAGAAGTCAACACAGAGAGCGATTGATAAGCTAAAAGGTGACTTTGATAAGCTTGTTGAATATTGGGAATCCATATCTCCAATAAAAGCTTACTATTTTGTGGTTAATGATAAATACAAAGGGTTACCACCTGAAATAGAAAAAGCAATTGGTGAGTTGCAGGATGATTACCCTAATGTAAGGATTGACCTCTTTACAGCGTCAGATCTCGAGGATGTGGTGTGGTCTCTAAAAAGTCACGAGCTAGAGTCTGTTTTAGGTGTTTCAGCTTCTGACGATGATCGCTATAGGGTTAGAAACTATTTAGATAGCTTGAGTCCTGCTTTGCAAGAGTTGTTTGAGGAAGGCTCAGAAGCAGGTTACTTCTTCCCGGCTAACGCTTACCACTTAATAAAAGACTACTTTGACGATTCTAATGATTGGGCATATAGCCGATCACTATCCAGTATCCATCGCGTTCAAGATGCTCAAATAGATATGAGAAATAGCTTAATAAAACTAGCTAATATTGTTACTGAAGATGACTACTATGAATTATTACCCAACCAAATAACTTACAAGCTGATGATTCCACATGGCACTAGAGGCAGAGATCAAGCCATTGATGATAGGCGAGAGTTGGTTGGTGGGTTAATTGATGAATTGGCTAGGTCTTATGAATATTTGAGAAACTATGCTATTTAAGCTCCCCAGACCAACCTAAAATCCTAGATCGTTGGGACATTCCAGCCAGATTGTCCCTCTCTAACCCCATCAACCCATGCAACCCCGACACTCTGGCGAATATCATACTAGGTAATGCTCATGATTGTACTGGTGCTCCGGTCCTAGTCCTGTCTTTTGAGTCAATTCTAGGGTTGATAGGGTTGAGGAAGTTGCCGAACGGATTCATTAGTTATTTCAGAACCAACCCTAGTAACCCTGTTAACCCTTCCAACTCCGGCATCCCTGACATCCCCATCAACCCCGTCGATGGCATTCTCACGCTAGATTTCCATCTGATTCCCTCAACCCATTCGCTAACCCAAGTTCTCCCCCTAACTCATACGAGATTCACCCTAGAACCACTCCTAGCGTTGAGATTACCGATTCCAGTATGAATACCAGTCCAGTGATTAGCATTCGTTTCTAGCTCTGAGGCTCACTGCTACTGACTACTAACCTCAATCACTTAAGAGATATCAGACCAATTACCACTGAGGGTAATTGGTCATCATTGTTCAACAGTCATTTGGTTCTAATCTTCGGTGCTGAGTCTCCTGACTGATCTCAGCTAGAACTCCATTTAGGTCTCTCATTTATATCTATATAAATTAACTTCATCTAATGGAACGGAATGTTGGTTATATTTTTGTTGGTTTAGTCGGGAAGTTTTTCTGGAGTTCTGTTCTGGTGTTGAGTGGTATGTATCTAGCGCAGAGTCGTGCTGTACAGATGAGAGAGCTTACTGATGGTTGATATCAGCCTGAGATAGATTTACGGGTTCTGTGGTGATTAGGTGGAGTGTTTCACTGGCGCTAATGGAATCGTGCTTACAGGAAGTAATCGAAGACCGGATATGGAAAGGACTAGAAAAGATAAAGGCCCATGAATTTCTTCATGAGCCTTATCGGAATTTGGTGGCCCCTCCCAGATTTGAACTGGGGACCGAACGATTATGAGCCAAGCTTCAGTCCTGTATTCAACATAGTAAACCTGCCCCGAATCACTCTGAAATCCACCAGCAAAATCACATCACCTGATTATCCGCAAGATTTCTCTGACGTCGATGACGGGGTTGATGGGGATGATGGGGTTGGTAGAGTACGACAGGGTTGATGAGGATATGGGGGTAATTATCAACATCAGCACAATCAAACCTTGTTCACTTCCCCTTTCACGAAACCATGTTAAAGTTATATCTAATCATAGTCTTATATTGTAAATGAGGTGCGTGCATGGGTTGGCCTGGTGAAAAAGCATTAATAAAATTGGGTGATTTAGTATCCGATAGTGTTGGGGGTATTTTTGCCCCTAAACAAATCAAGAGAGTAGGTAAAGCTGAGGTCGACGCCAAACGTGATGAACTACTCATGCTCGCACAGACAGAGCAACAGATCGCTGATATCAAAGCAGGTAAATTGCAATATACAGAAGATCGTAGACTGATTACAGTAAACTCCGAAACAGTTATAGAACAGTTAGTTGAAGTTCAGAATGGTAGTAAAGTTGAGCCATACCTGAATTTGGAAAATTTGGATAGACAAAGCAAAACTCGTAAACAGATTCAGGCGATGCAGGAAGAAGTGAATCTCACCAAGACAGTCTTGCTTGCAGAACAAGAACTTGAATCAGGTAAGTATGATGCGAATGATGACCCTGTAGATCCTGACTGGTTCACTAGCTGGGCAGGAAACGCTGAAAAAGTAAGTAATGACTACTTACAAACATTGTGGGCTAAGGTTCTTGCGGGGGAGGTCACCACTCCGGGAACTTTCTCTCTACGCACACTAGACTTACTCAAAAGCCTGTCAAAGAGTGAGGCAGAGCTGATCAGTAAACTAGGTGAGTTCATAATTGATGGTCGAATTCTAAAAGGTGTTGTCGACCCTAGAGGGCTTGGAAATGAATCCGATACCATTGACAAAATGATGGCCGATAAGGGGTTACACTTCACCAACCTACTTTTCCTTCAAGAAATTGGAATCATATCTGGCGTAGACTCGATGGGGCTAACTACTACGTTTACCTCATTAGACCCATCAAGATTCTTGAGGGCTTTCACAAGCAAAAAAAGTGGTTTAGTCGCTATACATTCAGATCCCAAGAAAAAAATTGAATTTCATGTCCTACTCTCTAGCCAACTTGGGCGAGAGGTATTCAAATTGGCCGACTTTGAAACTGATGAAGAATACTTAAAAACCATTGCACAAGATATCGCTAATGCGGGATTCGATGTACAAATCGGGGACTGGCAGCAAGTTGATGAAACTTCAGGCAACTTGCTAAACCCTAAAGCAGTACCAGCCAATAACTCAAAACAGCCAACCTAACTAGCTATTCCACATCCCTTCCAACCCTAGTCGTCGGGGTTGAAGGGGTTAGGGTTAGAACGGATGCGAAAATCCCCGTTTATCTAGTGAGCTGAAATTTTTATTGCTATTTCTTGGCCTTATGCAGCCTCCTGCTGCTCCGCGATTAGACCTAGAAATATGGAGTTTTTCGGGGCTACTCGTTCAATCTTGATGCCAGCCATACCCATTGAACTAATCAAGCCATCGATTCTAAGGCCGAATTGTATCGGGTTTTCAGGGAATTCACCTTTTTGTTCATGGTAAGGCGTTACCTTAACTAACTCATTGTATAACTCTGTAGGCGCATACTTTCGGCCCTGCACACCAGCTTTCTGAGCAAGTTGAATCAGGGGCTTAGCGAGCTTGTTCAAGTACAATGACTCCAATGCACTATCCTGCTGATTCTTTAGGTACAAGCTTTGAAGATAATCTTGCGGCGTCTTAGTCACGCTCTCAAAAGCAGCTAAAAACGTTGAGAACTCATTCAAGCGACCTGCTTTTTTCAGTGATACCGTTGGAAGCACTTCAAGAATCTGAGCCAGTAGATCTAGTAATCCTGTGTAAATCTCAGGTAAATCTGCCTCTAAATTTTGGAGCATATTCTTACCATTGACGCGCTGCTCGCCCGTTAACTGCTTCATGGAAATATAGATAGAACGTGACGCTAAGTCCGGCTCTTCAATAAAGTCATGAATTCCATTAAGTATCAGGCTGCCGTGAAGCTCAAACTTAACGCTATCACCATCGCTGTACAGCTTACGCTTTTCCTCCACACCATATGTAGACGCAATACACAGATAGTCAGACCAACTTTTCGATAACGATCTTAAGTTATCGTAAATAGAAGCAAATTCATTTTGCAGAGAGATAGCTAAATCTTCCTGCTTTTTAGGGAAGCTCTTTATTTTGGCCGCTCTTGGGTCGAGCAATGGTCTGATGATTCGCTTACAGAAAGTAGACTTGCCTGTACCTTGACCACCATAGATGACTAAGATCGGGTATGCAGTATCAGGCTCTCGAACCAGAGTCATCGTATGAAGTAACCAAGCGATGAACAGAAATTGGTGCTTTTTCTCCATATTCAGGTAAGGCAAAATCTTTTTCCAATCGCCTTTCCCCGTCAATGACGGTAAAGCCTCAGCATCACTAGAACTGATAAACAGTTGCTCAGAACCTTCTGCTATGACAGAAACCTTTCCATCTTTGAGTTGGTACTGAGTGCCTTCATCGTCACCTACATCAAAAACACGTCCGTCACCACAGTCGGTCAGTGCAACTCTTAAATGGGTCACCGAAGCTTGTTTAGCGATACCAGCAATGCCGTTTAGCTTCTCTGCTATCTCATCTATCTGTGATTTGTCGAGTGCAATGCCTTCACTCAGCATCATCTCTTCTCGTAAGATTTGAGCGAATCGCGGACTTCTAGACAGATAGTTTAGACGGTTCTTTCCTTTTTCCTTTCTGGACAAAATTGCGACGCCGTATCCGTTACGACCAATATCGAATTCATTAATCACATGCTGAAGTGTTTTTCCAACTACGCTGTCACCAAAGTTTGCTTTCTCAAGCTTTGTTCTTTCAATAAAAGAGCCCGTTTTCATTGCCATAGTAATCACCTTAATTTTTGTTTAGTTTTTCGTGATGAAGTCGATGCTTGTTTTAAGTTGGAATCCACCCAGTACAGCCTCAGAGGCTACGAGCATCGACTTTTCTAGTGCGCTTATGTCTTGTTCAAAGCGGCTAGATTCGCTTTCGATGTAAATACAATCATGTACAACGCCGACTATCTTTAAGCCTTGCTTATCTGCTAATAGGCAAGCTTCATTGATGATCTCCATTCCCACCATTTGAATAGGCCAATTTCTTACTTGAGTAGGTTTGGCTTGTCGGGAAACATGAACCTGCCAACTACGGGACTGGATTATCTTCGCCCGGTAAGCTTCAACCGTTTGTTCCTCTAACCATTTAAATGCCGCCGGATAGAGCTCCATAACAGCCTTTTGAAGAGTTGTCGCTGCAGCTTCGGAAACACCTAAGATTGATGCTACAGATCGCGGATATGCGCCATAGATTGACATCAGTATTAGACGTTTGATCTGTCCCCTCTCTAGCAGAAGTCCACTAGAGGTACACATGCAATCGACGAGACCTAGATACAGGTCATCTTCACCTGCGTAATCGCTACATAATTGCTGATCTCCTGAAAGAGCGGCTAAGACCCCCACCTCACATCCCGAATAATCCATAGAAGCAACGGAACCTCCACTCGGGGCCGCCAGTAACTTGTCTCTGAAAACCTTATAGCCATTGATGGGTGTCGTCCCCAGTAACCCAGATCGACCCGTAACGCTGTGATACGGTCTGATCGGGGTTCTTAGCTTGCCGTCAGCATCACTTCGTAAACGAGTCAACCAATCCAATGCCTTGTATTCTTTTAGGGAAAATATAGAACCCTGTGATCGCTCTTTATATTCCAGAATCAAGTTCGCCAATGACTCATGGTTTAGCAGTAGTCCTTGACGACTAATCTTGTGGTATAGCGCTGTTATGTCTTGGCGAATATCCATATTAGGGTTGTCGCAGTAGCTTTCATGAAGACGTCTTAATCCCAATCCAACCCAAGGATCCGGATCAAGATAACTCAAATATCTCAGCTGTTTCTGCTCATAACTCAGGAGCTCTAGCGGCAGACCATTACAGCGGAATCTAGCCTCCACTTGATGTTGGTAGATGCTTAACTCTGTATTCATAAGCCCCCCTCTTCTCACTATGATTGATAGGGCATGGCTGCTGACTTATAACAGCCATACGGGAATCTGATTGGGTCACTTAACCCAAGAGTGCATCGAGAGGGTCGATAGAATCTAAATCAACGTCTAAGTCGATATCGATTTCATCATCGCCAACCTCATCATCTAGGGTTGACAGAGTTGTCGGGGTTGGCGGGGTTTCCTCAGGAGCTTTAGAGGCCAGTGTGAATGTTTTACCTAAACGCACTAGTACTTCTTCATTGCCATGCTGAATAGTCGCGTTTTTATATTGTTCGTTTAACGCTTCTTCTAGCGATGGAAATTCTCCCGTAAATGTTGGAAGATCAGCCATTTCCAATCGGTAACACTTGTTCTCTTGATCATTAACCAATTGGCCGTATCCCTTCTGCAATTCCGGGATCGAGTCCTGAGTAGTCTCGTAATATCCGCAGGTATAGCCGTTTGGACTTGGGGCATTTAGAATGGTAATAAACTGCTCGCCATACTGATTCACAGCAGGAACAAATGTTTTCATTTTTAGATCATTAAATAGCTCTTTCTGAACATCCTCACCCATAACTAAGTGGTGGCTTTCAGTGGCATACATCTGACCCAGCAGTTTTGTTTTTTCTGTTATAACTGGTAGGTCTAGTCTTTCTAAGCCTAGTTGGACAGTTTCATTTTTTTGAATACGACGCACAGTAACAGCAGCGTCATTAGCAGCAGTAGCTTGTTGGATTGATGGGCTTAGTTTGGCTTTGTTTAGATCTAGCATGGTATGGTCCTCTTAGTGAAAAGGGGGCATCGTTGCCATAACTACAACCGCGTAGTCATTTCCCTTTAGAGGATGCCTATCTTAAACACTTATTTTTCAGGGTCACCAGCTTGAAAGGGTCACGAGGCCTCTTTGTGTTTCATCAGTAAACTACTGCCGATTCAGTGAGCTTTTAGGAAAGAGAAATAATTGAGGGGGGCGGAGGGGCTTAAGGGCTAGAGAAAAAAAGTCACACTCCAAGCCCTTACATATCAAGTTATTCACAGTATATGAGTTCTTACCATCGTTAGACGTATCAACTCCTTATCTAAAAGATAAGCTTCATTATCTCGCTTATCTTCTAACATTTGGTGGTAGTAATTCTCGGTTCTGAACTTCTTAACCAGCCTCTTCATTACGCTATCCGACAGTTTAAGATCCATAAAGTGTTCTTCTAATATTCGGATTAACTGCTTCTGGCTAGAGATTGCACCGGGGTTTTCTTGGTTGTACAGGTAAACCCAATTTTTGAGATAAAGATCTCTGGTGACTGTTTTTAATTCAGTGATGTTTTTACCTTTCGAGTTCCTAAGCCATAGAAAGTCATCAGGAGTCTGAACGTTGTCACTGCCGGCAGCTAATGCGAGAAAATAGTGAGCCACCATTAGACGTCCAACCATATCCACACGGTTATCTTTTGCCACTCCAATGTAAAAATCAGAAATGATAGGGTCACTTTCTTTAAATTTTTTGCCTAGCTTTAAAATATGCATAGATAACACAGCATAAAGATGCTTTTGGCGAATCTCATTCTTGCCGATTTTATTCGCTTCTTTTATCTGCCGAACACCGAGCATCTCATTAAGGTCATGCTCTCCAACGAGACAATTAATAAGAGAGTACCAAGACTCTTTAACGTCTTTCGTTTCTTTTTTATTGGGCAAAACTGCGAGAATATGGTCACTGCTATCTAGGTTCAGAAAATCAACCTCAGACTCACTAATCAATGTCATGTAGTACTTCGTTGCTTCCTCTACATTAAGAAGTAAATCACTATCAATGTGTCCTCTGGCTGACCCTAAGAACCCCATCATTTTTGCTAAATTTTCATCACTCCAATGACTCACAAGTGACTTAGCTGTTTTCACAATATATACAATGTATTCCTTGTACCCTTCGGAATTAAAAAAGCACAATATATTAAATTGAGATCTTTCCTTACTATCAGGAAGCTCCTGCCCCTGAGTCTTTAAATCGAACCTATTAGTTGTAAGACCATTTTGGTAACGAACTATATCAGGGTCGGATGAGCGAATACCCAAATTGAACTTTATTGGCACTATTTATCCCTAAGGTTGCAAAAAAAAAGAACGTTAACCCATACAACTCCGACAACCCTAGTTGGTGGGGATGGCAGGGTTGTCGAGTTCAGTAGAACAACTCATAACGTTACGAGATACTTTCGCAGCTATCATATCTCCAGCGGTTAACCCTGTCAGCCCATCCTATTTGGTGTATTTAGCATTAAGCAGAAAAAAAGCAGAGGTTATCCCCTGCTCACCTAGCTTATCCGTCAATCCTCAATAACTTCGTCGGCGACGACACCAATTACGTACCCGACGATACCCCCGATTAATATGGAGTATGGGTATGGACCATACCTAGCACCAATAGCAGCACCGACTTGAGCGCCACGGATACCAGTGTTCTTCTTTGATTGGGATGATGATTGTGAGAATGTTTTACTTTGCATACTTCCCTACCTCTTTATGTAGATACGAAAAAGGGCCATGCTCAATGAAGAACATGACCCTTTAGATTTTTTTGTTAATGCCGCTTTAGTGAGAGTGACCACACACCTGACAACTACCATCATCATATGCACGTTCACCACATGCAGGACAGGTTGTAACGAGTGTTGTTATTGATTTAATCGCCATGTAAAGGCTCCTTCTTTTTGGTTGATTGAGTGTTGCGGAGCTCATTGATACCTCAGCCTAGAGAGTTCCAATTTCGAAACTGAGGCATCGTGAGCCAAGCTCCGCAACAAAATTTATTGTGCTTTACCTTTCTGGCTATCTGGGCCGCATTTCGCCGTATCAGTGACATGACCATTCATGGTTCCACAGACATCTGCTTTCCATTGCACGATGACACCGTAAGACGCTGTATTCTGAATACCTGCCTTGCCATTCCATTGAGGCTCTAGCAGCTCTTTCATTTTCGAGATATCGCCCGGATTACCACCGAACGTACCACCTGCGAATACCGAAGATGTGAATAGCCAAGTTAGACCTAGCAGGATAATTGATTTTTTCATTGTTGTTTTTCCTTGAAGATTGCATGCCCTCTTTCTAAGAAGACATCTGTTGATTAGTTTGAAGGTGTGGACTGACAGGTGGTGTCAGTTGGCAAAATTAATTTGAGGAATAACGGCAGGGCTTAGGTTTCGTGGGCTATGAAACCTATAGCAAAATCGGTCACTTACTCATGACTATCGGGAAATAATGATGACTGACACTACCTGTCAGCGAATCAGTACATCATTGGTGATATGAATAAGAGTGAGAAGTTAGCCTACCGATTGAGTCAGATACTTTCCCGATTACATTCAGGAGAGAAACTGAGCCTTATCGACTTACAGCAGGAATTTGGAGTACATGAACGAACTGTACTTCGAGATTTCAGTCGACTGGCATTTCTACCTATCGAAAGAGAGGATGGATATTACTTCTTAAAGCAATTAGATCATCGTAATCCTAAAGCTCTTTTAACTCTGAACTCACTATCGAGTATGGGAGTAGATAAGTTGTTTCCAGATAGAGCAGTCATGACTCAGGCACTAAGCCATAAGACACAAGCTATTCTTTTCCGTCATTTACCTATCGAAGATTCCAGTCGCTTTCAGACAACATTACGTGTCATTGCGAACGCTATTCATCAGCGAAACACTCTAACCTTAACGTGTCAGCGTCGTCGTTATCATCGGGTTGAGCCTTACCAACTCATTAACGAACATGGAATTTGGCATTTGGTTTCAGTGCTTAGGAACCAGTCATATTCGTTTCGAGTGGCAGAGATTACAGAGTTAGTTCAACACGATGATATTTACACTCCCTCTCCTAGCTTCAACGAGAAACTAATCAGGGAAGAATTACACTGGAATACTCAGGGTATTCTAGAGGTCATCGCACAGGTAGGTTCTAGACGAATTGATGATTATCAGAAGTCAGAACAACCTATGGCAATTCAAGTGCTGAAAGAGTTGGGTTATGGCTCGACACTTATAAGCATTGAGACATCAGATATTCACGCATTGATGCCAGTCCTCAAGTCTTGGCTGCCTGATATCGATGTAATTTCTCCGTCATGGGTAAAACAAGCCTTGGTTCGAGATGTTGAAGCTTATCTAGCGACTTGCTCATGATTAGGTTTATCGACGGCGTCGTCATTACGTCGACGACGACAAGGTTTTTACACACTATTTAGCCCTTGATTTTGACAGTGCGAGAAGCTCCTTTTTCCTATCTTGGTATTTCTCTGAAACGACATGTAGGTAAATAGACGACTCAGCTTTCACGGCTAAACCTAGGCCACGAACGATAGCGGCACAGAAGCCCTGATTGTTAGCGGAACCAGAAGAATAGAGGGATTTGTAGACCTGACTTTTCCATGGTTTATCACCCTGAGATTCGATAACCTCGAATAACTTAGAGCATGGAATCCATTGTTTTGAATGTAACCCAGCCCCTCCTGTCTGACCTGCAATCCGGAAGTAGAGCTGTTTATCCTCACTTTTTTGAGCAATCTCGTAGAGAACTTTCCCTTGAGATTTTGAACCTAGTTTGTCTGCTTCCCCTGATTTGAGGATGTTCGAGAATGGATTGTGTTTTGACGTGTCTTTAGATGCATCAGCTTCTGTATTCGCTGTACTGCCTTTAGATTGGTTCATAGAAACTTTCCTTTATTTATTGAACAAGAAAGAAGAACCTCACCGTTACGAATCGGTAAAGTTATTCTAATTCAATAATATAAATTCGTTTTGCTGCTTGTTACGCCTAGACTTCTTCCTGTCTTTTCCTGTCCGGTTCCTGTCTTTCCACCCAACTTTACCCCCATATCCTCATCAACCCTGTCGTACTCTACCAACCCCATCATCCCCATCAACCCCGTCATCGACGTCAGAGAAATCTTGCGGATAATCAGGTGATGTGATTTTGCTGGTGGATTTCAGAGTGATTCGGGGCAGGTTTACTATGTTGAATACAGGACTGAAGCTTGGCTCATAATCGTTCGGTCCCCAGTTCAAATCTGGGAGGGGCCACCAAATTAGAAAAGCCAGAACAGTTCACACTGCTCTGGCTTTTTGCTTTTCTGAAGCTGTACAACTCACAGCTATGTTTCCTGCATATAACGAATCATCCCACACAATTCCAATTCCCTCTCTGTGACTAAATATACTTTTCTTTTATAAAAAAATCGGCAATATGATAGTACATAGATAATTCAATCGTTCAGGGAAGAAACATGAAAGACGAAACACTCTCGATTCACTTCGGCTACGACACTGATCCAACAACCAAATCGGTTGCGACTCCTATTTACCAAACCGTTGCTTACGAATTCAATGACGCACAACACGGTGCCGACCTCTTTAACCTTGCGGTGCCAGGTAATATCTACACTCGTATAATGAACCCAACCAATGATGTGTTGGAAAAACGCATGGCAGCCTTAGAAGGTGGTATTGCAGGCTTAGTGGTGAGTGCAGGCAGCGCGGCGATCAACTACGCCATTCAAACGTTGGCACAAATCGGTGATAACATCGTTTCAACGCCTCAGCTTTACGGCGGTACTTACACTCTATTTGCTCACATGCTGCCAAACCAAGGGATAGAAGTTCGCTTTGCCAAAGACGACAAACCAGAAAGCTTAGCGGCACTGATCGATGACAAAACCAAAGCGGTTTACTGCGAAAGTATCGGTAACCCCGCTGGTAATATCATCGACTTAGAACGTGTGGCTGAGCTTGCTCACGCACAAGGTGTACCTGTGATTGTCGATAACACGGTGGCGACACCTGTGTTGTGTAAACCTATCGATTTTGGTGCTGATATTGTGGTGCACTCACTCACCAAATACGTTGGTGGTCACGGAACAACGTTGGGTGGTGTTATTGTCGATTCAGGCAAATTCCCATGGGCAGAGCACAAAGATCGCTTCCCGGTCTTTAATCAACCAGAACCTTCTTACCACGGTGTGGTTTATACCGAAGCCTTTGGCGAAGCCGCCTTTATTGGCCGCGCTCGAACCGTTCCATTGCGTAATACAGGCGCAGCACTGTCGCCAATGAATGCCTTCATGCTAATGCAAGGTCTAGAAACTTTGTCGCTACGCATGGAGCGACACACGGAGAACGCACTAAAAGTAGCAGAGTACCTTCAGCAACATGAGAAAGTGAGTTGGGTGAGCTACGCGGGGTTACCAACGTCTGAGTTCTATCCGCTGGCAGAGAAATACATGCAAGGTAAGCCGTCTGCCATTTTATCTTTTGGCTTGAAAGATGGTTATGAAGCAGGTGTTCGTTTCTATGATGCGCTACAAATATTCAAGCGCTTGGTGAACATTGGCGATGCAAAATCTCTCGCTTGTCACCCTGCTTCTACAACACACCGTCAATTAAGCGAAGCGGAACAAAAGCAAGCAGGTGTGTCACCAGAGATGATTCGTCTCTCAGTAGGTATTGAACACATTGACGATATCTTGGCTGACCTAGAGCAAGCACTTAATGCTTAACGCTTAACGCCGTTAAAGCTAGATCTAACGCTGATCGTTAGCTAACAGGCACAAAAAAGCCCATCACAGGATGGGCTTCTTATTATCTAATGTTCTTAGATAGGCTAACGATTACTCAACCGTAACCGCTTTCGCAAGGTTACGAGGTTGGTCAACATCGGTACCCTTGATTAGCGCCACGTGGTAAGACAACAGCTGCATCGGTACTGTGTAGTAGATAGGTGCTGTTACTTCACTTACGTGAGGCATCTTGATGATCTTCATGTTCTCATCGCTTTCAAAGCCTGCATCTTCATCTGCGAATACGTAAAGTAGACCGCCACGAGCACGTACTTCTTCAACGTTTGATTTCAGCTTCTCTAGCAAGTCGTTGCTTGGTGCAATAACGACTACTGGCATATCTGCATCGATAAGAGCCAAAGGACCGTGCTTAAGCTCGCCAGCCGCGTATGCTTCTGCGTGGATGTAAGAGATCTCTTTCAGTTTAAGAGACGCTTCCATCGCGATTGGGTAGAACTCACCACGCCCCAAGAACAGTGTGTGATGCTTATCAGCAAAATCAGGTGCTAGTGCTTCGATCTCTTTATCAAACGCCAATGCTTTCTCGATATCAGCAGGCAGTTGATGCAGTGATTGAACGATTTCCGCTTCTTTCTCTTCATTGATACGACCTTGTAGACGACCAATTGACGTTACCATCATCAGCATAGCCGCTAGCTGTGTTGTGAAGGCTTTAGTTGAAGCAACACCGATTTCAGTTCCTGCGCGAGTCATGAAGGCAAAATCAGATTCACGAACCAGTGAAGAACCGGCAACGTTACAGATTGTCATTGCCGACATGTAGCCTTTCTCTTTTGCAAGACGAAGTGCAGCAAGCGTATCTGCCGTTTCACCAGACTGAGACAGAGTCACCAATAGGCTGTTCGGGCGAACAACGAAATCACGGTAACGGAATTCAGAGGCAATCTCTACGTCACAGCTTACGCCTGCTAGAGACTCAAACCAGTAACGAGCTGCCATGCCTGAGTTGTAAGACGTACCACATGCGATGATCTGCACGTGTTCTACCTTGCTCAGGATCTCTTCCGCTTTAACACCGATTGCATTAGTGATTACAGAAGTGTCAGAGATACGACCTTCCATTGTGTTGATCAGCGCTGTTGGCTGCTCAAAGATCTCTTTCTGCATGAAGTGACGGTATTGACCTTTGTCACCTGCATCGTGTTCAGCGTTTGATTCAACGATGTCACGCTCAACACGCTCGCCCGCTACATCAAATACCGTTACATCACGACGAGTCACCTCAGCAACATCACCCTCTTCTAGGTACATGAAACGACGAGTTACGCTTAATAGCGCTAGTTGGTCAGAAGCAAGGAAGTTCTCGCCCACACCAAAACCGATAACGATCGGGCTACCTGAACGAGCAACAACGATACGGCTAGGATCTTTACGATCAACCGCCACCGTGCCGTATGCACCATCTAATTGTTTCGCGGTCTTTTGAAGCGCTTCAACCAATGAATCAGAAGTACGAAGTTCCCATTCAACTAAGTGAGCGATAACTTCAGTATCCGTTTGTGAAGTAAACACATAACCACGCTCTTGAAGAAGAGCGCGCAGTGCTTCGTGGTTTTCGATAATACCATTGTGTACAACAGCAATATCACCAGACATGTGTGGGTGTGCGTTTGCTTCAGAAGGCTCACCGTGTGTCGCCCAACGTGTATGAGCGATACCAGTACCGCCAATAACATGTTGTTGATCGACTGCGTCTGCCAGCTCTTGTACTTTACCAAGGCGGCGTACACGAGTTAGGTTAGATTCGCTATCAACTACAGCGACACCCGCTGAATCGTAGCCTCGGTATTCTAGGCGGCGAAGGCCTTCTACTAAAATTTCGGCTACATCACGCTGTGCTACTGCACCAACAATTCCACACATAGTTTCACTCCATCAATTTCGTTTTATTCCTATTGGCAGCAAGCAAAGGCCAGATCTTTATCAAGATCAATTATAGGAAGGTAAATGCATAATACTTAAATTTGTTTTTACGCTGGATCGGTCAGGATCACTCGAACATCATGTGATTCGATACTTGCTTTGGATTCTTCGCCTAAGTCTGTATCGGTAATTAAGATGTCAATGTGTTCCCATGCCAGCTCTAAGTTCGGGATCTTTCGTCCCACCTTTTCCGACTCAACCATCACGATCACTTCTCGTGACACTTCAGCCATTACTTTACTTAGACCAACCAATTCATTGAACGTGGTTGTGCCTCTATCAAGGTCGATACCATCAGCCCCGATAAATAGTTGATCAAAATCGTAAGCTCGAAGTACTGATTCTGCGACTTTGCCTTGAAAAGAATCCGAATGGGTATCCCAAGTGCCGCCGGTCATTAGCAGTGTTGGTTCGCTTTCCAACTCATTAAGTGCATTAGCAACGTGCAACGAGTTGGTCATCACAACCAAACCACGCTTGCTATTGAGCTGCTGAATTAGCGCTCCTGTCGTGCTACCACTATCGATCACAATGCGGTTATGGTCGCGAATTAAATCTGCCGCGGCTTTCGCCAATGAAATCTTTCGAGTCGAAACTTGTGGACCCAGCTCTTCGTTGACAACCTCTTTCGGTAATGAAATCGCACCACCATAACGGCGCAAAAGCTGACCGTTTTTCTCTAAAGACGCCAAGTCCTTTCTAATCGTGACCTCTGAGGTTTCGAACTTAGCGGATAATTCATCAACACTAACCTCCCCTTTTTCATTCACTAGGTTAGAAATTGCATGTCTTCTGAGCTGGGTGTTTCGTTTCGACATTTAAAAAAGGCCATTAAGTTTCGATGTGAAACATATTATAGTTACAACGAAACTATTTAGTCCATTTATTTTGATCCAAAAAATTAATAAATAGCGATAAAACCTTGTCCTAAGACAATTGTTAAGCAGTGATATTGAACTCATTAGGTGGTAGAATCCGCACCCGAAAAGAAAAAAAATTACAAAACTGACTGTTATTTTTTTGCAACTTACCGCCTATATAGTGGGGTAAGTCACAGAAAACCGATATTGAATCAAAATCTTTTGGTCATAAAATGACTAAAATTGATGAAAGACTTACAACTCTGAAGGACATATTGGAAGTCCCGCGCTTTTACACAACAGGCACAAAATGTTGATGTAGCGGACCAATCTTCAGAACTTAAATAAATTTCAAATTGTAACAATACTTACCGGAGAGTACCTTCCATGAAAAAGACCAAAATCGTATGTACGATTGGCCCTAAAACTGAATCTGTAGAGAAGCTAACTGAACTAGTAGATGCTGGCATGAACGTTATGCGTCTTAACTTCTCTCACGGTGATTTCGCAGAGCACGGCACTCGTATCGCGAACTTCCGTAAAGTAATGGAAAATAATGGTGAGCAACTTGCGATCCTTCTAGATACTAAAGGTCCAGAAATCCGTACTATCAAACTTGAAGATGGTAACGACGTAGATCTAGTAGCTGGTCAAGAGTTCACTTTCACAACTGACGCAACAGTTGTTGGTAACAAAGACGTAGTAGCAGTAACTTACCTAGGTTTCGCTAAGGACCTAACAGCAGGTAACACTATCCTTGTTGATGATGGCCTAATCGAAATGGAAGTTATCGCAACAACAGAAACTGAAGTTAAGTGTAAAGTTCTTAACAACGGTGCTCTAGGCGAAAACAAAGGTGTTAACCTTCCTGGCGTTTCTGTTCAACTTCCAGCTCTTTCTGAGAAAGACAAAGCTGACCTTAAGTTTGGTTGCGAGCAAGGCGTTGATTTCGTAGCTGCTTCTTTCATTCGTAAAGAAGAAGACGTTAAAGAAATCCGTGAGCTTCTAAACGCTAACGGTGGCGAGAACATCCACATCATTTCTAAGATTGAAAACCAAGAAGGTGTAGATAACTTCGATTCAATCCTTGAAGCTTCTGACGGCATCATGGTTGCTCGTGGTGACCTAGGTGTTGAAATCCCAGCTGAAGAAGTAATCTTCGCTCAGAAGATGATGATCGAGAAGTGTAACCGCGCACGTAAGATGGTTATCACTGCAACTCAAATGCTTGACTCTATGATCAGCAACCCACGTCCAACTCGTGCAGAAGCGGGTGACGTTGCGAACGCAATCATGGATGGTACTGATGCAGTAATGCTTTCTGGTGAAACGGCTAAAGGTAAGTACCCAGTTGAAGCTGTTACTATCATGGCTCAAATCGCGAACCGTACTGATTCAGCTCTTAAAGCTGAGCTAGGTTCTCGTCTAGACAGCCCACGTCTACGCATCACTGAAGCAGTATGTAAAGGCGCTGTAGACACAGCAGAGAAGCTAGCTGCTCCTCTAATCGTTGTTGCAACTGAAGGCGGTAAGTCTGCACGTTCAGTACGTAAGTACTTCCCAACTGCAAACATCCTTGCTCTAACAACTAACGAAAAGACAGCTGCACAGCTAGTTCTTACTAAAGGTGTTAAGCCAGTTCTTGTTGACTCTATCGAGAACACAGACGCGTTCTACATCAACGGTAAAGAAATCGCTCTACAATCTGGCCTAGGTAACAAAGGCGACATCGTAGTTATGGTTTCTGGTGCTCTAGTCGCTTCTGGTACTACAAACACAGCATCTGTTCACGTTCTATAAGAATGAACCGATTCGCATAAAATATAAAAGAGGGCTTCGGCCCTCTTTTTTTATGAAACAAAATCTTGCCTAACTTTTCAGTACGCTGTATTATCAATCACATTAGAACTACGTACTGTTAAACTCCAATAAACTCTTCCTAAGAAACGGATTAGCAGACTAGAAATCAAATATACATGAGGTTTGTAATGTCTAGTCCTACGCTTACTGACAAAGTATCAAAGATGATTCGCCAAGATATTCTCAATGGTGAATTAACCCCAGGTAAAAAACTCGTTGTAGCTGATCTCAAAGCACGATACAACGTCGGCGCATCTCCAATTCGCGAAGCCTTAGTGCAACTATCTTGGAGTAAATACGTAAAGCTAGAGCCACAAAAAGGCTGCTGGGTATCTCCTGTATCAAAGAAAGAACTGAATGACCTATACGAAAGCCTTCGTGTTGTATCATCGGTTCTGCTTAAAAAGGCAATTTTAGCAGGTGATGAAAGCTGGGAACTGGAAGTATTAACCTCCTACCACAAGCTATCACGCATACAATATGTCTCAGAAGAGTTTGATTGTGTTGAATGGGAAGAACGCCACCAGCAATTCCATGTCGCACTGCTTGAAGGGGCTGATTCAGAGAACATGTTTAAGTTCTTTGATGACCTAATTAACCAAGTGAAACGTTACCGCTTCCTAGCTATGTCTGCAGAAAGCGCATCTGATGATCTGTTCAATATTGATGAGCACGAAATGATCATGAAGCTGGTACTTGCTAAAAATGTCGATCAAGCGACAGAACTATTGGATCAACACCTGTTAAGTTCAATGAAGCGAATTGAAGAAGTTATCGAAGCCGCATAATGTCAAGATAGATTCTAACCACATAAAAACGGAGCCTAATAGCTCCGTTTTTTATTTCCAGTATTACGACTGAACTACCACCCAAAAAACTCTTTGTGATGAGTATTGAGTAGCACAACCATAGGTAAAAAATACAATGCACTCAGTTGAAAGCCAAGAACGGCTAATGTACCTATGGTTAACCTCACTAAAAAATCGACAAACATACCACGCCTCTTTCAATCAGACTGTATGATCCCTAAACCCTTGCTTCAGCGAACCTAATTCAACTAATGCCCTTCAAGACTTTGATAGGGTTAGCTAACCAGTTGAATTAAGTTAACGGTGCCATCCTTTTACATCTAGCAAACACTCTATTAATTTCATCTTTTATCATGAGATGACATGAAGCAAGACTGTTTGATTATTGTTCAGTTTAGCTCAAATCACCGCGAGTATTAGACTTTAGTCTAATCATATAAACTTTGTGATTTAAGTCTCTCAAAAATGAGATTCCCAATAAATATGGATGCATGGTACTGGAGGGGATCAAGCACAGTAAATAACAGGGCACTCTATAAAAAGCGCAATAGCGCCCCAATGGAGAGCTACAAAGAAATGAATGGCAATAAGAAAGTATGGACAAACGATGCTTACTTCCAGAAAGTAAAACGGCCCAAATTAAGGGCCGTTCGTATCAGTAAAATCGCTATTTTTTTCAAACGGTTAAATGATCAGTTTTAGCTTAAAAGCAGCTTTAAATCTTTCTTCGTTAGGCTTTCAACGCTCGTTCACCACGTGCGATGCCAACAACCCCACTTCGAGCCACTTCAAGTACTTCCGTTACTTCAGACAATGCCTGAATGAAAGCATCCAGCTTCTCGCTAGTGCCGGCCATTTGAACCGTATATTGCGAAGCCGTCACATCAACAATCTGACCACGGAATATATCCGCTGTGCGTTTCACTTCAGCGCGAGCAAAGCCGCTAGCGCGTACTTTTACCATCAGAAGTTCACGCTCGATATGCTCAAGCTCAGACACTTCTTGTACCTTAAGTACGTCGATTAACTTGTGTAGCTGTTTTTGGATCTGCTCAAGCTGCATTTCGCTCGAGTTAGTGGTGACATTCAGACGAGAAAGCGTTGGATCATCCGTAGGGGATACATTCAAAGACTCGATGTTGTAGCCACGCTGAGAAAACAAGCCAACCACACGAGATAGTGCACCTGGTTGGTTTTCCATTAATAGTGAAAGGATGTGTCTCATATTATGTTCTCTCCGTTTTGCTTAGCCACATGTTATCCATACCCTCGCCTTTGATCTGCATTGGGTATACGTGCTCGGTGTCATCCACACTAATATCGACAAATACCAAACGGTCTTTCATCGCCAGTGCTTTTTCCAAACCTGATTCCAATTCATCCGGAGATGAAATACGCATGCCAACGTGGCCATAAGCCTCAGCGATAGCAGCAAAATCAGGAACAGAGTCCATATATGAATTAGAGTAACGACCTTGATAAACAATGTCTTGCCACTGTTTTACCATGCCTAAGAAACGGTTGTTAAGATTAATAATCTTAACGGGGATATTGTATTGCAGCGCAGTCGACAGCTCTTGGATATTCATTTGAATACTGCCGTCACCAGTAACAATCACAACTTCTTCATCAGGTTTCGCAAACTTAACGCCCATACCAGCTGGTAAGCCAAAGCCCATCGTACCTAGACCACCAGAGTTAATCCAACGGCGTGGCTTGTCAAACGGGTAGTACAAAGCAGCAAACATTTGGTGCTGACCAACATCCGAAGCAACATAGGCATCGCCATTGGTTACTTTATGCAGTGTTTCAATAACTTGTTGTGGCTTAATTCGACCCGACGTTTTGTCATACGTTAAGCAGTCACGTTCTTGCCACTGTTTAATTTCATTCCACCAGCTTTCCATCGCTTCTGCATCGTTAGTTCCACCTTGCTCAATAAGCAGGTTAACCATGCTTTCTAGTACTTTTTCCGCTGAACCTACAATCGGAAGATCCACTTTAACGTTCTTAGAGATAGAAGATGGATCGATATCAATGTGCATGATCTTCGCATCAGGACAGTATTTATCTAGGTTATTGGTCGTTCGATCATCGAAACGTACGCCAATACCAAAGATCAAGTCCGCATTGTGCATCGCCATATTGGCTTCATACAAACCATGCATGCCCAACATACCCAAAGAGTTCTTATGAGTACCAGGGAAAGCGCCAAGCCCCATTAGGGTACTTACCACGGGTAAATTCAGTGCCTCTGCTAATTTTAACAACGGCTTATCTGCCTCAGAAATAACCGCACCACCACCGACATAAAGTACCGGCTTCTTCGCTTCAAGAAGGGCTTTCAGCGCCTTTTTGATCTGACCTTTATGACCCGTAACCGTTGGGTTATATGAACGCATTTTGATCGTTTCTGGGTATTCATAAGGAAGCTTAATTTGTGGGTTTAAAATGTCTTTTGGCAGATCAATAACCACAGGACCTGGACGTCCTGTCGTTGAAATATAGAATGCTTTTTTAACGACTTCAGGGATATCTTCCGCTTTCTTAACGAGGAAGCTGTGTTTAACGATCGGGCGTGATACACCAACGATGTCACACTCTTGGAAGGCGTCGTTACCAATAAGGTTATTTGGTACGTTACCAGAAATAACAATCATTGGGATTGAGTCCATGTAGGCTGTTGCAATACCAGTAACGGTATTGGTCGCACCTGGACCAGAACACACAAGTACTACACCCGGCTTACCGGTAGAACGAGTATAGCCATCTGCCATGTGGGTAGCGGCTTGTTCGTGTCGTACTAATACGTGTTTAATTTCAGCAGTTTTAGCATGCAGCGCATCGTAGATATCAAGTACAGAACCACCTGGATAACCAAAGATTTGTTCTACACCCTCTTCAATTAGAGACTGCACCACCATCTCAGCGCCGGATAACATTTCAGCGCCGGATGACATGGCTGTTTCAGGTTTTGTTGTCATATTGCTCTCCTCACCAGCTTCCAATCACATTTGGTGAACATGTTGGGCTGGTTTTTCATAGTCTAGGGCTTATTCGTAGCCTAATTCGAAATACTTCCACTTTTTCGGCTATGGCTGTCTGTTGTGATAACAACAAACAGTAATACGAAACAACTTTAACGCTTTATTATCATCTGGTCTAACGCCTGTTATTCGGCAACTGTGCCAAAAAACCAACTATTAGCTCAAAGCATCAAATAAAACCCAATACAGGCTTTCACACTAGGTTTAAACACTGCCTACTTGATAAAAAAAAGCACTTAATATTTCAACAGTTCGCTATTTATCGATAAACAGCGAGCTTGTTGGTGTGCGCTTTCGCACATTGTGCTGTGTCATTAGATACAAAAAATCCCCCTAAAAATGCAATCACATTCGTAGGGGGATTTTTAAACAACTGAAAATTTATCTAAACAGAAAACTACTTATCTTTAGGCTTTTCGTTGTACATTTCTTCGATTTCGTCTTGATACTTATCGTTAATAACCTTACGACGCAGTTTCTGGGTCGGTGTTAGCTCACCATCATCCATAGAAAACGCTTTTGGCAACAACTTGAACTTCTTCACTTGCTCAAACTTCGCTAGCTCTTGTTGTAAGTCATTCACACGCTTCTCTAGCATTTCTACTATTTGGTGATTTTTAACAAGTTCCACACGGTCATGATATTTGATATTAAGCTCTTTGGCATACTCTTCTAGCGAGTCATAACAAGGAACAATCAGTGCAGAAACGA
Source organism: Vibrio atlanticus (assembly GCF_024347315.1). NCBI lineage: Bacteria > Pseudomonadati > Pseudomonadota > Gammaproteobacteria > Vibrionales > Vibrionaceae > Vibrio > Vibrio atlanticus. The sequence goes on along the minus strand of NZ_AP025460.1, from coordinate 458,018 downwards.
ATTTGCGCGTATCAGCGATAACAGCAATCTGCTCGATAAAGTGATCTTTACCAATTGCGCCTTCAACCACTTGCGGTGCAATGTACTTACCGCCAGAAGTCTTCATTAATTCTTTGATGCGATCAGTAATGAATAGATTACCATTTTCATCAAAATGACCCGCATCACCCGTTTTTAGGAAACCATGCTCGTCAAATGTTTTAGCTGTCTCTTCTGGCATCTTGTAGTAGCCACGCATCACCATTGGACCACGAACAAGAATCTCGTCCTTAGCGCCAATTTTCACTTCAGCGCCCGGCATCGACATACCGATCGAATCAGGGTTAAAACAACGGTCATCCCAGCACGATACTGTTGCCGTGGTTTCTGTCATGCCGTAGCCAAGTTTTACATTGATACCAATCGCGTGGAAGAAGCGACCAATGGTTTCATCAAGCTTCGCGCCACCACATGGCATGAAGTTGATGTTACCACCTAACAGAGCTCGCAGTTTAGAGAGCACAAGCTTGTCAGCAAGCGCATGGCTCTTCTTCAGCATGAATGATGGTGTACGACCTTCTTGATGACAAACAGAAAGCTTCGCGCCCATGTTCACCGCCCAAGTAAAGAGTACTTTACGAATAAACGGTGCTTTAGATACTTTTTCGTGAATCGCTGAGAAAATCTTCTCGTAGAAGCGAGGAACAGCAGACATAACCGTTGGTTTAACATCACTCAGTGCGTCACGAACTTGCATGGTGTCTTGCAAATAGCAGTTAGTTGCGCCTTTATAAAGGACATAGAAAGTCCAAGCGCGTTCAAATACATGTGATAGAGGTAAGAAACACAATGAGACGTCGTCTTTGCTTAAGCTAAGACGCTCATCATGGCCTTTTAATTGATAGCCAACATTAGTGTAATCAAGCATTACACCTTTAGGCTGGCCTGTTGTACCAGAGGTATAGATAAGCGTCAGTAAGTCATCCATGCTGGCATCCGCAAGACGAACATCAAGCTCAGCTCGCTGATCTTCAACACCACGAGCCATGAACTCTTTCCAAGAGACAGCAAAGCGATGTCCTTGCAGATCGATATCATCAGACATCGCCACAACAACTTCTAGCTGTTCACACTCTTCAAAAAGGCTAACCGCCGCATCGAATTGAGCTTGCTCACCAACGAATAAGATCTTCACATCCGCATTTTGGATAATGTAAGAAGACTGTGCCGCTGTGTTGGTTGGGTAGATTGGTACCGTTACAAGGCGCGCTTGTAAGGATGCGAAGTCAGCCACAGTCCACTGAGGCATATTGTTCGAGAAGATACCGATCTTATCCTGAACTCTCAATCCTTGAGCCAATAGCGCTAATGAAAGCGTATCGATTTGTTGTCCAAATTGTTCCCAGCTAATACCTTGCCATACATTGTCTACTTTGTGCTTCAAAGCTGTACGGTTGCCGCCTTGGGCAATTTGGTCACGAAGTCTTTTTACGATATGAAAATCTAAATTGGCCATCTCTTTACCTTTGGCTTACACCTGTAAGCTTTTTTGAGCGCACAAGTGTACCTCTGATCATGGAAAAGGCAACTGATGAAGCTCAAAGTTATAAGTAATAGTACGTCTCACGCTAAGTTTTCTATCAACAAAAATAGCAGGTACAAAAAAACCCCAAGCCAGACTCCTAGCTTAGGGCTTATAAATCATAGGAATTAGTGTCTAGTTAAGCGCCACTACTTCGCCACAGATCATCATTAACTGATCTCGTAACCAGATGTGTCCTTTGTCCTTTTCACTTGATTCGTGCCAGCTAAGGAAGCCAGAAATCGCCGCATTATCGAATGGGAAATCTAGAATCTGAAGCTGCTCTTTGTTTGCTGCATGTTCTACCATCCAACGAGGAGCGATTGTTACTAATTCAGATTGACCAACAACGTAAAGAACGTTGCTCAAGCTCGTACCTTCGTAGAAAGGCGTGCAATCGAGGTCACGGTAAGCTTGCTCAGAGAAGCTACGTTGACCATGAATGCGAGACAGTTTAGCGTGCTTTTCGTTAAGCAATTCTGCCGCTGAAACTTCACCGTTGATGCGTGGGTGAGAAGCAGAAGCTACCACAACCAATTCATCTTGGAAGATTTCAGTGCTTGAGAAACCTTGTTCATCAAAACGCGAGTAATCAATAACGAAGTCAATTTCTTGGTAACGCATGCGCTCAGAAAGTTGACGGTCAAATTCTGCATCCATGTGCAGATTAACGCTAGGTGCTTGGTCGTTGATTGTCGACATAATCTTAGGTGCAAAACGCATGTCGCAAGGGCTACAAATTGCAAGTTTGAACAAACGAGAAGACGACTCTGGTGAGAATACAGAACTTGGCAATTCGTTGCGTACTAACTGCAGCGCTTGGCGGATTGGGCCAAACAACTGACGAGCACGTTGAGTCGGTTGAATACCACGACCTTGACGCATGAATAGCTCGTCGTTGAACATTACTTTCAAACGAGCAACAGCATTACTTACCGCAGGCTGAGACATGCCCAGATTATGAGCTGCACGTGTAATATTTTGCTCTTGCATAACTGCATCAAATACAGTCAAAAGATTTAAGTCGACTCCACGAAGTGTGCTTTCCATTCTGTAGCTTGCAATTGCACTCATTGCGTCTTTTTTCTCTAACATTCAAGTTGCCTCTTGTCGGTTCGACAGGGTTAAATTGGTAATGGTGTGGGAATAGATAACCACTAATTCTTATATTTATCAGACCGATGTTTTTCGGATTGCCATTACTATTAACCAATAAATCTCGAGCTACCAACAAGATTGATAAAGAATAATTTAATTTTACCTTAATGATTAAACAACACCTAAAAATCAGTTGCTTATGGAGTTATAAAAAAACATAAAATGCGTCACTGATGAGTTTCATTTCGACTTATTTAGCTGTTCTATCGTTTTGGTTACATTTGTTACAAATTATTGAACTCGTGAATCGTTCAGCTAGGCAATTCAGAAATAACACTTATGGGTTACGTGAGTGATGCATAACTAGGAAAATCCACCTTATCCCAAAGTTGCTTTCTCAAGTCATCTTGGTTAGACCAATTGCCCGCTAACACCCACTCAACAAGTGCACTTGCCACGTCGGGATAAGTGACCACTTCTGCCTGCTTTTCACCGAGCCAACCACGCAAGGTAGCCGCGTCTAAAAAGCTCATGGTTTGAGCCAACCCGAGCGCTTCAAGCGTCGCCACATTACTTTGTTGTTCGAACTGTCCCTCAAGAGGCTTAAGAAGCAACTTCTTACCTAAAGTTAAGGCTTCAGATGGCAATTCAAAACCGCCGTTGGCCACCACACCAGAGCACTGATTGAGATCGAATTGGAAGCCGGCATGACTGAGTGGTTTGAACTCTATATTTTCGACTCGGCTATGCTCAATCACATTCGGGTGATAACAGACAAAGTGATGAGAAACAAACTTCATCAACAACTCAGAGATAGCATCAAGATCCTCAAATGGTAGATAAACCAAGGTGAAGTCTTGTGTTGCTTTAGCTCGCTCATCACACGCAGGCGTGTGAACGATAGGTGGCAATATTGGCTGTTCAAAGTGATACCAGTGCAAACCAATAGAGTGCTCAGTTGGGGCGAAATGTTGAATCACGGAATGTTCAATCCAGTTGCCCCCTTCTTTAGGTACATCATAGCGGAACGCATTCTGGTGGCTTATGCCAATGCATGGCACACCTTGCCTCTTAGCCGCCCATGCCGTCACAGGTTCAAAATCATTAAGCACTAAGTCATAAGGCGCAAGATCGAGCTGGTTAACCTCGCGGAGAAATCGCCAGATGTTGTTCTTGATGAATGTCTTGCCGTATTTAACCTTCCCCTGCTCGCTGTAAAAAGTTAAGCCGCTGCGGGTCTGATAATTGCCAAATGCTTCCATCGAAAAGAATTTACTCTCGTCACGCCCAGAGAACAGAAAGTCGACATCGATATTTTTCTGACGAAAAGTGACGGCCATTGCTCTCGCACGAGCGATGTGACCATTCCCTGTACCTTGTACGCCATATAAAATTTTCATTCAGGTTCCTTGAAGATTAACAATTCGAGCGCTGCTGTCTTTGCCTGTGTCTTTTTAATATGAACAACAGAACAAACAGCCATACGACTAAGCGCTATAAAATGAAGTAAATGGCTAGGCTTGTGCACGCTATACCTAGCGCTGCGCCAATCAGTACGTCCGTTAAAAAGTGCACACCGAGTAGGATTCGAGAGCCAGCAATCGCTGTTGCCCAAATCAAGCTAAAGAGATAGAGACTTGGATAAAAATGTCCGATTAGAGTCGCCATAACAAATGCAGCAGCGGAATGCCCAGAAGGCAGGCTGTATTTATCTGACGGCACAATGTGAGAGTGAAGTAATGAAGAGAATTCAGCGGGTCTGCGGCGCTTGAGAGTGTTTTTGGCTAACCAATAAATCGGCAGCTCTATCGCAAAAGCGGCGAGACCAACCATTAAAAATTCACGACCTGTGTAGCCATCAGCTAACAGCGCAATCAGAGCGATCAACACATATAAGTGACCATCCCCGGTATGAGACACCGCTTTACTCAATGTTGCATGTTGCCCGCTATAACGGTTCTTCAAACAGAAAACAGAAAATGCCACATCCCAGCGGACAATCGGTTCGATAGTACGCATACGATCTCCTTAACAATCCTTATTCAGTTAAGGCTCAAGGTATGCCCCTGAAATGACAGTTAGGTGACGTTTTGAATGAACTAAAATGAATTTTGAAGCAAATAAACCGCTTTCACTAAGTAAGCTGATGAGAGCCAAGAAGCTGCCGATAAAAATAAAGCGACCCAAGGCCGCTTTATTCTTCTATGTTTTTGCTTCTTTATATAAGTAAACACTACTTCTATCGTGCTAATGGTTATAGCGTTCGCTAATGATAATAGTGCTAAAGATAATAGCGCTAAAGATTATAGCGCTAATGGCTCATGCTTCTTCACCAACCCGAAGTCAGCCAATATCGCGTAAGCGGCAGGGATCATGAACAGCACCAATAAGGTCGAGGCAAAAATACCAAATACGATCGAGATAACCAGCGGTTGAATAACCTGTGCCTGTAAGCTGGTTTCCGTCAACAGCGGTAGCAAACCAGCTGCGGTCGTCATTGATGTCAAAAATACCGCCCGGAAACGCTCGCGACTGGCCTTCACCACCGAGTCATGCACGCTATCTCCCTCATCAACATGGTGACGAATGTATTGCACTAGCAAGATGGAATCATTAACCACGATCCCGGCAAGCGACACAAAGCCCATCATGCTCGGCATACTTAACGCGTGCCCTAACAGCCAGTGACCAACAACGACACCAATGAAGGCCAGTGGAATCGCTAACATTACGACGACCGGTTCCAAGTAGCTTCGGAACTGATAACTCAAAATCGCAAACACACCGAATAAGCCTAACAAGAAACCTTTACCCATCGAAGCTCCGGTCTTAGCCGCATCTTTGGCTTCCCCTTCGAAATCAAAGCGTAAGCCCGGATACTTTTGAATGAGCTTGGCTGCTTCATCTTTTTGGAACTGAGCCAAAATCGCTGATGAGCTCGCTTTCTTGTTATCAATATCACCAAAGATACTGATGGTTCTCAGCCCATCGATACGTTGGATTCGTACGTAGTTACGTTGGAAATCTAGCGTTGCCAATGTCGCTAGCGGGATCTGGCTGCCATCTGCGGTGATGATTGGGAAGTTAGCCAGTTGTTGTAAATCGCCAGCCTGTTCTTTATCAAGACGCACCTCAATCGAAATGTTCTCGACCCCAATTTGGATTTCATCCGCAGTCTGACCAAAGAAGGCCGCACGCAATTGGGAAGCAATCATCTGCCCATTCACATTGTAGGTTTCCGCACCAGGGCGCAACTTCACTAAGATCTCTTCTTTACCCATGCGCATGTCATCAAGCACACCATGTACACCATCAAACTGATTGAGGTACTCCTGAATATCTAAAGAAGCCGATTTCAATGCAGCAAGATCATCATGTTTGGCGCGGATCTCGATAGCACGACCGCCCGGCCCCATCGTCGGCTGTTTAAAAACCAGCGAGATAGGATCAGCCAAATCACCAATATCCTCTCGCCACGCATTGATGAAATCATCGATAACCGTGTTGCGACTCTCTGCACCGCGCAAATCTAGGCGCACCGTGGCCAAATGTGGCCCTGATTCATTGGCATCTGCGTTTGCATTGAATTGGCTGGTGATATGCTCAACCAATTTATTACCGTCCTCAACCTCTTCACTCCACTGCTCATTCAAGCGTTCAGCCGACACGACTATTTTGTCGACGACTCTCTCAGTTTGAGACAGCGATGCGCCCGGCGGAAGAATGATACGCGCCTCGGCAATATCACCATCAAGCTCAGGGAAAGGTTGGAACTTAACAACGCCACCAGCAATCAAGGCTACCGAAAGCAACAGCAGGGTCAGCACTCCGCCCATAAAGGCGTAGCGGAATGTCACCACTTTCTCAACCATGTTCATCAAGGTGGTATTACGAAAGTTCTCAAACTTCTCTAACAACACAACTTTGAAGCGCAGCGCTGGCTTGTCATTCTTTTCTTTGTGTAATGAATGAGACAAGTGATTAGGCAGAATCAGGAAGGCTTCAATCAAGCTCAACGAGAGCACTAATATCAATACTTGAGGAATAGCCTTAAGCACCGCGCCCATTTCCCCATCAAGAAACAGCAAGCTACCGAAAATACACACTGTAGTTAAGAAAGAAGATAAGACTCCGGGAAGCACTTTCTTAACGCCATTGTACACCGCATCATCAACGTTTTGCCCCCGATCTAAATGGGACGCTATCGATTCGGCAATCACGATGGCGTCATCCATCATGATACCAATCGCCATCAACAGTCCGACCAGCGACATAATGTTAATCGACAAACCTAAGTTCGCCATTAAGAACAAGCCACCAAGGAAGGTAACCGGTAAGCCAGCTGCAACCCAGAATGAATAGCGTAAGCTGAAGAATAGCCACATGGTGGCAAATACCAGCACAATACCTTGCCAGCCGTTACGTACCATCATGGTGAGGCGATCCCACAGCACAGAGGAGAGATCGTTGGTCATTTGTAGCGTCACGCCATCAGGGGCAATCGCGCTCTGATCTTCAACGAAACGCGTCACGTTCTCTTTGATTCGTAACGCATCATCTTCTTTGTTTTTACTGATTTTCAACAGGGCCGATGGCTTTCCATCAAACAACACCTTCTGTTCATCAAGCTCAAAGCGGTCGGTTATTTTTGCAATGTCCCTCAGACGGATCACTGATCCATTAGGCGCAGAGCCAACCACGATACTTTCAAGCTCAACAGGTGTAATTCGTCTTTCATCAAAACGAATCAAAAAATTCTTGTCTGGTGTTTCAACGTTACCGCTTGGCAGTTTTACATTCTGACGGCCAATCTGGTCTGCGATATCACCGACACTCAAACCCAGCTGGCGAATCGCTTGAGTATCCAGTTCAACGCGGTATTGATGATCAGAGAAGCCGCTAACATCGACCAGTGAAACATCATAATCAAGCTTCATGATACGCTTGAGGTCTTCAGCGTAGGCCTTAAGCTCCGGCCACGATGTTTCTGCTGTGATGGCGATATCAACAACCGGTTCATTCCAATCCAGTTCTTGAACAACAGGCGATTCAATCTCAGTTGGGAAATCATTGATCGAGTTGATTTGAGTTTGAACGTCCACCAGCATTCGGCCAATGTCCGCTTTCTCATTAAGCTTCAGAATAAGACGAGCACTGCCTTCGATCGCCTCACACTGAGTTTCCTCAATGTTGGCTAGACCATCGACGGCATCTTCCATTCGCACACACAAGCTCTCTTCCACTTCTTGTGGTGATGCGCCGGGATAAACGATCGCCGCCATAATGTAAGGTGGGTCATAGGCAGGAAAGGTTTCGCGCTTGATGGTTGATAGTGAGCTTATACCCAAAATCAACAACCCAAGCATCAACAAGTTTGCTGCTGTTGGGTGCCGAGAGAAAAACTTGATCATGACGCACTCTCCTGAGTATCTGATTCAAGCTCAGCCTCTTCAGAGTTCGACTCTTTCAGTAACATGCCTTCGATTGCTGGCAGGACATCATTGAGAACTAGTTTATCTCCCGTTTGTAGCTCACCACTCACAACCACTTGATTGTCTCTGCGATAAAGCACTTCAACATTCACCACTTGCAAACGCTGATTGTCGTCCATCAGGTAAACCTTATCACCATGCAGTGCTCGCTCAGGCACAACCCAACTCAGATTCGCGATACCTTCAATCTCCGCTTTAACAAACATACCATTGACCAACGGAGGAGCGCTGTCTGGTTGCAGTTGTGAGTAGTCTTGAGCGATTTCAAGAATGATCCCTGCTGTCGCTTGGTTCTCATCAACGGTTTCACTGATTCTCGCCACCTTTGCAGGCCAATTGAGGTTAAGGCTGCCACTGTTTAGCTGAATACTTGCTTTGATTGGCGCTTCATAAGGGTTTGGTATGCCTGCGGCATCACGAGGGAATTGAGTAAAGCTTGAGGCTAAAGTTTGCATATCGTGAATAGAGAGTTGCGCCTCAACTTCCATAACCTTAATCCCGTGAGCAACAAACATCTCTTGCTGAAGATTAACCACTTGGTTCTGTTCAATATCGACCTGAGCTATTCGCATCGCTCTAGGCAAAGTAATGGTCGTTTTATCTAAAGAGCGTTGCGCCTCTTTTACTTTAGAGACATTCACCTTAATCACGGCTTCCGCAACACGCTTTTCATCTGGCATCAATGCAATTTGGTTATCAATATCCAATACAAGCTTCTGTTGAGACAGTGCACTTTGTTGTTGCAGATCGACATCCGATTGAGAAGTCAGCCCTTTCTTACGCAGATCTTGTTTACGTTGTAGCTCTTTGTTGCTGATCACTAAGCGGTTCTTTTCGATCTTAAGAGTCTGATTCAGGTTGTCTTCTTCTTGATTCAATTTAGCTAATGAGGTCTGGCTTGATTTAAGATCCGCTTCAGCTTGTACCAACTTCAACTCGTAATCCAAGGGATCGATCTTAAGTACCTCAGTACCCGCTGGAATGATCTGCCCTTTTTCTAGGTCTGGATGTCGATAAACAATCTGCCCTGTCACCTCGGCAATGGCTTTCCATTCAACTTTAGGGACTACTTTGCCAAAGCCCACTGCCAACGGCGCGATCATTTGTTGTTCTAAACTGACGGTTTCGACTAGACGAGCCCGATCTCCCGCGGGCTTAGTCGGCAGATCCGGCTTTAAGCTAATAGCAGTCACAAGGCCGATGACACCAACCGCAAGTGCTGGAAAGAAGAGTAGTTTTTTATTTATTTTCATTATCTTTTGTCCTGCACTGCAGAAGGGCTCGGTGCGTTGATAAAGCCTTCGGTCATCAATTGAATGTTGTGTTCGATTAAACGGTTAAGAAATTCTTCATTAATCTCAATACCATGGATTGCTAATAGAGGGGGCGGAGCAATGAATGGAAACACCATCAAGCTTATATACGAAACTCGACACAATTTTGGATCCATGTTCTGTTTTAAGATGCCTTGTTCAACCAGCTTTTCAAAAATGACATCTTGGGCTGGCTTGGCGACATCGAGAAAAACCTTTTCGAGCAACTCTCTTTGCACTTCAGAGGGAGGCATATTCATCACTTGAGCAATCAAGCGAGGAAACTTGGGCACCTTGACCATCTCTTTATAGTAAGTCCGCATTAAATCAAGAAAGTTCTCATGGCTGCTTTCTTCAACCAATCTCTGCATTTGCAATTGCATCGGTCGTAGCGTTTCACGCAGCATCGCCTCAAATAATCCAGCCTTACTGCCAAAGTAATAACGGATCATCGCAATGTTCACACCCGCACGATCAGCAATCAGGCGTGTCGAGACCTTGTCGTATGACTGAACGACAAACAGATCACGAGCATGCTCAATCAATAGTTGTCGAACATCTAAGTTCTGTTGAGGTCGCCCCGCTTTTCGTGCTGTCATGGCTCAACCTATCTCTATAATTAATCATTCGATTAATTATAGAGATAAACAGGCATAACAGTAGAAGATTAATTACTCACTATTTAATCAATTGATTAATTACTTTAGTCACGCTTGTGATTTTTTTGGTGAATCGTTCCATTAAAAATATTTACTACAAAGTTTTAACCTACACATCAGCCAAACGATAAACTAACCCGCCAATACAAAACCACCATTTAGTTGATATCGCTAACACTTAAACAAAAAACAGCACAAACAAAACCAAAACACTGCCAATGCACGCTGATATTGGATTTTCTTGTTTGACGCTCAGAATAAATTACGGTAAATATGGTGTTAACAGTTTATTTACGGATATTTGTGTAATGATTTTTTCTTCTTCTCTACTGCTGAAACTTCTCCTTATCGTGAACCAATCGCGCGGGTAAGTTGTGGGTCAAGAACTACACAAATATTAAAACCCGCACTGAGCGGGTTTTTTTGTAACTGGCACTTTTAAAAGAATATCATTCTTAATAATAATTTGGATAGCAATCGATTCATTATCGATATAAGGAAGCACCCATGAACGATCAAGTAATAATTTTTGATACTACCTTACGTGACGGCGAGCAAGCATTGGCTGCAAGCCTTACGGTAAAAGAGAAGTTACAGATCGCTTATGCTCTTGAGAGACTGGGTGTAGATGTTATCGAAGCTGGCTTCCCTATTTCTTCTCCGGGTGATTTTGAGTCAGTACAAACCATCGCTAAACACATCAAAGACAGCCGTATTTGTGCGCTTTCTCGTGCCGTAGCGAAAGATATCGATGCCGCTGCCGAAGCGCTTAAAGTTGCTGACCAGTTCCGTATTCATACCTTCATCTCAACATCAACGGTTCACGTACAAGACAAATTACGCCGCAGCTACGATGACGTAGTAGAGATGGCAGTGAAAGCAGTCAAGCACGCTCGTAACTATACCGATGATGTTGAATTCTCTTGTGAAGATGCCGGCCGTACCCCTATCGACAACCTATGTCGCATGGTTGAAGCCGCGATTAACGCAGGCGCGAAAACCATCAACATTCCAGACACAGTGGGCTACACAGTACCAAATGAGTTTGGTGGCATTATCAAGACGCTATTCGATCGCGTACCCAACATCGACCAAGCGATCATCTCTGTTCACTGTCACGATGACTTAGGTATGTCGGTTGCAAACTCAATTGCTGCTGTGCAAGCGGGCGCTCGTCAAATTGAAGGCACAATCAATGGTATTGGCGAACGTGCTGGTAACTGTTCTCTAGAAGAAATCGCAATGATCATCAAAACTCGTCAAGAGCTTTTGGGTGTTCATACTGGCTTGGATCACAAGGAGATCCACCGTACCAGTAAGTTGGTAAGTCAGCTTTGCCACATGCCAATTCAAGACAACAAAGCAATCGTCGGTGCTAACGCATTCAGCCACTCTTCAGGTATTCACCAAGATGGCATGCTAAAGAACAAGAACACTTACGAGATCATGACGCCTGAGTCTATTGGCTTGAAAAACAAAGCCTTGAACCTAACAAGCCGTAGTGGCCGAGCCGCTGTTAAGAGCCACATGGACGCTATGGGTTATAAAGATAATGAGTACAACTTAGATTCATTGTACGAAGACTTCTTGAAGCTTGCTGACCGTAAAGGCCAAGTGTTCGATTACGACCTAGAAGCATTGATGCACTTCGCGAATCTACGTGATGAAGATGACTTCTATAAACTTAACTACCTAAGCGTACAATCTGGTAGTGTTATGTCTACCACCAGCATCAAACTGCAATGTGGTGATGAAGAGAAATGCGAAGCCGCTGTCGGCAATGGCCCTGTTGATGCTTTATACCAATGTATCTACCGCTTAACAGGCTACGAAATAGCGTTGGATAAGTTCGACCTAACTGCAAAAGGTGAAGGCGAAGATGGCTTAGGTCAAGCGGACATCATTGCTAACTATAAAGGCCGTAAGTACCACGGTACTGGCGTTTCAACCGATATCGTTGAAGCTTCTGGTCAAGCGTTGCTACACGTTATCAATAGCATTCAACGCGCAGACACTATTGCTGAAATGAAGCAGCAAAAATTCGCGACAGTTTAAGACCCCAATAACAGAGCCCTAGAGCCGATGTTGTTGGCTTTAGGGACAAAATTTAAAACGAGCCAAAAAGCTCAGTAACAAGAATTAAAGGATTAACATGACAGATAAATCATACAAGATTGCCGTACTACCTGGTGATGGCATTGGCCCAGAAGTAATGCAGCAAGCACATAAAGTGCTAGACGCGATTGAAAAGAAGCACGCGATTAGCTTTTCTCGCGAAGAGTATGATGTTGGTGGTATCGCAATTGATAATCACGGCTGTCCACTTCCAGAAGCGACAGTAACGGGCTGTGAAGAATCTGACGCAGTACTATTTGGCTCGGTTGGCGGACCTAAGTGGGAACATCTCCCACCAAACGATCAACCAGAGCGTGGTGCCCTACTTCCTCTACGTAAACACTTCCAACTGTTCTGTAACCTACGTCCTGCACAAATCCACAAAGGTCTAGAGTCTTTCTCTCCTTTGCGTGCTGACATCTCAGGTAACGGCTTCGATATCGTTGTAGTTCGTGAACTAACAGGCGGCATCTACTTCGGCCAACCTAAAGGTCGTGAAGGCGAAGGCGCAACTGAGAAAGCTTTTGATACAGAGGTTTATCACCGTTACGAGATCGAACGTATTGCAAAGATTGCGTTTGAATCTGCACGTCTACGTAACAAAAACGTTTACTCAATCGACAAAGCAAACGTTCTGCAGAGCTCTATCTTATGGCGTGAAGTGGTTGAAGAAATCGCAAAAGATTACCCAGATGTCACGCTAAACCACATGTACATCGACAACGCGACCATGCAGCTAATCAAAGACCCATCTCAGTTTGACGTAATGCTATGTTCAAACATCTTTGGTGACATCATCTCTGATGAGTGCGCAATGATCACAGGCTCCATGGGTATGCTTCCTTCTGCAAGCTTAAACGAAAGCAACTTCGGCCTATACGAACCCGCAGGTGGCAGCGCACCAGATATCGCAGGTAAGAACATTGCGAACCCAGTCGCGCAAATTCTTTCTGCAGCGCTAATGCTTCGTTACAGCCTAGGCGAAGAAGCGGCAGCACAAGACATCGAATCAGCGGTATCTAAAGCACTTTCTGCAGGTGAGCTAACGGCAGACCTTGCAGGTAAGAACCAAGCACTGACTACCTCTGAAATGGGTGACAAGATCGCTGAGTACATCTTAGCTTCATAAGCTAAATGCTCCGATTAGAAGCAAGTACATAAGAATAATATCAAGCCAAGTCATCGTAAACCGCATGACTTGGCTCGAAACAAACACTGGGACTGATGATCCCAAGGAAGAAAAGCTATGTCGACAAACCAGCAAGCAAAAACCTTATACGAAAAAGTTTATGACGCTCACGTTGCAGTTGCAGCAAAGGGCGAAACACCAATTCTTTATATCGATCGCCACTTAGTCCACGAAGTAACATCACCACAAGCCTTTGATGGCCTGCGTGAAAAAGGTCGTAAAGTTCGCCAAGTAGGCAAAACTTTTGCAACCATGGATCACAACGTATCGACACAAGCGAAAGACATCAACGCCTCTGGTGAGATGGCTCGTATCCAAATGGAAACGCTATCGAAAAACTGTGAAGAGTTTGGTGTCACGCTCTACGACCTAAACCACAAATACCAAGGTATTGTGCACGTAATGGGCCCTGAGCTAGGTATTACTCTGCCGGGCATGACCATTGTATGTGGTGACTCACACACAGCAACACACGGTGCATTTGGCTCATTAGCATTCGGTATCGGTACTTCAGAAGTTGAACATGTTCTAGCAACTCAAACGCTAAAACAAGCTCGCGCTAAAACCATGAAGATCGAAGTAAAAGGCAAAGTCGCTGAAGGCATTACAGCAAAAGATATCGTGCTCGCAATCATCGGTAAGACAACAGCCGCTGGCGGTACAGGCTATGTAGTTGAATTCTGTGGTGAAGCAATTACTGACCTTACAATGGAAGGTCGTATGACGGTATGTAACATGGCAATCGAGCTTGGTGCTAAAGCCGGTCTAATTGCTCCAGATGCAACGACATACGAATACATCAAAGGTCGTAAGTTCTCTCCACAAGGTGAAGACTTAGAAGCGGCAATCGAATACTGGGACACATTGAAAACTGATGTTGACGCTGAATTCGATGCAGTTGTGACACTAGAAGCAGCAGACATCAAGCCACAAGTGACTTGGGGCACTAACCCAGGTCAGGTTATCTCGGTAGACACGCCAATCCCTGCACCAGAAAGCTTTGCAGATCCTGTTGAAAAAGCTTCAGCAGAAAAGGCTCTGGCGTACATGGGCCTTGAAGCGGGTAAATCACTATCGGATTACAACGTCGATAAAGTGTTCGTGGGTTCTTGTACTAACTCGCGTATCGAAGACATGCGTGCAGCTGCAGCAGTAGCGAAAGGACGCCAAGTAGCGAAACATGTTCAAGCATTGATCGTTCCGGGCTCTGAGCAAGTGAAAGCACAAGCTGAAGCTGAAGGCTTAGATAAGATCTTTATCGAAGCAGGCTTTGAATGGCGCCTACCGGGTTGCTCTATGTGTCTTGCAATGAACAATGACCGTTTAGGTCCTCAAGAGCGCTGTGCTTCTACATCAAACCGTAACTTTGAAGGTCGCCAAGGCCGTGATGGTCGTACGCACCTAGTTAGCCCAGCAATGGCAGCCGCAGCGGCAATCGCTGGTCACTTTGTCGATATTCGTGAACTTTAATTAGAGGATTTAACATGTCAGGTTTTCAACAACACACCGGATTAGTCGTTCCTCTAGATACGGCCAACATCGATACTGATGCGATCATTCCAAAGCAGTTTCTACAGAAAGTGAACCGTATCGGTTTTGGTAAGCACTTGTTCCACGACTGGCGCTTCCTAGATGACGCTGGCCAACAGCCAAACCCTGAGTTTGTAATGAACGCTCCTCGCTACAAAGGTGCTTCAATTCTTCTCGCTCGTGAAAACTTTGGTTGTGGTTCATCTCGTGAACATGCACCGTGGGCGCTTGCCGACTACGGTATTAAAGTGATGATCGCGCCAAGCTTTGCAGATATTTTCTACGGTAACTCGATCAACAACCAGATGGTCCCTGTTCGTCTGACAGAACAGGAAGTCGATGAACTATTCCAGTTCGTTGAGGCAAACGAAGGCGCTGAGATCGACGTTGATTTAGAAGCAATGAAAGTCAGAGCGAATGGAAAAGAATACTCGTTTGAGATTGATGAGTTCCGTCGTCACTGTTTGCTGAATGGCCTAGATAACATCGGCCTAACGCTTCAACACGCAGATAAGATTTCAGAGTTTGAAGCTAAGATTCCTAGCTTCCTGAAGTAAAGAAGTCTTGAAGTAGAGTCACACAGTTTTGTGTTCATATAAAAGGTTGGCCTAGCGCCAACCTTTTTTATTTGGTTCAATCTTTTATTTAACTCAACGTCTTTATTAAACTCAACCCTTTATTTAGATAAGTTCCGCTATTTAACTTAAGAGCAATGAAAGAAAATGGTAAGCCATAAGGTCTTAGTAGTCAGTCATCAGGAGAATGCCATGAAACAACTACTTTTTATTGTCAGCCTACTTTTCTCAACCTTAGCTTGGTCTGCGCCTAAATCCGATCTTTGGCGATACTGGAACCAAAGCGACGAAACCAACCTAGAACAGGTATCTCATCAAGATTGGCAGCAACTCCTCGATAGCTACTTGGTTAAACAGGGGCAAAATACGTTAGTTCGCTATAAAGCGGTGAACACTGCCGATAAGACAAAACTTAAGCAATACATCAAGCAACTCGAACAAGTTAATCCGCTCGACTATTCAAAAGCGGAACAGTATGCCTACTGGGTTAATCTATATAACGCCGTGACTGTCGATCTAATTCTCGATGCTTACCCAATAAAATCCATCACCAAGCTCGGCGGACTGTTTAGTTTTGGGCCATGGGGAGATGATGTGGTCATCGTTAACGGAAAATCACTGACACTCAACGATATTGAACACCGAATCCTAAGACCGATTTGGCAAGATCCGCGCACGCATTATGCAGTGAACTGTGCGAGTTTAGGTTGCCCTAACTTACAGCCTCAGGCCTTTACTGCTGACAATACAGAAATGCTACTAGAACAAGCGGCGACCGAGTTTATAAACAGTGATAAAGGTGTGCTAGTCAACAGCAATGATCTTGAATTGTCATCCATCTACGAATGGTTTGCTGTGGATTTTGGTACAGAAAAACAACTCATTCAACACCTAGACCAATATCGAAAAAATCCGGTAACGAACACTAACAAAATCAGCTATGACTACGATTGGTCACTTAACAAAGCGAACTAGTTTTAACATTAAAGCTCTTGAATGAAGCTAAACAAAAAGAGGCGAGTTGTTTTTATTAACCGCTAGGGCATGTTGACCTTTCGCGGTTAAATTTTGTTCGAGATAAAAGCGTTTTAATCGCGGCGAGGGGGAAGTAGCCTAGTCATTCTAAGCCAATCCCCCTCAACAAAGAGTAAAACGCTTTTAGCCGAACCCTTTGGGCAGCGTTTGCTGGCCATTTCTACTACGTTATCGGCTTCTCATGTAGGCTAGCTACACATCAAAGCCTCTGCCTTGTATAAAGACCCAGCAACTCGCTGCAAAAATCAGCTCGAAAGGTCAACACACCCTTGCCTCTTTTTTATCTATTGAACCGTATTTCTACAATTAAAAACTTGAACCCGGTTGCTGCAAGAACTCAACCTCTTCAGGAGTCGAAATTCGCCCTAGCACCTCATTACGATGAGGGTAGCGACCAAAACGCTCAATGATGACCTTGTGCTTAAACTCAAAATCAAGATTATGTTCTAACCCCGTTTGAGAAAAGAGCTCCACGGCTTGTTCATGAACCAACAAAGATTCACTGTGCATATAAGGCATATACAGGAAGCTTTTTTGTTGCTCGTTAAGCTGGTGATCAAAACCACCCGCTACCGCCTCTTGCGCTAGAACTAACGCCATCGGGTCAGCCGAAAAAGCTGTCGGACTGTTTCTACCAATATTTCGAGAAAACTGATCAAGCACGATAATTTCAGCTAAGCGCCCTTCTGCATTTTGTCGCCATTCAAATAGCTCACCTTGAGCCGCTGCCTTGTGCACCTCAGCAAATCGAGACTCTATCAAAACATCAATTTCTTCGCCGCCAGTAAACCAGTCTTTTGGCGTCAATTCATCGAACCAAAACTCTAGAACATCCCGATACGTTACCGTCATATAATTCCCTTTAATAAAAACCGAGTAATTTTGTTATTACTCAGTTTAATGTTCGATTACTTAAAACCTTTTACTTTCTTTATTAGGTCATAAGCATTTTGAATTTCTTGTGACTTCTCTTTCGCGACATTCATCATTTCTGGTGGCAAACCCTTCGCCATCAATTTATCTGGGTGATGTTCATTCATCAGTTTACGGTAGGCTTTCTTCACCTCTTTACCGTCAGCACTTTCACTCACACCGAGAACTTTAAACGCATCGGCCAATTGGTTTTGTTGCGAAGCCTGTTGCCAACCCGATGATTGCCCGTGACCTTGATGACCACCAAAGCTTCCACCCTGCTGTTGAAAACGGAATGCAGCTTCTTGCATCTGTAAACGGCGTTCTAGTTGTTCTGCAGAAAAGCCAAGACCTTGCGCTATCTTATGCAGAACTTGGCGCTCACTCGGGTGCAAGCTGCCATCAGCAAATGCTGCGGATACCTGTAGCTCTAAAAAGAACTGCAGAAGATCAAAACGGCCACCCGATGAGATCCTCACACGCTCAAGCACATCGCTTAACGGGAAGTCACTCTCTTTGCCATCACGAAACGCATCTTGCGCCGCTTTACGTTGCTCGCCATGCAGGTTCATACGCTCCATCATTGTAGAAGCGAGCTGAATCTCTTCCGGAGTTACCTGCCCCTTGGCTTTAGCAACATGTCCCATAACCGCAAAAGCCGCTTTAAAGAACTCGTTTTGCCTTTCAGCTTGGCTTGGACCTCGTCCAAAACCAGAGCTATTGAAGCCCGATTGGTTCAATCGGCGAGCTTTATCGAACTGGTGCCCTAAGAATAGGCCAAAAACTAAACCGAGCGGCCCCCCAAATAAAAAACCAAAAAAAGCGCCCAAAATTTTGCCAAATATTTGCATTATGTGTTCTCTATCTATGAATTTTGTCTGAGTAATGCTGTCTGATGATGCTGAATGCTAATATTTCCTTTATCATAAGGAAAATGCTTTATTAATTGGATTGATACTAGATCAACCCTTCATCTAGTGACACAGGATAGTTCAACTTCATGCAATCTTTTTCCCGCACCTTGTTAGCCGCGTCTATAAGTACGGCATTATACGTATCGACAACTCAAGCTGAAACAACCACCGATAATAGTGTGCAGGAAATGCCCGCTATCGGTCAATGCTTGATCAAACCCTCGAAAGATCCTATCGACCAATGCAGAGTTCAACCCGTATCAGAAAACGATACACAACTTCCCGCTCATGTTGAGTCCGATCGCTTAGAGGCTATCAATGGTGACAAGGCAATCTACTCAGGTGATGTAAGAGTTACCCAAGGAAACAAAACCATCCTTGCCGACAATGTAACGCTTCACCAACAAGAAAATATCGTTGTAGCTGAAGGCAACGTAAACTTTAGCGATGGTCAAATTAAATCAGTATCAGAAAGAGCAACCAATAATCTGACTACCGATGAAATGACGCTCGAAAATACCAATTATGAATTCCTCTGTGAGCAAGGCAGAGGAGAGGCGGTTTATATCGCGAATACAGGTAAAGCCGTCTATGAAATCGAAGATGGCTCAATCACCTCTTGCCCTATCGGTGACAACGCTTGGCGCTTAAGAGCATCAAGTATCGATGTCGACCAAAATGAAGAAGAGGCTACGTTCTACAATCCAAGGTTTGAAATTCAGAGCGTTCCTGTTTTTTATCTGCCTTACTTAACCGTTCCGATTGGTGATACGCGTAAAACAGGCTTCTTATATCCAACGGTATCATATGGCTCAAGTGATGGTTTTGAATTTGAGATCCCTGTTTATTGGAACTTAGCACCAAACTACGACTTAGAAACCACCTTTAAGTACATGCAAGAACGTGGAATTCAACTTAACAGTGAGTTCAGATACTTAAGCGACTTTGGTTTTGGGGTTATCAAATCTGAATACTTACCTGATGACAAAAAATACCAAGAGAAAGGTGATCGTTGGGGGGCTCAGCTAGCGCATTCAGGGATATTTCAAGAATCTTGGTTGTTTGAAATTGATTACTCAAAAGTTAGCGATATCGAGTACTTCACGGATGTCAACGGAAGCGGTATTGGTAGTCGTGAAGACGGTCAGTTACTTCAGGAAGGGCAGGCTACATACCGTTCTCAAAATTGGGATGCGTCTGTACTTGTGCGAGACTTTCAGGTTCTTACAAATACGACAAACAACCTTCCATACCGCCTGCTCCCACAGCTGGAATATAACTATTATGCCCCGGAGGTAATGGAGTATTTAGATTTCGACTTGGTCAGCCATGTGTCTCTGTTTGATACCGATGCAAAAGGCAAACCATCAGCAACTCGTATTCACGTTGAGCCGGGTATTACTATCCCTGTAGGCAACACTTGGGGGACTTGGACCACAGAAGCCCGACTTCTTGGTACTTACTACCAACAAGATCTTGATGGTGTTGATACCACAAGTGACAAATATAAAGATTTAGAAAAGTCAGTAAGTCGAGTTATCCCAGAATTTAGGAGTCATGCTGGTATCGTTTTAGAAAGAGGTACCAAGGTTATTGGTAACTACACTCAAACTCTAGAACCCCAAGTTCAATACCTGTATGTACCAAAAGAAGATCAAAACAACATTGGTCTTTACGATACGACACTTCTGCAGACTGATTATTATGGTCTCTTTAGAAGCCGTAAATACAGTGGTGTAGACCGTATCGCTGCAGCTAACCAAGTAAGCTACGGTGCATCATCTCGTTTCTTTGATGATGAGTATAAAGAGCGACTCAATGTGTCTTTTGGACAAATCTTTTATATCGACAAAGATACGAAACAACATCTAACACTTGATACTAAAGATAAGAACTCGAATTACTCATCTTGGGCTGTAGAAGTCGACTTTAATTACGACGACTACCTGTTTTATCATGGTGGGGTTCAGTACGACATCGATACCACAGCAATGCAACTAGCCAACAGCACCATTGAGTACCGTTTTTCTGGTGGTTATATCCAAACCAACTACCGCTACGTAACCAAAGAGTATATCGAAGACACTGTTGATTTTAATGTTGGATCGATTACTAAAGATGGTATATCTCAAGCAGGATTACTCGGAGCCTACCAGATTTCACGTAAGTGGAGTGCCAGCGCTCAGTACTTCTATGATTTAACAACCGAAGAGAACCTTGAGTGGTTAGCTGAACTCAATTACAAATCCGATTGTTGGTATATCGGCTTCACCTATAGTAACCAATTGCGTAGATGGGAAGGTGATTACATCAACACATCGAATGCGACACCAGTATACGAGAAAAACTTTGGCTTTAACTTCGGTATTGTTGGCTTTGGTACCAACATAGGCTCAGACTCAAGCGAAGTAAGTGAAACAAGCTCAGGTAACGCACTCAGCTACGGTCGTCCATTCTTCTTAAACAACTAATTTTCTTTACTGATAAAACATCGGTGAATATAAAGGATTACACATGACATTGTGGAAACGCACATTAATTGCTATCGCAGCGGCTTGTACTGTCTCAATAAGCTATGCAGCACCGGTTGAACTCGATAGTGTAAAAGTGATCGTCAACGAGGGCGTGATCTTACAAAGTGACATTGATACTTCAATGAAAACACTGCGCGCAAACGCGAAGAAAAGCGGACAAACATTACCATCACAAGATGTATTGAATGAGCAAGTTCTAGAAAAACTGATCATCGATACAATTCAGACCCAAGAAGCGGAACGTATTGGGGTTCGAATTGATGATGCTCGACTGGATCAAGCGATTGAAGGCATTGCCAAAGATAACAACCAAACAGTACAACAACTTACCGCATCGGTTGCGGAAGAAGGCCTTAGCTACAACGCATTTCGTGAGCAAGTAAGAAAAGAGATTGCAGCAAGTGAAGCTCGTAATGCCTTGGTTCGCCGTCGTATTAATATCCTTCCTGCAGAAGTAGACAACCTAGCGGACATCTTAGCGCAAGAAACCAATGCGACGGTTCAATACAAAATTGGCCACATCCAACTTCGATTCAATGATGACCAAACCAAAGAAGAATTAGAAGCACAAGCGACAGATTTAGTGGAAGAACTAAACAACGGCAAAGACTTCAGCACCATGGCTTATACTTACTCTAAAGGCCCTAAAGCACTACAAGGTGGTGATTGGGGTTGGATGCGTAAAGAAGAGATGCCTACGATTTTTGCAGACCAAATCAAAATGCAGAACAAAGGCAGCATCATCGGTCCTTTCCGAAGTGGTGTTGGCTTCCATATTCTAAAAATTGAAGACGTAAAAGGTTTGGAAACCGTTGCAGTTACCGAGGTTAATGCACGTCATATTTTGATTAAACCAACGGTTATCTTGAGTGATGACGGTGCGAAAGAGCAGCTTGAAGAAATCACGCGTCGCGTAAACGCAGGTGAAGCGAGCTTTGGTGATCTTGCACAGCAATACAGCCAAGACCCAGGTTCAGCAGTACAAGATGGTGAGTTAGGTTACCAAACTCCGGATTTATACGTTCCTGAGTTCAAGCACCAAGTAGAAACATTACCTGAAGGTAAAATCAGTGCGCCATTCAAAACCGTTCACGGTTGGCACATTGTTGAAGTACTAGACCGTCGCGAAGTAGACCGTACCGATTCAGCATTGAAAAACAAAGCTTATCAAATTCTATTTAACCGTAAGTTCAACGAAGAAGTCGGTGCTTGGCTGCAAGAAGTAAGAGCTAGCGCCTTTGTTGAAGTGGTTGAGGACGACCAAGATGACAACTAAACGCCTTGTCATTACGGCAGGTGAACCAGCGGGAATTGGGCCAGATCTAACTCTGGCTCTATCTCAAGAAAGCTGGCCACATCAGCTCGTCGTTTGTGCGGACAAAACCCTACTAGCAGAGCGAGCTGAAATGTTAGGGATCGAGGTTGAGCTGTTAGACTACGACTCAACCGCGCCTAAGCAACCTCAACGCTCTGGAACACTGGTTGTGAAACATGTTCCACTCGCTGAAGTCGCCGTTGCGGGTCAACTTAATGAAGCGAACGGCCACTACGTATTAAATACATTAGAAACCGCAGCAATTGGCTGTATGAATGATGAATTTGATGCTATTGTCACCGGCCCTGTTCACAAGGGTGTAATTAACCGAGCTGGCGTTGCTTTTAGTGGCCATACCGAGTTCTTTGCAGAGAAGTCCAATACTCCACTTGTCGTGATGATGTTGGCAACAGAAGGGCTGCGTGTTGCTCTCGTAACAACGCACATCCCACTAGCTTATGTATCTCAAGCAGTGACCGAAGACAGATTAGAGCAAATCATTGCTATTTTGCATAAAGATTTGGTCGAAAAGTTTGCTATAGAGAAACCAACTATTTACGTGTGTGGATTGAACCCACATGCGGGTGAAGATGGTTGTTTGGGCCGTGAAGAGATAGAAACTATCACCCCTACGCTAGAAAAAATTCGCCAAAAAGATGGTATTAATTTAGTTGGCCCATTGCCAGCAGACACCATCTTTAATGAAAAATATTTGCAAGATGCAGATGCTGTTTTAGGTATGTATCACGACCAAGTACTCCCGGTATTGAAATACAAAGGGTTTGGTCGCTCAGTGAACATCACGCTTGGCTTACCGTTTATTCGCACATCAGTCGATCACGGTACCGCCTTAGACTTGGCAGGGAAAGGCCAAGCCGATACAGGGAGCTTTAGAACAGCGCTCACGCACGCCATTGAATTAGTAGAGAAAAAGCAATGAGAAATGATGTCCACTTAGGGCACAAAGCGCGTAAACGTTTTGGTCAAAACTTCCTTAACGATCCATACATTATTGATGGAATCGTATCGAGTATTAACCCACTACCAGGCCAGAACTTAGTAGAAATCGGCCCTGGTCTTGGTGCGATTACTGAGCCTGTTGGCAAGCTTGTCGACAAGTTCACAGTAATTGAACTGGATAGAGATCTTGCTGAACGTCTGCGTAATCACCCTGATCTTGCTGAAAAGTTAACGATCTATGAAGGCGATGCAATGAAGTTCGATTTCGAACAACTTGTTAAGCCAAACAACAAGCTGCGTATCTTCGGTAACTTGCCATACAACATCTCTACACCATTGATGTTCCACCTTTTTGAGTTCCATAAAGACGTGCAAGACATGCACTTTATGCTTCAAAAAGAAGTGGTTAACCGATTGGCAGCGGGTCCTGGCACTAAAGCTTACGGTCGTCTAACGGTTATGGCTCAATATTACTGTAAAGTCACTCCTGTGCTAGAAGTGCCACCAACAGCATTTGTTCCGCCACCGAAAGTAGACTCTGCAGTCGTTCGCCTTCAGCCTTATGAAGTACTGCCTTACCCGGCAAAAGATCTTAAGTGGTTAGATCGCGTATGTCGCGAAGGCTTTAACCAGCGTCGTAAAACAGTACGTAACTGCTACAAGAGCCTAATCGACAAGGAAGTGCTTGAAGAGCTAGGTGTAAACCCTGGCATGCGCCCTGAGAACCTGACGCTCGAACAGTTTGTCGATATGGCGAACTGGTTGCACGACAGTCACAACGCTGACAAATAATCGAAAAAGGCTCCTACACTTCGGTGAGGAGCCTATTTTTTATGTAATACTTAAAGCATACCAACAACAAAAGGTGCGAATATGGATATATCTACGCCTTGTATCAAATGCCAAGTTCATTCTAAATATATTGAAGAACAATCTGAGCCATCTAAGAATCGCTACGTTTTCGCTTACATCATTACCATCAAAAATCTAAGTAAAACAACGGTACAACTTATGTCTCGCCGCTGGCTGATTACCGACTCTAACGGTAAACAACTCACCATAGAAGGTGATGGCGTGGTTGGGCAGCAGCCTGTGATTGAAGCCAATGACGAATACACATATACCAGTGGTACGGTCATCGAAACCCCTGTGGGTGTTATGCAAGGTCACTATGTGATGACCGATCATAAAGGCATTGATTTCATAACAGAAGTCGACCCATTTAGACTGGCTATCCCCAATATCCTTAACTAGTACGCATCTCTACCACTTACAGGAAAATACTGTGTCGAATTATATTGTCGGAGACATTCAAGGATGCTTCGACGAGCTTCAGTTACTGCTTGAAACCATCAACTTTGATAAACAACAAGATACTTTATGGGTCGCCGGAGACTTAGTTGCTCGTGGCCCTAAATCCTTAGAGACGTTACGTTTTGTTCGTAACCTTGGCAGTTCAGCGAAGGTGGTATTAGGTAACCATGATTTACATCTACTTGCTGTATCCTTAGGCCTCTTTTCAGCTAAACCAAAAGACAAGACTCAACCAATTCTTGATGCGGAAGACCGTGAACAGTTGCTCGAATGGTTAAGACAACAGCCTTTAATTCAGGAGCATCCAGAGTTCGTGATGTCTCATGCTGGTATCTCACCTCAATGGGATCTAGAGCGAGCACGGATTGAAAATCTGGAAATAGCTGATTTATTAAAATCCGATCAGTGGCAATGGCTTATCGAGAATATGTACAGCAACACGCCTGACTTATGGCGTCAAAACTTAGAAGGGATTGAGCGCTATCGCTATGCGATCAACAGCCTTACTAGAATGCGATTCTGTTTTACTGATGGTCGTCTCGATATGGCCTGTAAACTTCCACCAAACGAAATTACAACTGAGCCGCTAGTGCCGTGGTTTGACCTTCCTCAACGCATAAAGCTCGATAAAACCGTTGTTTTTGGACACTGGGCTGCGCTAGAGGGTTACTCAGGAAAAGATGTGATTGGACTTGATACTGGGTGTGTGTGGGGGGGAGACTTGACGATACTTCGCTGGGAAGACAAACAGTTTTTCACTCAAAAAGCGCTATAGAAATACGAGATACGAAATACGAGATACGAGATACGAGATACGAGATACGAGATACGAGATACGAGATACGAGATACGAGATACGAGAAGCTTGCGCTAACTAGGCACAGTAACGCAAGCATTTTCAGAGCCTAACTCTTAATAACCACCGTTAACGCTCGAGAACCACAAACTCCATATTGTGCTTGTTTTTCTCATCAGCTTGATAAGTATCATTAAAGCTCTGCTTCCAACCTTCTCCCCAGTCTGGGAATTGAGTATCACCATCCACATCAAAATCGATATAAGTCAGGTATAACTTGTTCGCTTTTGGTAAGCAGCTTTCATAGATTGAACCGCCACCGATGATCATCACTTCATCAACATCACTAACTAGCTCTAGTGCTTTTTCAATCGAAGTTACCGTCGTTACGCCTTCGATTTCTAAACCCTCGTCGCGGCTGATTACAACGTTCAGCCTCCCCGGCAAAGGGCGACCAATTGAATCGTAAGTCTTACGTCCCATCACGACAGGCTTGCCCATAGTTGAGCGTTTAAACCATGCGAAATCTGCAGGTAAATGCCAAGGCATCTGATTGTCTTTACCAATTACACGGTTGTTCGCCATTGCCGCTATCATGCTGATGATCATAAATCGAAAGTCCTGTCCTTACTTGAAAATGAAGTTGAAGCTAGACGATAGGTCTACGACGGTAGAATAACAGCCCAGGCACTGCTAAGCCAACCGCAAGCCCTGCGATAATGAACATCGATTTCAAAAAGTTCTCCATCAACAATGCCAATAGTTCTGGGTTGTATCCTGCTCGGTTAATCTCAACCATGGCAATCATCGCCTTAAAGGCAAACACACCAGGAACCATCGGAATCAAGGCTGCAACCGTAAATACTTTCGGGTGTGCTAACAATTTATGCGACCAATGCACCCCTATCATGCCTACCAATGTAGCAGCAAAGAACGTCGCCCATTCAATGGGAATGCCGAAATGCATCATTAAGTAACGGCTACCGTGGCCAATGGATCCTCCGAGAGCACAATAGATCAACGCTCGTTGCGGGACGTTAAACACCAATGCAAAACCAACCGCAGGAATCGCAGCAAAAAACATGTCGTTGAGTAACCCAACAAAAAGTTCAAAAATAGTCATTAGTTCACCCACCCCCATACGTCAGATAGGCTCATCGCTGCGACAATACCTAAGCTTGTAGCCAACGTTAATAAACTGGCCATGGTGAAGCGTGCGAGACCCATATTTATATGGCCTTTAAGCATATCTGCTACGGAGTTAATCAAAGGAAAACCGGGCACTAGCATCAATACTGACGAAGCCATCACGATAGTGGGTTGACCACCAATATTGTAGAGCACTGCCTGAGCTGAAATGGTGGTGGTGACAAAAGCGGTAATAGCGAAATTTAATAACGGATTGAAATGGCGATGCCCGATCTCTTGTCTCACGATCATACCGCAAGCCGAAGCTATAAACGTCATCATAAAGACATGCCAATCTCCGCCAGCAAGACGGCTAAAAGAAGCACACGATAGCCCTATCATTACGACAACTAACCAACGGTTGTAGCGTTCAGGACTGATCCCTTGGATCTTCTTATAAGCTAAATCATAATCAAGAATCCCTTTCTCCATCATGATACACACACGTTGAATCTCGGTTATCACCTGCATATTAATGCCACGATCAGCGCAACTTCGAGTCGTCGTTATGCAATGATCATCCATTACTGTTGTCACAACCAATGCATTGGCTGACAGTGCAACTTCAACCTCATTCACCCCACAAGCAATACCGATACGGCGCATTATGTCACCGACCAATGTGCTCTCGGCGCCATGAGCTAATAACATTTGTCCTGATTGAGCGACTAACCTTGAGATCGCTCTTTGTTTTGATGCCATGATTTCCTTCCCATAGGCGTTAATTATCTAAAGATAAATTTTGCATAAAAAACAGCAAGACGTCATGATTTAGATACAAAAAAACCGCAATTTTCATTGCGGTTTAATAAAACTATCAGCGTATCTTAGAAAAAGCGACCAAAGTGCTTATAAGAAACTACGAGGATTATTAATCACGAACATAGATAACATGACCGTCATCTTCTTCGTCATCCCAATCATCCCAGTCGTCGTCATCTTCAGTAACGACATTCTTACCGGCCATCGCATCTTTATGGTAGTCATCCCACATAAAGTTAACTTTTTCTTCTTCTTCAATTGCTTCAACTTCACGAGGTAGGTTCTCCATGAACTCACCCAGTTTAAAGCAAAGATCTTTGGTACCGATCTTGTTTACAGCAGAGATCTTGAAGTACTCGCCTTCCCAACCCAAAGCTTCGACGATTTCTTGAATCTTTTCGTCAGCTTCTTCTTCAGGCATTAGGTCAACTTTATTGAACACTAACCAACGAGGTTTCTGTGCAACTTTCTCACTGTATTGCTCAAGCTCATCGATGATCGTCAGTGCATTCTGAATAGGATCAGAACCATCGATCGGCAAAATATCGATCATATGCAGAAGAACGCGACAACGCTCAAGGTGCTTCAAGAAACGAATACCAAGACCAGCGCCATCAGCTGCGCCTTCGATCAAGCCAGGGATATCGGCAACGACGAAACTCTTCTCAGGGACAACACTTACCACACCTAAGCTAGGAATTAGCGTCGTAAACGGGTAATCAGCCACTTTTGGCTTTGCAGCAGATACTGAGCGAATAAACGTAGATTTACCAGCGTTTGGCAAGCCAAGCATACCAACATCCGCGAGCAGAAGAAGCTCTAAACGTAGTTCGCGAACTTCACCTTTAGTACCCATTGTCTTTTGACGAGGAGCACGGTTAACAGACGACTTAAAACGCGTGTTACCAAGACCGTGCCAACCACCTTTACCAACCATGACTTTCTTGCCATGCTCAGCAACTTCAGCAACGATTTCATTAGTGTGGATATCAACAGCGCGAGTACCTACTGGTACTTTCATTGTCATATCTTTACCACGTTTACCAGTACAGTTACCACCGCGGCCATTTTCGCCACGCTCAGCATTGTAAAAACGTTGGAAACGGTAATCGATCAGTGTGTTTAAGTTTTCATCCGCTTGAATGTAAACATCACCACCATCACCGCCATCACCGCCGTCAGGACCACCTTTAGCGACGAATTTTTCGCGCCAAAAGCTTACTGTACCATTACCGCCATCACCGGCTTCTATTTTTACTGATGCTTCATCAACGAATTTCATTTTTTAACTCCGCACTTACGTTGCGTTACCACTCATCAAGGAGTGATATAAATTCTAGCAGATCCGTGTTTAGATCGATCACCTAAGATCTAGATCGATCTGCAACCAAGGAACAAATAAGGAGAGGTTCTTTGCTTTCTGTATCTTAAAAAACAAACGGCTTCTTAATAAAACCAAACTGTTTCTCAAAAATAAAACGGCTTCTCAAAACCAAAACAAGAGCGTCTACTTTTTTATTCTCGCTATAAATAAAAAACCCTGCCGAATCGGCAGGGCTTTTGAATTCAGCTTGAAAGCTAGTATAAATAATCTAATAAAAGATTAAATTACTCAGCTTCGATGCTTACAAACTTACGGTTTTTAGGACCTTTTACTGCAAATTTCACTTTACCTTCAGTAAGAGCAAAAAGAGTATGGTCTTTACCGATGCCAACGTTTGTGCCAGCGTGGAACTTAGTACCACGTTGACGAACGATGATGTTACCTGCAAGAACAGATTCACCACCAAAACGCTTAACACCAAGACGTTTGCTTTCTGAATCGCGGCCGTTATTAGTAGAACCGCCAGCTTTTTTATGTGCCATTGTTAAACTCTCCTAATACTTAAGCGTTAATGCCAGTGATTTTCACTTCTGTGAACCACTGACGGTGACCAGCTTGCTTACGCGAGTGCTTACGACGACGGAACTTAACGATTTTTACTTTATCGCCACGACCGTGTTGTACTACTTCTGCAGTAACTTTGCCACCTTCAACAAGAGGTGCACCAACAGCGATTTCTTCGCCGTTAGCAACAAGAAGAACTTTATCAAATTCTACAGTTGCACCAGTTTCAACGTCTAATTTCTCTAAACGAAGTGTTTGACCTTCGCTTACTCGGTGTTGTTTGCCACCAGATTGGAAAACAGCGTACATATTTTACTCCGCTTTTTCCGCACAGCCTATGGTTGTTAATTCTACAACTCGGGTGTGCGCTAAACTAATCAATAGGGCGCAGATTCTACGGGAATCATGCCGCTATGACAAGCCATATTTTTAAAATATTGGCGAAAACATGTTCGCCAAAGAAAAGTGCGGCAATGATGCCTTTAAGTGATGTATTAATCAACGTTTTTTAGTGTATTATTCAACAATTAAATACAACGTATAAGCCTTACAGGGTCTAACTTCAGCCGGATGAACAATGGATTTTAAAGCTATCCAAACGCTTACTGCCAATGATATGGCAAAAGTGAATGAAACAATTCAAGCCCAACTTAATTCTGACGTAAGTTTAATCAACCAGCTTGGTTTTTATATCGTTAGCGGTGGTGGCAAACGCCTACGTCCTTTGCTTGCTCTTTTATCTGCTCGTGCACTTGGTTATCAAGGTGAAGCTCATATTACCTCTGCAGCTTTTATCGAGTTTATTCACACAGCTACCCTTCTCCATGATGATGTCGTCGACGAGTCGGACATGAGACGCGGTAAAGCGACAGCCAACGCAGCTTTTGGTAATGCCGCTAGCGTTTTGGTGGGTGACTTTATCTACACTCGCTCGTTCCAGATGATGACAACGCTAGGATCCTTAAAGATCCTCGAGTTAATGAGTGAAGCAGTTAACGTGATTGCCGAGGGTGAAGTTCAACAATTAATGAACTGTAATAACCCGGACACCACAGAAGAAAGTTACATGCAGGTCATCTACTCGAAGACCGCTCGCTTGTTTGAAGCTGCAACGCAAATCGGTGCAATTCTTAGCGAATCATCACCTGAAATCGAAACGGCTATGCAAAACTACGGTAAATACCTAGGCACTGCATTCCAATTGATTGATGATGTGATGGATTACACTGCTGATGGTAAAGAGATGGGTAAGAACGTTGGTGATGACCTAGCAGAAGGCAAACCGACGTTACCGTTGCTTTACGCAATGCGCAATGGTTCCCCAGACCAAGCAAGCATGATTCGTGAAGCGATTGAAAAAGCTAATGGTATGGAACGTCTCGACGACATTATGTCTGTCATGAAAGAGACTGGCTCGTTAGAGTACACGACCAATAAAGCCTACGAAGAAGCTGATAAAGCCATTGCTGAGCTTTCTATTCTTCCTAATTCAGAATATAAGCAAGCTTTAACTACGCTAGCTCACCTTGCAGTAAAACGTAGCAAGTAAATAGAGACTAAGCAGTAAGTAGACAGCTATACAAAAAAAAGAGCCTGTTGGCTCTTTTTTTGATCCTGCTAGATAATACACTGGGTCTCAATAACGACTCGATTCTAACGATAGAGGTAGTTGCGCTTCGATCTCTTCAAGTTCTTCCAACGGAACTGCATATTGCTTATGACTATTGTAAGACTCAAACAACGCGAACTGCTCTTGCTCATCGATAACCAATATCTTGCCCAAGCGACCTAGATAGTTAACATTCATCCCTTTTTGTACTCTAATCATCGTTCAATACCCTAATTCTTCGTGGTTAGAAAAAGATTACGAGTGGGTTGAATACAAGGATCAAAAAAGCCGATCGCAATGATCGGCTTTCGTTAACTGTCGTTTTAGCAGAGTTCAGTTATCTATCGCTTATTTAGCGAATTCAACACCAATCTCAATATCGCCATTTAGCGTTTCTAGCATGCTGTCTAGTGCATTGCGTTCGAAGTCGCTCAGTTCACCGTAGCTAAGAATCGCTTCAGCGCCTTCTTTGCCAAGTTTAACTGGTTGTGCGAAGAATGGTGCGTGCTCGCCTTCACCTTCAACGTAGGCACACTCAATCACGTTCTCTTCGCCTTGAAGTGCTTTCACTAGAGCAAGACCGAAGCGACAAGCCGCTTGACCCATAGATAGAGTCGCACTACCGCCACCCGCTTTAGCTTCTACTACTTCAGTACCCGCGTTTTGGATGCGAGTTGTTAGCGCTGCGATTTCTTCGTCAGTAAACTCAACACCTTCAACTTGAGAAAGCAGAGGAAGGATCGTTACACCTGAGTGACCACCGATAACAGGAACACGAATGTCGCCTGGATCTTTATCTTTCAGCTCAGCAACGAACGTTTCAGAACGAATGACATCAAGAGTCGTAATACCAAATAGACGACGCTTGTCGTAAACGCCCGCTTTCTTAAGTACTTCAGCAGCGATTGGCACTGTTGTATTTACTGGGTTGGTAATGATACCAACACAAGCAGTAGGACAAGTAACGGCAATTTTTTCAGCTAGAGACTTAACAATGCCAGCGTTCACATTGAAAAGATCCGCACGATCCATACCAGGTTTACGAGCAACACCCGCAGAAATAAGCACAACATCCGCACCTTCAAGTGCTGGAGTTGGATCTTCACCCGCGTAACCTTTGATCGAAACAGGCGTTGGGATATGGCTAAGATCGGCAGCAACCCCCGGGGTTACCGGAGCGATGTCGTAAAGTGCAAGATCTGAACCAGCAGGCAGGCGGTTCTTTAGTAGTAGGGCTAGGGCTTGACCGATGCCACCAGCGGCACCAATAACAGCTACTTTCATTGTTATTCTCCTTGAGAGCTTTCTCTTATAGATTCTTTGTAGGGTAATTCTTGAGCTAAATTATGGTTAAAAAGTTAAATTATCGCTAAAAAACTATATTAATCACAAAGTGATTACAATCAATTAACGCTAGCTTTGCGACTTCGCGCAAGTCAATAAAACCGTGCTACACAGCAAGTTCGCATTATGGCGATAATCATTTGAAATGACAAAACAACTCGTCTTAAATAACACATTATCCTATTAAATTTTTACAGTGATATGACTAACAAATTACCGTGATATTTTGGCGAGAACTGAATATGTATGCGAGAATATGCAAACATCTTTGTTAATGAATAAGAATGACATATGCGCAATACAGAAAAACAAGACAACTTAGTTCGAGCTTTTAAATCACTACTAAAAGAAGAACGTTTTGGTTCGCAAGGCGAGATTGTCGATGCCCTGAAGCATGAAGGCTTTGAAAGTATCAACCAATCTAAAGTTTCGCGTATGTTAACTAAGTTTGGCGCCGTGCGAACACGCAATGCAAAAATGGAGATGGTTTACTGTCTTCCTGCTGAACTTGGTGTTCCGACGGTTTCGAGCTCTTTAAGAGAGTTAGTGTTAGATATTGACCACAACAATGCATTGGTTGTGATACACACTGGCCCTGGTGCCGCGCAGCTTATTGCTCGCTTATTAGATTCATTAGGTAAGTCAGAAGGCATACTGGGGGTAGTTGCTGGAGATGATACTATCTTCATTACTCCAACCTTATCAGTTACCACTAAGCAACTGTTCGATTCTGTATGCGAACTGTTTGAATACGCAGGATAATTGCTCACAGTTTCATAACTATCAGCCATTACTATTGGATCACAAACACCTATTTAGTTCGTGATCCAAATCACATCCTAAGATATCTATCCCGCCTCTCCCAAAAATCACTAACTCATTGATTTTAAAAAACTCAATAGCAAATCAAACACGAGATCCAACCGTCATTTGTTAGGTTTTTTCGCTATATCTTTTAACATTTGAGTAATTTTCTGCCAATTTTTGATATTATTCAGCCACTTTTTCATCACATGGATTGAAAAAGGTGCCGTTTCCAAATAGGAAACTCCAGAAACGACTACACTTGTTTCAGGGTTAATAATGAATAAAGGAAGGGAAATTCATGGCATTTACCAAACTGATTAAAGTTGGAGCTATTGCAGCTGCTGTAATGGGCGCTGGTGCAGTTAACGCTCAAGAGTTCATCACAATTGGTACTGGTTCAGTAACGGGTGTTTACTACCCAACTGGTGGTGCAATTTGTAAGCTAGTGAACAAAGGTCGCAAAGACCACAACATTCGTTGTTCTGTAGAGTCTACTGGTGGTTCAATCTACAACGTTAATACCATCCGTGCTGGTGAACTAGATTTCGGTGTTGTTCAATCGGACTGGCAATACCACGGCTATAACGGTACAAGTAAGTTCAAAGATCAGGGCGAATACAAGAAACTTCGCGCTATGTTCTCTCTACATACAGAACCGTTCAACATCATCGCTCGCACCGATGCAGGTATTAACAATGTTTCAGACCTAGCTGGTAAGCGTGTCAACATTGGTAACCCTGGTTCTGGCGACCGTGCAACGATGGGTGTTGTAATGGACTCTATGGGCTGGACTAACGATAGCTTCAAGCTTGCTTCTGAACTGAAAGGTTCTGAGCGTTCACAAGCACTTTGTGATAACAAGATTGATGCATTCATCTACATGGTTGGTCACCCGAACGGATCAATTAAAGAAGCGACAACGTCTTGTGATGCAAAACTGGTTTCTGCAACAGGTCCACAGATCGACAAGATCGTAGCTGAAAACCCATACTACGCATACAGCACAGTACCTGCTGGTATGTACCGCGGTACAGATGCTGACGTAAATAGCTTCGGTGTTGCTGCAACTATGGTAACAACTTCAGACGTTTCGGATGAAGTAGCATACAACGTTGCTAAAGCAGTATTTGAAAACTTCGCAACATTCAAACGTCTGCACCCAGCATTTGCTAACCTGAAAAAAGAAGACATGGTTAAAGCGGGTATCTCTATCCCTCTTCATCCAGGTGCCGCAAAATACTACAAAGAAGTAGGTCTTCTAAAGTAACTCTACTTTAAGCCTACTAAACCAATAAGGAGGCTAGTCCTCCTTATTGGCTTTTCACGTTTTATAAAAATAATTTAAGTGAAAAGAACAACCCTTTAAGTTTCTCCAATTTGGAGGACTTACCTTCGTATCAAGCCTAAGACAAAGACGAACAAAGAACGCATTTCTCTATCCATTCACTACACTAGATAGGAAAGAAATCACGTTTAGTTGTTCGTAACAAAAGGCAGACCATCAATAATAAGGATAAAGTACATGACGCAGACAACATCACCGTCTCCAGATGTGCAAGAAATGGTGGCACAATCAGATACTGGTGCGCGTAGCCCTCGTGGTATCCAAGGCCGTATTTTATGGTTTGTGCCTCTATGTTGGTCATTGTTCCAACTTTGGTATGCATCTCCGCTGCCATTCATTTTTAACTTCGCAATTTTAAACGACACTGAAGCTCGAGCAATTCACCTTACGTTTGCTATTTTCCTAGCCTTTACCGCTTATCCAGCCATGAAGAATTCGCCTAGGGATCGCATCCCAGCCGTCGACTGGATATTAGCGCTTGTAGGTAGCTTTTCAGCTTCTTATATCTATATTTTCTATACTCAACTCGCTGAACGTTCAGGCGCTCCAACAACGTTTGATATTGTTGCGGCCGTATTCGGTATGGTTCTACTGCTTGAAGCAACACGACGCGCTTTAGGTCCACCTCTTATGGTGGTGGCAGCAGTCTTCCTACTTTACACCTTTGGTGGCCCTCACATGCCAGACGTTATTGCCCACAAAGGTGCGAGCCTGAACAAGGCAATGTCGCATCTGTGGTTAACAACAGAAGGTGTGTTCGGTGTTGCTCTTGGCGTATCAACGTCATTTGTATTCTTGTTTGTACTGTTTGGTGCAATGCTTGAGCGCGCGGGTGCAGGTGCTTACTTCATCAAAGTGGCATTCTCTCTGCTTGGCCACATGAAGGGCGGCCCAGCGAAAGCAGCCGTTGTAGCATCTGGTTTATCTGGTCTGGTATCAGGTTCTTCGATTGCTAACGTAGTTACCACTGGTACCTTTACTATCCCGCTAATGAAGCGTGTTGGTTTCCCGGGAACAAAAGCGGGTGCAGTAGAAGTCGCAGCTTCAACCAATGGTCAATTAACACCACCGATCATGGGTGCAGCAGCATTCTTGATGGTTGAGTACGTGGGCATCTCTTACGTAGAAGTAATCAAAGCAGCACTACTGCCCGCTCTGATCTCTTACATCGCCCTGATTTACATTGTTCACTTAGAGGCATGTAAAGCAGGTATGACGGGCTTACCTCGTCGTCACACACCAACTATCGTGCAAAGCCTACTCTCTTTCACTGGTACTATCTTAGGCCTATGTGTCATCAGTGCAGCGGTTTACTACGGTGTCGGCTGGACAAAAGATGTCTTTGGCGCTGCAGCCACACCAATTGTGACTGTTGCTCTATTAGTCTCTTATGTCGCTCTGGTTCGTGTTTCTGCTAAATACGCAGCTGAAGGTGGCATGGAAATCGACGAGAACCTAACAGAAGTACCTGATCCAGGCCCAACGATTAAGTCTGGCCTTCACTTCCTACTGCCTATCGTAGTTCTAGTTTGGTGTTTAACGGTTGAACGTTTCTCTCCAGGTCTGTCGGCATTCTGGGCGACTGTGTTCATGATCTTCATTCTGATCACTCAGCGTCCTTTGATGACTCTGATGAACAAATCAGACGATCTTGCAGAGCAAACTAAAGCAGGTTTCGTTGACCTAGCAGAGAGCTTAGTTTCAGGCGCACGTAACATGATCGGTATCGGTGTAGCGACAGCTGCAGCAGGTACGGTTGTAGGCGTGGTAACGCTGACAGGTATCGGCCTTGTAATGACCGATTTTGTTGAGTTCATCTCAGGCGGTAGCATCATTCTAATGTTGTTATTCACTGCGGTAATCAGCTTGATCTTAGGTATGGGCTTGCCAACAACGGCGAACTACATCGTTGTATCAACATTGATGGCACCAGTAATTGTTACCTTAGGCGCAGCGCACGGCTTGATCATTCCACTGATTGCGGTTCACTTATTCGTGTTCTACTTCGGTATTCTTGCGGACGATACACCTCCGGTAGGTTTGGCTGCATTTGCGGCCGCTGCGATTGCTAAATCAGACCCGATTCGTACCGGTATTCAAGGTTTTACCTACGATATCCGGACCGCGATATTGCCGTTCATGTTCATCTTCAACACCCAACTACTGTTGATGGGCATTGATTCTTGGTGGCACTTAGCACTGACGATTTTCTCTTCGGTTACTGCGGTACTTATCTTTGCAGCAGCGACACAAGGTTGGTGGTTCACTAAGAACAAGTGGTGGGAAACTATACTGCTTATCGTTCTGACCTTCTCTTTCTTCCGCCCTGGCTTCTGGTGGGACATGATTTATCCAGAGAAAGTTCTTTCACCTGGAGTTGAGATCGCTCAAATCACAGAAAATCTACCTGTGGGACAATCACTTGAATTGAGAGTCGGTGGCGAAAACTTAGAAGGTAACTATTCTGAGAAAACAGTTCGCCTTCCGTTTGAAGATTCTGCGACAACAAGTGAAGACCGCATTGCTTCAATGGGCCTAATGCTGACCCAAGCTGACGACAAGATGATTGTTGATATGGTTGAGTTTGGTAGCCCTGCTGAAGCCGCTGGCATTGACTTTGATTGGGAAATTAAATCCGTTATCCAAGATGCAGAACGACCAATGAAAGAGTGGGTATTCTTACCTGCCCTATTAATTTTGATTGGTTTAGCGATGAACCAAAGAAGGCGTGCTCGTAAGGATGAGATTAGCGCGTAATGGATAGAGCCAAATAGCGCTCTACTCTATTTGGCTTTTTTACTACATGGAAAAGATAATTACAGCGCTTGGTATGTACTCGGCGCTGCTCAAAAAGAGACGAATACATGTATAGACAAATCCTTGTTCCCGTTGATCTGAACGACAAAGGCTTTTCTGATAAAGCGGTCGAGCTAGCGGTATGGCACGCGAAACACAGTAATGCTGAGATCCACATTCTGAACGTATTACCGGGCATCCACATGTCGATGGTAGCGTCTTACTTCCCGAAAGATGCAGCAAACCAAATGAAGCTTGATGTTAAAAATCAGCTGAAAGAATTTGCTGATAAGCATATTGACGATGATGTGATCTATAAGGTTCACGTTGCCGAAGGCAAGGCCTACACAACGATTCTTGATTGCGCAGAGAAACTAGGGGCAGATCTTATCGTGATGCCTAGTCATAAGCGTTCAAAAATCGACAAGGTTGTACTTGGTTCTGTTGCAAGCAAAGTGGTTCAGAACTCACCAATCAATGTATTGGTAGTTAAGCCGCAAGGCTAAATCACTTAATCGACACAACGATCTAAATCTAAAAAGGTTGGCCTAAAAGCCAACCTTTTTTTATTTTGTGCTTGCACCATTCAATTCTTCAATCAACTCACTAAGTTCTGCGGATTACCTGCAACAAACCCATCAATATTATCGATTAAGATATCAGACAGTTTTTGAATTGAACTGTCGCTGCCCCACGCCACATGTGGTGTTAGCAGTAAATTAGGTAAGTGGCTGTTAGCCAATAGTGGATTCGAATTATCTGCAGGTTCTTGTGTAAACACATCCATGCCTGCACCTGCAATCTCATTACTTTTCAAAGCTTCAACTAAGGCCTGCTCATCGACAAGTCCACCACGGCCAGCATTAATTAATACCGCACTTGATTTCATCATGGTTAGCTCTCGCTCTGAAATCAGATTGCGAGTCGCTTCAGTTAATGGACAATGTAAGCTGATCGCATCCGCTTGCTGTAACACCGTATCAAAAGGTAGATACCCTTCTCGACAAGAATCAGCCCCTTTACGCTCAGTAAAGATGACATTCATACCAATCGCTTTTGCTAATATCGCGGTCGCTTGCCCTAAGCTACCACTCCCGATTAAGCCCAATGTACTGCCTGCAACATCTTGAATCGGATGAGTAAAGAAACAGAATTGTTTGTCCTTTTGCCACTCGCCAGCCTCGATATCTTGATGATAACCAAAGAGGTTTCGCTTAAGCGTAAACAGCATCGCGATAACATGTTCAGGTACCGATTGAGTCGCATAGCCCTGTACGTTAGCCACTGCGATATTGTTACCCTTGCAGTACTCTACATCGACATTGTTCATACCCGTTGCTGAAACAGCTATTAGCTTAAGTTGTTGTGCTTGAGCTAAATTCGATTCGTTGAGCACAACCTTATTGGTAATAACCACATCAGCGTCTTCAACTCGTTCAGACACTTGCTCCGGCGAAGTGAAATCATACTCAACCCATTGATGTTCAAAGCTAAGAGGTTTTAAATGTATTTGAGATGGGATGGTCGCTCGGTCGAGAAAGACCACTTTCAACTTCGGCATTGTACGTCCTTGAATTTATGTCAATTGAGTCATTCTAAGCTTTTAGCTTACTGTAGTCTGGAAGCTCTGGCGCAATTTCAAAGTGCTGTTCAATTTGTGGCGACGCTTGAGAGTAAAATTCACAAGGAACAAAGGCTTTGAACAGTTGGTTGTTCGCCGGATGATAAAAACTCAGTTCACATGCGTGTAAAGCTAACCTATCGCTATAATTAAACGCATCTGGTGTTGCATAAAACTCGTCGCCCACAATTGGATTCCCTAGTTCCATGCAGTGAACACGCA
Source organism: Vibrio atlanticus (assembly GCF_024347315.1). NCBI lineage: Bacteria > Pseudomonadati > Pseudomonadota > Gammaproteobacteria > Vibrionales > Vibrionaceae > Vibrio > Vibrio atlanticus. The sequence goes on along the minus strand of NZ_AP025460.1, from coordinate 419,124 downwards.
ACTGATGAGAGCGACCAGTGATCGGCAGCAATTTCAATAATGTCGTTTGAGGCTCTTGTTGCTCAACCACATAGCGAGTCTGAGATGGTTTACCATCGTCGAAACACACTTTCTGCTTCGGCCTGTTTGGCCAATCGCAAATAAGAGGGAGGTCAATCAAACCTTCTGCTTCTTCTACTGAACCCCATACTCGCGCGTAATAGAGTTTGTGTGTCAGTCGATATTGAAACTGCTTCTTCAAATGACGCTCAGCTTGTTTGTGTTTAGCAAGCAGCATCAAGCCCGATGTCGACATGTCCAATCGGTGCACGACTTGAATCTCTGGAAACTCAACAACTAACCGACTCCACATACTGTCGTAATGTTCTGGCAACCTACCCGGAACAGAAAGCAAACCCGCAGGCTTGTTCACCACAAGAATATCGTCATCTTGATAAACAATATCAATCCACGGTTCACGCGGTGGTGTGTACTGTTCTAACGCCATTGAAGCCTCTTAATTGCTAGTGAATAAATAATTTACGGTTGATTCGTTTATAAATAAATACAATTTTCAACATTTCCGTACATAAAAGTTGACGACTTTACAAAACATGGTATTGATAGGGTAACGGATAATAAGAAGTCAGCATCAAAGGAAAAACGATGGACAGTACGGTTAAAACCACCAACACAAAAACACCAACCTCAGCTCCCCTATCAAGTTTAATTAAGTCTCTTGGCCCAGGCATTATGATGGCCGCAGCGGCTGTAGGTGGTTCTCACTTAGTCGCCTCAACCAAGGCGGGTGCGATTTATGGTTGGCAGCTTGCTGCGCTTATTATCCTCGTTAACGTATTTAAATACCCATTCTTCAGAGCCGGCATCCAATACACGCTAGGAACGGGTCAAAGCTTGGTGGAAGGTTACTCTAACCTAGGCCGACCATACCTTGTGATCTTTTCGATCTTGAGTGCCATATCTGCGGTCGTGAATACCGCTGCCCTGCTATTATTCAGTGCAAGCATACTCAGTTACTTTGTTCCTTTCGATTTAGCCACTAGCACCTTGTGCATGATCGTTTTAGCGACCTGTTTGATCATTCTGTTTGCTGGCCATTATCGTGCTCTCGATACACTATCTAAAGCGATCATGGCGATCTTAACCATCACAACCTTAGCTGCAGTCGCCATTGCTATCGGCTCTCCAGTCGAACCTGATGCTGCTTTTGTTCCACCGTCGCCTTGGTCATTGGCTGCTATTGGTTTTATCGTGGTGACCATGGGTTGGATGCCTGCGCCTATCGAGATTTCAAGCATCACCTCTATGTGGCTAAAAAGCCAAAAAGAGAAACAAGAAGTGACCGCTCAATCAGCACTGTTCGATTTCAATGTCGGTTACATTGGTACAGCACTGCTTGCTTTAGTATTCGTTGCGTTAGGCGCGCTAGTGCTTCACGGTTCCGGTGTTGAGCTGTCTCGCTCTGGTGTTGGCTTTACTCATCAGTTGGTCGGCATCTACGCTTCGACAATTGGTGAATGGTCTCGTCCATTAATCGCTCTTATCGCTTTCTTCTGTATCTTTGGTAGTACGATTACCGTTATCGATGGCTACTCACGCGTGCTTGCTGAATCACAGCGTCTATTATTCAAAAAAGATTCAAGCCCTAGAATGCTGCAAGGCTGGATCATCATTGTCTCTCTCGCGGCATTAGCGATTGTGATGTTCTTTAGCGCAGCACTGATGCCAATGCTTGATTTTGCGATGGTGCTTGCCTTTGCGACTACGCCATTCTTCGCATTGCTTAACTTCATCTTAGTAAGCAAAACTAAGCTTCCTGAAGGGTTGGCGATTGGCACTAAGCTAAAATGGTTGTCTGTGGTAGGCCTTGTTTACCTATTTGGCTTCTTAGCTCTGTTCGTTTGGTGGAAATGGTTGATGTAATCTGCTCTCCAAATTCTTAGCCAAACTGTTAACCAAGCTCTTACTAAGTTATAGATACAAATAAGGCCTTCATGATGAAGGCCTTATTTCGTTAAAGCATTTAGCTAATTCAAAACTAGTTGTGAGAAACCACAATCAAGCGTAACGAATCCAGCTGAACTTGAGCTTTGCTGATGTAACCCGTCAGTTCATTGATTTGAGCTTCGATAACCTCTAACTCTTCATCACGAATGTTAGGATTAACCGCTTTAAGCGCTTGTAGACGTTCTAACTCACCGTTCAAGTTAGTTTGCATATCTTTCTGAGCTTGTTGACGAACTTCTTCAACCTTCGGCAGTACATGCGTCTCACCTGCTTCGATTAGCTTGTGAATCTCACCTTGTACCGAGTTCACTAGCTTGCTCGCTAAATGACGGTTTACCGGGCTTAGTTGACGGTTAAAGCTATCGAATTCAACCTGAGCAGATAAATCGTTACCACGACCATCCATCATCAAGCGAATCGGCGTCTTAGGTAGGAACTGGCTGATACCGCTGCGCTTTGGCGCTTGTGCATCAACAAGGTAAACCAACTCAAGTAGAATCGTACCGACTGGCAGCGCTTTGTTCTTCAGTAGAGATACCGCAGACGCACCCACACCTTCACTCAATAGCAGATCAATACCGCCCTGAATCATTGGATGTTCCCAGCTAATAAAATTCATGTCTTCACGAGAAAGCGCGGTTTCACGGTCAAACGTAATCGTTGCACCTTCATAAGGTAAGCCTGGGTAGCTTGGCACCATCATGTGTTCAGAAGGTGTCACGACTAACGCATTTTCACCCTTGTCATCTTGATTCAGGCCAATGGTGTCGAATAGGCTTAATGCAAATGAAACTAGGTTAGTGTCACCATCCGTTGAAGCAATTTTCTCTGCAATCTCATGGGCTTTATCGCCACCATTTGAATGCATCTCTAGTAGGCGATCTCGGCCTTTTTCTAGATCCGATTTCAGGCTTTGATTGAGCTTCGCTGACTCTTCAATCACTTCATCAAGCTGCTCGGTGTTGCCAGAAGCCAGCATTTCAATCAGTACATCAGAATACTTATCGTAAACCGTGCGACCAGTAGGACAAGTCTCTGCGAATGCATTCAGACCTTCATCGAACCAACGCGCTAGAATCGCTTGCGATGTGCCTTTTAGGTAAGGAACATGAATGTCGATATCACGCAGCTGTCCGATACGGTCCAAACGACCAATACGTTGCTCAAGCAAGTCTGGGTTGAACGGTAGATCAAACATCACTAATTGGTTAGCAAACTGGAAGTTACGACCTTCAGAACCGATTTCGCTACAGATAAGAACCTGAGCGCCGCCCTCTTCTTGAGCAAAGTAAGCCGCAGCTTTATCACGCTCTAGAATCGACATACCTTCGTGGAATACCGTTGCACGCACACCTTCACGCTCACGTAGGGCTTGCTCCAGTTGCAGAGCCGTACTCGCACGCGACGCGATCACTAGGATCTTTTCGCTGCGCTTGTCTTGGATTTTTTCAATCAACCAGTTCACACGCGAATCGAACTGCCACCAGCTTGAATCTTCACCTTCAAACTCTTGGAAGATCTCTTCTGGATATAACATCTTCATCGCTCGAGCTTCTGGTGCCATCTTGCCACCGATCATGCCCGATACACGCATCGAGGTTGTGTACTGCGTTGGAATATCCATCGGCAGTAGATTTACATTACGCTTAGGGAAGCCTTTGATTGCAGCACGTGTGTTTCTGAAAAGAATACGGCCAGTACCATGGCGATCCATAAGGTTATCAATCAGTTCTTGGCGAGCTAAGGCTTGCTCTTCTTCGCTGCTATCGCCTTCAATCACGCGGAATAGAGGCTCAACATCTTGCTCAGACAGAAGCTCAGTGATCTGGTTCTTCGCGCTATTTTCAAGCTTCACGCCAGAGAACAATGCCGTTACGGCATCAGCAACAGGAGCGTATTGGTCTTCTTCTTCAACGAAAGCTTCGTAATCGTAAAAGCGGTCAGGATCAAGCAGACGCAGACGCGCAAAGTGACTCTCACGACCAAGCTGTTCAGGGGTCGCTGTCAGTAGCAATACACCAGACGTGTTTTCAGCTAATCCTTCAACCACTTGGTATTCGCGGCTCGGTTTGTCTTGGCTCCACTCAAGGTGGTGCGCTTCATCGACAACCAACAGATCCCACTCACCTTCAAGTGCTTGCTCGTAGCGCTTGCGGCTCTTGCGTAGGAAATCCAAAGAACACAGAACGTATTGCTGAGTATCAAATGGGTTATCTGATTCTGCGAAAGATTCAATGCAACGCTCTTCATCAAAGATAGAGAAGTGCAGATTGAAACGACGCATCATCTCTACTAACCACTGATGCTGTAGAGTTTCAGGTACCACAATCAGAATGCGTTCAGCGCGGCCAGACAACACCTGCTGGTGAATGATCATGCCCGCTTCGATGGTTTTACCTAGGCCAACTTCATCGGCAAGTAAAACACGCGGAGCATGACGACGACCGACTTCATGAGCAATGTACAATTGGTGAGGAATCAGGCCAGCACGCATACCACATAAGCCGCGCATTGGGCTCTTATGCTGTTGATATTGGTTGCTTAGTGCACGGTAACGCAGCACAAAGTTATCCATACGGTCGATTTGACCTGCGTACAGCTTATCTTGTGGCTTGTTAAAGCGGATCTGGTTACTTAAAAAGATTTCACGCAGAGTCACCTCTGTCTCTTGAGTATCTTCACGAGTACCCAAATAAGTCAGTAGCCCTTTATCTTCGATAACTTCTTCAACAGATAAAGACCAACCTTCTTGGCATTCGATGACATCGCCTACATTGAACGCCACTCGGGTTACGGGAGCATCTGTGCGTGCATAGACGCGGTTTTCTTCTGACGCAGCAAACATTACTGTCACTGTGCGAGCATCCATTGCTACAACGGTACCTAAACCTAAATCGCTCTCCGTATCGCTTATCCAGCGTTGCCCCAAAGCAAATGTCATGAATCGACTACCTCAATCTTATAGTTGGAATTTGGTCTTTCTAACTGCAATTTCAAACAAGAACGTTATTGCTCTTGAACTAAAAATATAGCCAAAAATGCCTAGTTTGCAGCCACTTTTTAAGTGCGCTCTTAATAATAAATATCTTGAGAAAATGGTGCAGAAAAAGGTCGCTAATCTTACTCGATGCTGTGATTTAGGTCACGCCTAAAGGAGACGATTTCATACTTTTTTTCTGTTTTCATAAGTGCAATCAAACTGTCAAAAAATCATGGTTATTCTATGGAGAGCAGAATGCAGCTCTCAAATGAAGTTTAGGTGAGTTGTTGACTATCACTAGAATCAGATACTAACCTTTATATGAGCTTAATCTACGTTCAATGAATGCAAGGCAAGCCGCACGTCGGCAAGGAGATGCTATGGGCGAGACCAACCGGAAGCTATTTGTTTTAGACACCAATATCCTACTTCACGAACCCTTCGCTATATTTTCTTTCCAAGAGCACGATGTCGTTATCCCAATGACAGTGCTAGAAGAACTCGACAGAATCAAAGACAGCAAAAGAGATGTTGCTCGAGATGCGAGAATTGCGATTCGAACTCTCGAAGACTTATTCAGGGAAGCCACACCAGACCAAATATCTGAAGGCATCCCTTTTTCTAAAGACATAAACGCATCTGGCAGTATTTCAATACTCGCTGACTACGAACTTCAAGAAAGCATCAAAGCCTTCGCCGATGACAAAGCTGGCGATAACCGAATCCTCAACGCAGTCCTCTATCTTCAAAATAAACGCGCGCCACGCGAAGTGGTTCTTATCACCAAAGACATCAACATGCGTTTACGTGCCAAAGGCGCCGGTGTCCGTTTTGTTGAAGACTATCAAACCGACCAATTGATTGATGATATCCAATACCTCACCAAAGGCTTCCAACAACTGGAAGGCTCATTTTGGGATGGTATCGATAATGTCGAGAGCAGAAGTTTAGACGGAAAGACGCTGCACACCTTAGCAAGATCGCCGTTCGAGCCAACCTTTCTCAACCAGTATGTGATTGACGAAGAAAGTGACTTTGCCGCTCGAGTCGAAGAGATTGAAACTGAAAGTATTACACTAAGAGACCTCAGTCGCGAAAGGCTAATGAATCGCAGAGCATGGGACATCACACCCAAAAACGTCTACCAAGGCATGGCGATCGATGCCCTGCTCGACCCTGATATTGATCTTGTGATTCTCACAGGCGCAGCGGGTAGCGGTAAGACACTGTTAGCCATGGCTGCTGCACTTGAACAAACCATTGAGCGTAAGCAGTTCGATAAGATCATCGTAACCCGAAACACCCCTGATATTGGTGAGTCGATAGGTTTCCTTCCTGGTACAGAGGAAGAGAAGATGTTGCCTTGGTTAGCCGCAGTGACCGATACACTGGAAGCGCTGCACAAGAACGATCACTGCACAGAGGGCTCGATGAAGTACATCTGTGATAAAGCCAACATCCAGTTCAAATCGATTAACTTTATGCGTGGCCGTTCAATTCAGAATGCGTTTGTGCTTTTGGATGAGTGTCAGAACCTGACCGCTTCACAAATCAAAACCATCATCACCCGTTGTGGTGAAGGTACCAAGATCGTCTGCTCAGGAAACCTAGCGCAGATAGATTCTTCCTACCTAACTCCTGTGACCTCGGGGCTCACCTATATGGTCGAGCGTTTTAAAAATTTCGAAGGTAGTGCCAATATCCACCTCAATGGTGTGGTACGTAGTCGACTGGCTGAATTTGCTGAAGAGAATATGTAAGAACTAACTAACTCGCTCTAACTCAAAGCAAAAGCGAAAACAAAAAGCGCCTCACATTGGAGGCGCTTTTCAATTTATCTTTATAGTAATTTTTCAGAGGCTAGTCTGCTTTACTCAGTACCACCGACAGTTAGCGAGTCTAGTTTCAATGTTGGTTGACCAACACCCACTGGTACACTTTGACCAGCCTTACCACACACACCAACACCACGGTCGATACTTAGATCATTACCGACCATAGACACCTGCTGCATTGCTTCGATACCCGAACCGATTAGCGTCGCGCCCTTCACTGGGTGAGTGATCTTACCGTTTTCAATCATGTACGCTTCAGAAGCTGAAAATACAAACTTACCTGAAGTAATATCAACCTGGCCGCCACCGAAGTTCGGTGCGTAGATACCTTTCTCAACCGTCGCGATGATCTCTTCTGGCGTGTGCTCACCCGGTAGCATGTAAGTGTTCGTCATGCGCGGCATAGGAAGATGCGCGTAAGACTCACGACGACCGTTACCTGTCGGTGCTACACCCATTAGACGAGCGTTCAGCTTATCTTGCATGTAACCTTTTAGGATGCCGTTTTCGATTAGCGTGTTGTACTGACCATTAACACCTTCATCATCGACGTTCAGTGAACCACGCAGATCAGTCAATGTACCGTCATCCACAATCGTACATAGGCTTGAGGTGACTTGCTCGCCAACTTTACCAGAGAATACAGATGACTCTTTACGGTTAAAATCACCTTCTAAACCGTGACCTACCGCTTCGTGCAATAGAACGCCCGGCCAGCCAGAACCAAGGACCACAGGCATTGCACCAGCAGGCGCAGCCACCGCTTCAAGGTTAACAAGAGCTTGGCGAATCGCTTCGTCAGCAAACTGATAAGCAACCTGAGTACCTTTGTCATCGCTCAAGAAGAAGTCGTAACCAAAACGGCCACCACCACCAGCACTCCCGCGCTCACGACGATCGCCTTTCTGCGCTAGCACGCTAATTGATAGACGAACCAACGGACGAATATCGCCAGCGTAAGTACCATCCGTCGCCGCAACCAGCATCTGCTCATGCACACCACTTAGGCTTACCGATACTTCAGTCACCATCGGCTCTTTAGTGCGAATGTAAGCGTCCAATGATTTCAGTAGTTCTGTTTTTTGCTGTTTTTCCCAGCTTGCTAGCGGGTTAACTGCATCATAGTAAGCTTGGTTAGAATTGCGCTTGAACGCGTGAACCTTACCGTTTTGGCCTTGCTTCGCGATACCACGAGCCGCAATTGCGCTCTGCTTAAGACCATCCAATTGGATTTGGTCAGAGTAAGCAAAACCGGTTTTTTCACCAGATACTGCGCGAACACCAACACCACAATCGATATTGAAAGAGCCGTCTTTAATAATGCTGTCTTCTAGCACCAAAGATTCATGCCAGCTTGACTGAAAGTAGATATCAGCATAATCAATTTGGCGGGTAGCAATACTCGCCAATGTATCTGCGATATTTTGCTCCGTCAGCCCTGTCGGGTTCAGTAGCGCTTCTTCAATTTGATTAATGCTCATAGATGGCTCTTGTTTGTAATTAAAATTGATTGGTAAATCGAGAGTGTTGCGTGATCGGCATATTTTGCCTAATGGACTCGCAACTGGATGTGTCTATCTCAACCACCATACTTTTAGGATCTTGGTCTAACTGTGCGACCACTCGTCCCCAGGGATCAACCACCATAGAGTGTCCCCATGTTTCTCTTTGACAAGGATGTTTTCCGCCTTGCCCTACCGCGACGATCCACGACTGTGTTTCGATTGCACGACATCTTAACAGTGCTTCCCAGTGTGCTTGACCCGTTACCGCAGTAAAAGCCGCAGGTACAACAATAATTTGCGCACCTTGCTTCCGTAACTCGGAATACAAGTGTGGAAAGCGCACATCATAACAAATACTCAAACCTAAGCGACCAAAAGGCGTTTCCGCTGTCACAACTTGGTTGCCTGGAGCAAAAATATCCGACTCTCGATAGCACTTATGGGCATCAGCGACATCTACATCAAACATGTGTAGCTTATCGTAGTGAGCAACTAGGCAACCAAAATCATCAATCACCAAGGTTGTGGTAGTCACGCCTTTAACTGTGCTTATCGGCATACTGCCAATAACAATCCAAATTCGATGAAGCTTTGCTAATTCAGAGATTTTCTTTTGCAATGGGCCATTATTTAGAGGCTCAGCATATTGGTGATAGTCGGCTTTACTGCCAAAGACTAACGCGTTTTCAGGGCATACTACCCACTTAGCCCCTAACTCTTTGCACTTTGCTACTTCTTGAGCAAGGTAGTCAAAGTTCAATTCAGGGCTAGGGCCCGATGTCATTTGAATCAATCCAACACAATCCATGTGTATCGCTCCTCCATTCATTATGATTCAGAAATCGACATTTGACGCGTAATTAAGCACCAAACGCAGTAACCGTCTCGCTGATTAACGACTATTGAGCCAATTTCCTGAGTTTCTCTGGCAACTCAAATTCACCAGAACTACGTGAAAGCTCACTCACTGTTGGTGAATCTAATGGTCCTTTGACCGAGTAATTAACTTGAGTAAAGACTTCAACAACCGGCGAAATAACCGTGGTCACCGCCAACACATATAGCGCCGTTTGTGGGGTTACCGCAAACGCAGTCAATACTGGAATCCCCGAGGTAATATCTGGGGTAAAGTTCACTTCAGCATCGACTAGGCGCGTGTTGAGGTTAGCGATCCCTTTAATTTTCATCTCACCGGCGACCGCATCCATATTGAGATCGTTAGTCAGGAAGATACCATTTTGAATCTCGCCAGTACCTGTGATGCTATTAAAGGCCATGCCTTTATCAAACACGTCTGAGAAATCGAGCTGCATCTTACGGATGATCGAATCTAGGCTGAACAACCCTAACAATCGAGCTGCACCGCTCACATCAGATATGATGCCTTTACCAAATTGGGTTTCAACATTGCCATCTAAGGTGTCCATCTTGATCCCCCAAGGGGAGCCGTCCCAAGTCAGTTGACCTTCTAACTCAAAGGGCGCTTTTTGAATCCCGGAAGTAATACCGAAACGTTCCATTAACTCACTGTTGTTTTCACCCTCAACATCAACGGTCAGAGATGAATGACTCTTGCCACCATTCAATTCCCACCAGCCACTGATATCTGCTTTGTTTCCGCCGCTTCGAACCTGAATCTTATTCCACTCAATGCGGTTTTCGCTCCTCGTCATTTCAACATCGACCTTGCCAACTTTGTAACCTTGCAGCCAGAAGTCATTCAGGGTCAGCGTCAAATTCGGCATCGCATCATGGAGTTTTCTATCAAACTCAGAGATCAATGGTGCTTCTTGTGCTTTACGTTGTAGCAGTTGTTCTTGATTTGCTTTGTCACTCCACTCAGGAACAAACAGGTGCAAGCGATCCAATGAAACCGTCAAATCATAAGGAGGCAGATAATTGATATCTCCTTCTAGTTCTTGACTAGCAACCTCCACTTGCCACGCTTTCTTGTTTTTTCGAGCGCTAAAATCGACATCATTCCAAGAAATACCACCGAGGATCAGTTCCTGACTCTCGAAGGTGACACGACTTGGCGTTGGAATGGTTGGCGTATTCATCTGACTAAGAACAGCATCCGATGACTGCACTGGCTCCATCACTACCGACAGCCAGTCATCTGCATTGAACTTATCAGTACGAATTAACGCATGATGACCAACAACAGGGCTAATTTTATAGCCACCACGACCAAGAACTAAATTGGTCGCTGTTAACTCAGGAATATCACCAGTAATATCTATCTCAGCTTGGTATTTAGTGCTCGGCAATTGCAGACGCGCTGTAATCGACTCTTGATTGCCCGAGGCTTGTAGTCTTGCAGAGCCGCTTTCTAATGATTTTTTGGCTAATGGGTATGGGTAATCACTCGCCAAGTATTTAAGGTCTGACTGCAAATCGAGTTGGTAAGTAAAACCAATGTCATTAAGTTGAATATCGATCTGGCTTTGCCATTGTGCATGACCTGACAAACGGCTTAACCACTGCTCTCCGACATAAGGTTTTAGGGGATTGACGTCCCAATCACCTAACACATCAAGGTCCACGGCATAGCCTGGACCATCATTAAGGCCTTTAAAGTCAATAGAGATACTTTGACTAAGTAAATCTGCCGCGAGGCCACTGGCTGTCACGACGTCATTATCAAATTCAATACGACCAGTAGCATTCTCTAGCACCATTGGCGGGGCTTCAATCTCAACATGGTTACCACTTAGATCGGCATACCCCCACGCTCTAGGTTCTTTTTCAGAATCAAACGGAATATTAAGCTGAAACTCAGAAGAGACATCACCACTCACTTTAAGTGCGGTTAACGCAGCACCCACAGAATCTACGAGTGGCGAAGCAGTCATGTAATCACGAACAGCATTACCAGACGCCGTTGCTTTCGCTTCAATTTCAATATGACCGCCTTCTCCTAAATAAGGAATACGACCAGTAATTCGATCTGCTGTCACATCCATCAGTTGAGCTGAGCGAGAGTCTAAATACATCGCATCATTTTCAAATAACAGATCAAGTTGAAGGTCGGTTATCAATGGCCACGCAGTATCGAAGCTAAATTTAGCGTCTTCTAGTCCAACCCAAACTTGAAAAACACCGTCATGATTAGTATATGGGTATTGCCCTAATTCACCATGCCACAACAGTTTTACAGTCTCTGCCTTACCCGCTTGAATCGCTGTAGAAAGGTAGTCAGTAAGATCCTGACCAAGCGCTAACGTAGGTAAATAGCGCCATGTCTCACCGATATTATAAGCATCGGCTTCGCCGTAGAATGATAGAAATGGACTTGCATCCTTTGGGAAGTCCAAGCGAAATGCGCCTAGTACTTGTAAATCTGGCGTGGCTGCAGTGATTTTGTCCGACCACAGTTTCCAGCCGTTTTCATCTTGCTGCCAAACAATATCAACCTGACCTTGTTTGATATTCAGAGGCGCTTGGAAAACATCACCATAAGGAAACACATCATCAATAACATATAAGCTGGCTTTCGCTTCCGAAGCCGAGCCAAACACATGCCCTGATACTTGGCTAAAGCCAGGGACTAACTCCCATTGTTCGATCGCCAAATCAGAAAAGTTCGCAGAGTAACGCAAGCTTTCAATTCCAGAGCCCATCGCAACGCGAATGTCTGAAACGATACCGCCCGGAGCCAATGCATTGATCATTTGGGTAGATTGCGAAGAATCTGGCATCAACTTGATCAACGGAGTAATGGTTTCAACATCAAGTTCAGAAACATTAAGTTCCCAAGGACCGCTATTCCACTTGAAAGCGACATCAAGTTCAGGCCAAGGTCTGTCATCCGTTCTTAGATTTAGTGAGTGACCATTAACCTGCCATCCACCATCAATGGGAGATAATTTAAAAACACCCGACTCAAGCATCAAGTCATGTTGACCATCTTCATTCCAAGTCAGTTCTGAAGGTAATACCTCAACATAAGCGCTAACTGGCTTGCTATTTCGTAGCGTTAGCCAGCTATTCAAGCTCACCGTGACCGTATCAATGCCGGATTCTGCCTGCATATAACGAGTTAACCAAGGCATTACTGAGATACTATCCGCGCTGACATAAAACTCGCCCGTCATATCAGTTAAAGAACCACCATCAACAAAGTTAGCACTTACTGACAAAGAGTTGAGGTTAGCGTCTTTAATACTTACTACCCCCTCCGCAAGGTGATGTTTACCTGAGTTTTGCCATTTTAAAGTTTCGATATCAAGCTGACGTTCTTCACCAGAGATAGTTCGATATAGAAGAGAGGAATCTTTAGCGGTCACATCCACCAAAGTTTTTAAAAGTAAATTGTCCAGCTCCTGCATCACTCGCTTGGAAGAGCCGGGGTCTTTAGGTTCATCTTTACCGTTTTGCCCGGCAAATAGATCAATTGAGCGGATGTCGAGGTACATTTGATTCATGACCAAATCGGCCACGACAGGACGCATCTGCACGACCGATTGAATCAAGTCAAACTCAACTTCAACACGCTCAACAGAGAAAACCACATCTTCTGCGTTGGGAAGGCTAGCCTTAACACCTTGCAGAGCAATAGAGGGGTGAGTGTTACGCCAAAAACCACCCACATCTTGAATAGAAAACTCAAAACCGGAATGTTGGTTTACCCAAAGCTCAATTTCAGATTGATACTTATTTAAATTGGGTAAGGCTACACGCAGTGTAGTGACAGCAATGGCTAGTGTTACTAAGAGAGTAACCACTAACCATAGACATGTACGAAGAATCAGAGTAACGCTTGAACTCACAAAATATCCATTACATCATAACAACATCAAACTGCTCTTGTATGTACAGAGGCTCAGCCTGGATTTTAACTTGCTTACCAATAAACACTTCAAGCTCAGCAAGCGCATGAGATTCCTCGCCTTCTAACGCCTCGGCAACGGCAGCCGCCGCATAAACAACAAACTTATCGGCGTCATACGCGCGATTCACTCGTGTGATCTCTCGAAGAATTTCATAACAAACGGTTTCAACTGTCTTCACGCTACCGCGACCTTCACAAGCAGGGCAGCTAGAACACAGAATATGCTCAATACTTTCACGAGTACGTTTACGAGTCATCTCAACTAAACCAAGCTGTGTGAAGCCATTAATGTTGGTTTTCACACGGTCTTTGTCTAATGCAGCTTCTAAAGAAGTTAGTACTCGCTTACGGTGTTCTTCAGACAGCATATCAATAAAATCGATAATGATGATGCCGCCTAAATTACGAAGGCGAAGTTGACGAGCAATAGCTTGTGTCGCTTCGACGTTAGTATTGAAAATCGTCTCTTCTAGATTACGACGACCAACAAAGGCACCAGTATTGATATCAACAGTGGTCATCGCTTCTGTTTGGTCGATAATCAGATACCCACCAGACTTCAATTCGACTTTGCGATCCAATGAACGTTGAATTTCGTTCTCGGTATCGTACATATCAAAGATAGGCTTATCACCTTCATACAACTCAAGCTTGTCTGTTAGCTCAGGTACGTATTCAGAAGTAAACTCTTTTAGGTTTTCATATTCTAGACGAGAATCGACCTGAATCTTGCTCAGCTCAGTACCGACAAAATCACGTAAGATACGTTGGCTTAAGCACAACTCACCATACAAGCGAGTACGAGCTTTGTGCTTACCACGACGTTCTAACACCTTTAGCCATAATCGCTTCAAGAATGCGGCATCTTGCGCCAACTCATTTGAATCTGCGCCTTCTGCTGCCGTACGGATGATGAAGCCACCGTGCTCGTCGCAGTAACGAGACACAACTTTCTTAAGGCGGTTGCGTTCTGACTCACTATCAATTCTCTGAGAAACACCAACGTGGCTTGCGCCCGGCATGAACACCAGATAACGAGATGGTAAAGTAATGTCAGTGGTTAGACGAGCACCTTTGGTACCAAGAGGATCTTTGACCACTTGAACGACAATATCTTGCCCTTGGCGAACAAGCTCTGAAATATCACGAACCTGAAATTGCTTCTTTTCATTCTCAGCAACACATTCAGTGTGGGGGACAATATCAGAGGCGTGCAAAAAAGCTGCTTTATCAAGGCCAATATCCACAAATGCCGCCTGCATTCCAGGCAAAACACGGCTTACACGTCCTTTGTAGATATTTCCTACGATCCCGCGTCGAGCATCTCGTTCGACATGGATCTCTTGAAGAGCTCCCCCTTCAATCATGGCCACACGAGTCTCACTCGGGGTCACGTTCAGCAACAATTCAGCACTCATGGTGCACCTCAGATTAGTAATTATAAGAATTCTTGCAGTAGCTGGTCCGTTTCAAATAAAGGTAAGCCGACAACGGCGTAATAACTACCTTCGATTCGGGTAACAAAGCGTCCGCCCAAACCTTGGATCCCATAGCTACCAGCTTTATCGCATGGCTCCCCTGTTTGCCAGTATTGTTCTATTTCTTTTTCACTGAGGGGTTTAAACCATACGTCGGTAATAATGATTTCTGTCTTTTGTTTTTCTTCCGATACAACAGAAACTGCCGTCATCACTTGGTGACGATCATTCGCTAACTGAGTAAGCATACGCTTAGAGTCAGCAAGGTCTATTGGCTTCTCGAGCACTTGCCCTTGGCTTACGACGACTGTGTCAGAGCCCAGAACCACTGTTTCATAATCAAGAGAAATAGCACCAGAACCAAGATCTACATTATCAGAACTAGGAACGACATGCTGTTTTTCAGAAGGGTTATCTTTCAATAAAGACAACGCAGCTAAGGCTTTATCTAAAGATAGTCGCTTAACGTACTCTTCGGCGGTTTCTTGAGCGTGTTTACACTCTTCGACATCAGTTACAAGGACAGAAAACTCATAACCGAGTTGAGATAGCAATTCTTTACGGCGTGGAGAGCCGGATGCCAAAACTAAATGTTTCTTTTCCATCGTCACTCTACCTTACATGCCAATGGCGACGTACACGTCTCATTAATAAAAACATCCAAGGCCAAAGTATACAGTTTATCAATGCGCTCCATAGCGATAACGGATTGAAAACGACATCTTGGATCAAATATTCACCAAAGAATATCAGCACCTCAAACAACACTGTTAAAGCTGCAATGATTATCGCTTGCTGCCATAGCGCCATATTTCGAATCACGAGGAAGTTCATTGCAATAATGTACATTACTATTGCCATCATCATGCCTCTAATACCGAGAGTCGAACCGATCAAAAGGTCCCACAATAAGCCCAGCACTAGAGCACTACCAACGTTAACTCTGTAAGGTAACGCTAAAACCCAATAGCAGGTAACCAGTAATAACCAAGATGGCCTGAATAGGTCTAAACTACCCGGCCAAGGGATCGTTTGTAGAATAAGTGCTATCAAAAATGAGCAGCCAATTACTACTTTGCTTCTTAAAACGCTATTGGCCATTTTCACCTTCTAACAATGCTTGTTCAATACTGGATTGTTCTGCTTGCATCTGTTTATTTTCATCAGGCCACACAAGCAACAAGTATCTGAGCTTATCAAACTCAACTACAGGTTCTGCTTTGATAACGGCGAACTCACGCTTCGGGTCATAATCAACAGCAGTCACATAAGCGACTGGGTAACCCTCTGGATATACACCACCAAGTCCAGATGTCACCAGCAGATCTTCTTCTTGTATGTCAGTACTGGTTGGAATGTGCTCTAACTGGATCTCATCAATCATGCCATTACCAGAAGCAATAACACGTATATCGTTACGAATAACCTGAACAGGAATTGCGTTATTTGCATCTGTCAGTAGTAAAACACGACTATTATGAGCAGCAACGAAAGTGACTTGGCCAACAATGCCTTTTTCGTTAATCACAGGCTGACCTTCATACACCCCATCAATCTGACCTTTATCGATCACCACTTGATGTCGATATGGTGAAGTATCCACCGCCATAACCTCTGTGACGACCTTCTTCTCATCACGGATAAACGGAGAGCCTAACAGCTTACGAAGGCGCTTGTTTTCTTCTTGATATTGCTCAAGCAGAATCAACTCGCTCTTCAATCGCAAGACTTCTCGTTTAATATTATGGTTGGATTCAATTAGCCCTTTGCGAGTACTAAAACGGTCGTATACGCCATCAAACATGGTGCGAGGCAAATTAGCGGCATACTGAATTGGCGCAACCATGCTGTTTAATAGATAGCGGACATTTGAGAATGCATCTAAACGACTATCAGCCAGCATAAGGCTGGCTGATAATGTTACAGCAAAAAACAGGCGCAATTGTAGAGAGGGACCTCTACCAAAAATTGGCTTCATTCTATATTTGGTCCTAGAGCGACATTTGATCCTATAGACAAGGTCTTAGGCTCTTTACATAAAACTAGATAAGAAAAGAGCCTAACACTAGATACTATTCTTCGCTGAAAAGATCACCGCCGTGCATGTCGATCATCTCTAGAGCTTTACCACCACCTAGAGCAACACACGTTAATGGCTCTTCCGCCACAACAACAGGGATACCCGTTTCTTCAGTTAGCAGACGATCAAGGTCTTTAAGCAGTGCACCACCACCTGTCAGTACCATACCGTTTTCTGAGATATCAGAAGCAAGCTCTGGTGGACACTGTTCAAGTGCAACCATAACTGCAGATACGATGCCAGATAAAGGCTCTTGAAGCGCTTCAAGGATTTCATTTGAGTTCAGGCTAAAGCTACGAGGAACACCTTCAGCAAGGTTACGACCACGTACTTCAATCTCATCGACTTCATCGCCTGGGTAAGCAGAACCGATTTCGTGTTTGATCTTTTCGGCTGTTGCTTCACCGATCAAGCTGCCGTAGTTACGACGAACGTAGTTGATGATAGCTTCATCAAAACGGTCACCACCGATACGTACAGAAGACGAGTAAACCACACCGTTTAGTGAGATAACGGCAACTTCAGTCGTACCACCACCGATATCAACAACCATTGAACCTGTTGGCTCAGATACACGTAGGCCTGCACCAATCGCAGCAGCCATAGGCTCATCGATTAGGTAAACCTCACGAGCACCAGCACCCAGTGCTGATTCACGGATTGCACGGCGCTCAACTTGCGTTGAACCACAAGGAACACAAACCAATACGCGAGGGCTTGGTTTAAGAACACTGTTATCATGCACTTGCTTAATGAAGTGCTGAAGCATTTTTTCCGTTACGTAAAAGTCAGCAATTACGCCGTCTTTCATTGGACGGATTGCTGAGATATTACCAGGCGTACGGCCAAGCATTTGCTTAGCAGCGTGACCAACCGCAGCGACACTCTTTGCAGAACCCGCACGATCTTGGCGGATAGCTACAACTGAAGGCTCATCAAGAACAATGCCTTGGCCTTTTACATATATAAGGGTATTGGCAGTACCTAAATCAATCGATAGGTCGTTTGAAAACATGCCACGAAGCTTTTTAAACATATTCTTCGCTCATCCTGCAAGAATTAGAAGACAAAAATTGCACTAAATGTACCAATGCCTTGCTGTCACGGCAAGGCATTGAAGTATAAACATGGACTGAAACCCACAATTTCTTACAGATTCCTAACTTAACAGCCAAAAAATCATATTATTACTGACCTATTAAGCCACTTTCACCTCGGTAGATCACACGATCGTTCCCGCGATGGATGCCAAAGGTGACTACTGTTGATGGGTTTTCTTCATCAATACCGTTTTGGTTCCAATCGAACATTAGCCAAGGCATATTGTTATTTATGGAGTCAAGCTGTTGCCAAATTTGAACTTGTTCTCTAGTTGCAGCATTAGTAGCTTGCTGCGCTGTAAAGTTGTTCGACACACCATTATTCACATCAGCAGTTCCCGTTAATGTCGCCGTAGTCGCTCCCCCAACAGGCCATATAACCGTAGGGTTTCCATCCATTTCAGCATCGACATCAGTGAAACTATCAAATACATTGTTAATAAAAGCACCGTTTGTCCAATACTGAACTTGAAGAGGAACGGTAATCGAACTACCTTCAACCCCACCTACATCACTCAAATTTACACGACCAAAAGCCACATTGGGTTGGCTATCAGGCAGTCGTTGTGTTGTCATGCCTGAAGGATCGGTTGGTTGTGTTTTGAATTGCACAGGATCTGAAAGTGTTGCTGTAAAAATATTCAAAGAGACATCTCGAATTGGCCCACCATCAAAATTAAAAGGACCATCCGGCGAAAAGTCAGCCTGCTTCTGCCATGATATATCGTTGTTATTGATCGCCCCTCGACTACCTCGATAAGTTAAATTCAAGCGATTACCGTTGAGTAAACGCCCTTCATCTAACTCAAAAAAAGCTTGCTGAATAGTGTTAAAACTTCCGTAATTCTGAGTTTCACTCCCCAACGCACTGTAAGCCGCAACGTCAATGGAGACATTATCAAACTCTTGATTCATGTAAGCAAAAGCTTGCCCTGCAGGGTTTCCCCACACATTATTCAACGTATTAAAGTAATCAGGATAAAAGCGGCCAATGACTTGGTGATCTTTTTGTATATCACGACCAAGATAAACAGCACTACTAATAAACTCGATAGCGCCAACCTCACTCCAAGTATGAGCTAGAGTATTTAGTACCTGGTTAGTGCTAAATGAAGGAATGACACTAGGTGTCACAACCCCTGGTTTGGGGTTTAATGATGGAGCAGGATAAACCACACTAAAATCTAAATCTAAGGGACCACTATCAAGTGAATAATTACTTGTCACTGGGTAGGTACACTCATCAGTGATGCCTAATGCTGAATCTGGATGGATGATTGGTTTATAGTCCACAATGAAGTCAGTTCCTGCTGGTATAAAGCCACCTCCTGTTGCCCCACTAGCAGGGTTAAACGAAGAGCCCGAACGAACATTACATATTGCTATTTTCCAAGGACGAGCCTTCAAGGTAATTTGACCTTTCAACGTACCGCCATCGCTAGGGCAGTTCGCGATTGCCGGAGCTTGGGTTGAACATCTAAAGTTCTTATCTTCAAGTGTGACAACTAACTCGCCTGAGTTATCAAATTGAATCGCAACATCCTCAACCATCCCTTTAGAGAAGTTAAAATCGTCACTGCCAAGGCTACCGCCTCCGCCACTTCCGGGTTTTTGAAGTACGTACCTAAGGTCGCTCACATCTAACTTTTCCGAATAATTCATCACAATAGGCGTTGATAATGCATTGCTACTACAAGCCAAGACTCGAACATCAATATCTTCTGCTTTTCCGGCAATAACCTCTAGCGGCTGATTATCCCATGTAGAATTAGAACTCGGCTTAATATCAAACCGATAAGGTACAAAGCTGATGTCTTTTTGATCTTGGATTGTCGTTCCAGTAACTAACGCAGTCGCAAGCACATCACCGTATTTATTGCCGCTTCGACCATCAATATTAAAAACAAACCTTTTGTTTTGGTTATCAAAAGACCCACCACTAAAAGTCACCTCAGGCGCACTGATGGATACAGTCTCCCCGTTGACATCGCTCATTGGTTGACTGTTTTCATCATAAGGCACGACATAGACTTCAGCCTTATCGTCACAGGTTAAGTGGTAGTTGTTTGGTTTGATCTCTATATATTTTATCGTTGGGCTAGGGGGCGTGTAACACCCGGCTACCGATTGAGCCTTTATGTAGCTAATATCTCTTGCTCTAAACGTAACTCTAGGAGCAGTAATTGCTCCGGTCATTTGAAAGCGATCAACACCATTAATATCGAAACCTGCACTAACAGCCTCTGACGATACATACACATTCGCATTCAAGCGAATATCAGAGCCGCCTTGAGGCCAAAAAGATGAAAAACGACCATGACCAACAAGAAAAAGGTCATTGTGATCGTAATTAGAATCAGGGTCACCCTGATCATTTTTGCCCGCATTTATATATATACGACTTTTATTAGAAAAATTTATATGGTTGTAGTGAATAACAACGGGGCCATCACCTTTCACTTTAATGTAAGAATCGTTGTGATTGAAATTGATGGTGTCAATCCAATACTCTCCAGCGGGAAAAACAACTGTGCTTGTATTTGCGCTAAAAGACAATGAAGCAAACTCGTACCCATCACGCTCAACATCAATCTCAGTGACCCTATTATTACCATCAGCTATAAATGCCCCACCGGAAGCACTAAAAGCTGAGGTATCAGGCACACCTAACGGGAATAAATTTTTAGCAGAACTCACAGTACAACTTCCGCCACTATTCTGCCCGTCTTTATAAACACAAGCTCCAAGGCCAGACACTCTAGAAGAAGTAAAACCTAATGCTTCTGATTTGGAAATTTGATCGAGATAGATATTATTTCCAGTACCACTTCCTGAAGATATATCCAGTTGTCCATCCCATGGAGTCCATTCTCCGGGATTTGCACCTTGAAAATAACGGTTTGATTGCAACATTTCAGGAAAGTAATCACATTTTTGAATAGGGGGTTTTGGCCTTACTTCTTCAAATGCAAAGAACCCAACTCTTTCATATTTCTGATGCGAGCGATTTGAAGCGTCTTCTTCTAACATAAATGTAAAATAATTCGGATTCGATAGTTCACATAACCTCAACCACCCTCCATCTGGTCCACTTCGAGTTTGTTTTTGAACAATCACACCAAAGTCTTGGAAAGACTGGCCATGGAAGACCTGATTATCAATACAAGACAGTGCTAATGAAGCGCTTTGATTGTATGAACTACTGGGTTTCTTAAAAACAAAACGAATACCATCTGAAGTTTGCCCGGAAAACTCAGGTGCCGCCATGTACCCTACAGTTCTGCGTCTATAGCTTGCAGGCGTAGGTACATTTTGCCGGCCAAATTCTAAGGCCAGCCTAAAATTCGAAGTTCCAACATTTTCATGTGCAGTCGTTACCCAAAAATCCTTGCCGTTATCGGGCTGAACTTGAGAAAAGACAATAGGAGCCGTAGAGAAACGTTGAGAGTAAGTTTCCCGTTTCCAACCCTTCCCATTTGTATTTCCTACCGTTTGGAAGTGATTCAGCTCAACTTTACTTACACGTATTATTTTCCCTGGCTGAGATTCATCTAATATTACGTCCCCAACCTCTGCAGCAAAATAATAGATAGGGTCCATTAAATTAGGATCTGAGCTTAAAGGGAAGCGTTGTTTAACTTCAAGCCTATCTTTAGTCACAGATGTGACGAACATTGCCGATGAATTATCATTTAGATTATAAGAAGGCATTAATATAACGACAGGCGTCGTTTTAAAATCTTCATCAAAATCGAAGCTACAGGTATATCTATTACAAGAGTTAGCGTCTACCTTTCCAAATTCAAATAGCGGCTTATAACGTGGCCCTAGTGGATGGCAATCTTTTTCCGATATACAGTATTGGGAACTACTAGTGAAACTATCACCAATCAGTGTAATGGTAACAAATGGGTCGAATTCATAAGCGCCAGTGGCATAAGATAAATCAAAGTTATTAATAACTTTTTTCTGGATACCATCTACTGAGTAGGTTAATTTCCCACTTATCCATATAGCGTTATAATTAGAAGTACGCTCAAACTTAACCTGAAATTGTCGAAGGACGTCATCATCTTCATAATCTTCGTCAAAGATTTGCTGATAGTAACCATAAAAATCATCATCATCTGTCCATAACGGGAAATATTGGCTATTCGCTAATCGAATTCGATTCGACCCGTCAGATTCAAGAGAAAAGGTGATACAAAAACCATTACGAGCATCTATAGAAGAGCCATTGGTTAGACAAGTGGAAGCATACGAAAACGATGATATGCCTAGAGAAAACAACAAAAACAATGATAAAAATAGTACTCTCATTATCTCACCCAAACATCTTGACTACGCTGCATTAAATTCACACCCGTTCCGCACGTTGCGACTGCTCTTACTGTATACAATTGAGAATTATCGACAAGTTGACCACCTGTTGGTGAGCACGTTATTTGAACATCTGCACATGTAATTGTCGTTGCGAAGTTCATTGCTGTTCCATTCAAGTTTGTACACTCTGCAGCCACATCAAATGAAACCGTTGTGTTGGCTCTAGGTGGATATATCTGCATTAAGGCTCGCTCTATTGCCGAATGAGCTAAAAGATGGGCTTGAGTACCAATCACATCTTTTGTATGTGCGTCATTATTGGACCACTCTATGCGGCTTAAGGTTGTAGCAAGAAACCCCATCACCACCAAGACAAAGATGACGACAATATACAGGCTTCCGACTTGTCTTTTTTTAAGGAACATTGATCACCTGTATGTCTTGCTGGAAATTGGTCAGTTCATCCCCGACTTGGTTTCTAAATTCAAACTCAAGATGGACGACACCATTACGCTGAACATTTGCGGGTTGATAGTCTAAATCCCCAGTCACTCCCGTATCCGAAATTGGGATTAGCGCGCCATTACCTTCACTTCTCCATACTCGGCCATTCACAATGCAATAGGTGACGCGGCCATTAGGATTGTAAATATAGTGTCGATTTGAAACCGAATTACCCACAAGGTTTACAGACTCATTAGCAAGCAAGAAAGTATTATTGGTTGCAGTTACAGTAGCTAAGGGGAAAATATTATTGGTCGGCGCCGCCTCTGTAGGGTTTATCACCAAAGATAATGGGGTTAGCGCAGCTGTCGTCAGTGTATTATCAGCCGTAACAAATTGAATATCATCGCCCGACACCGCATAAATCCCAGAGGTAACGATAGGGAAAAATGAAACACAGCGAGCTCCCGGGACGACAGCATTCTGATTGAACATATTCGGTACAACATGACGCACTTCACGAGTGATTTTTTCCAAGACAAACTTGGCTTGAGTTTGTAAACGCTGCCTATCTACGGTGTCCGCATAGCCACGCGCACCCAATTCAACAAACCCAGCAATGCCTACAACTAAAATGCTACCAACAATCATGGTGATAATCATTTCAATAAGAGTGAAACCTTGCCTTCTCATTAGTAATTCCCTCGATAGGCATCCAGCACGATAGGGGGCTGATTTAAGGCTAAAATAGTTAGGTTGATTCGTTTTAGTTGATCTACAACTTGGTACGTCACACTAATTTCTAAGCGGTAGTTGCTGTAGGTTGTTGCCCTGTTTGCCTCCATACCTATAAGGTCATTTAGATTTTTACAATTATTCGTGCCACCTGGTTCCCAGCAACCGATGTAGTCATCAACATCATTATAATCTTCAACATTTTCTCCATCGTCTCCAAGCCTTTGATTCAATGGATCGTTTACATCACCAGAGCAGAATTCCTGACGAGAACCTACTGTCCCTTCACCGCACCTAAGCTCCCCGCCATCAAAGTCGCTATTCTCATCGAACCCTCGAGCAAGAATCATAGACATCACACTCTGCCCTAACGCGGCTGAACGGGTTTGATAATGAGGATCACCAGATCGGCTAATCTGAGGCGCTAAAAAGTTTATGATAGTCATCATCGCGAGCCCCATAACCACAATCACAATCACACTTTCAATTAATGTGAAACCACGTTCTTTTGCAGGCGATTTATGGATGGTGTTCATGAGCACACCCCATTTTCAACATAACCTTGCGAGTTAATTTCCACACGGCAGGTGTTCACATTTGAAGTGATAGTAATCACCACACCGACTGCAACGTCAACGACAACGCCTGCAGGAGTTTCACCCGTTGTAGGGTTGCCTAATAAATCAAAGTTAACTAGAGATAGGGGACTGGCAGGTGCGGTATTCGATGCCGCCGTTAAGGTGACCCCGTCGAGCATAACCCAATCACTACGCGCTTGGTTTTGCGCGGTACAGCTCACTTCGGAACCGATACAATTGCCAACGATAGCGAGAATAAAATTGCTCTCTCCAACGACGGCCCCAAGGTCCACATTGGACTGCATACGATTCACTTGAACTTGGCGGACAACAGAAGTTACTTGCTCTTGAGCTGCAAAGGCAGAAAAGCTATCCCTTCCAGAAAGACGGCTAGCAGCGTAGGCAGAGACAATCGCGATCAACAAGATCACAATGATTAACTCGACTAAAGTAAAACCTTGTTGCTGAAATCCGATGTTTCTGTATGTTCTATTGAATTGATTCACCGAAATCCAATCCGCTAAATATTTGATAGTTTGAAGATTAAGTGTAACTCAGGGAAAGGAAGTTGTCTTTGTCGCTTACCTGAATTTCAGATAGAAAAAAGACCAGCAATGCTGGCCTTGATATCCTCTAATAATACTATTAACAGCCATCCGCACCAGTAGTGACAACATCAACAAATGCTGGTGTTGTGGCATTGGCAGCTTCAACATAAATGACAAAACAGCCATTGTTATTCGCAGGTGTAGTTGCATCGTATACAAAACCATTGTTCGCTTGTACTGGGTCAGTCCCCGCAAATGAATAAGCGACAGCGTCTGGAACAACGCCAGTTTCCGTCACATTCACTACAACCCAATCGGTACCAGGTAAACCAACTACAGCAGTTTCAATACCAGCCGGAACACCTGCGATATCAGCAGAAGTTGGATAACCAAAGTTAATAGCCACACCATCTGTTGTTTGTGGCGTTGTTGCCAGAGCTGTTTTAGCTTGACCTTCACGACCATCTACTGCTGCACGGCCATAAACGATACCCGTCGCACCTGCCATTGCGCCACGCAGGCCTTGCATAGATGATGTACGGGCATCACCTTGTAAGTTAAGAAAACGAGGTGCTGCAGTAACTGCAAGAATACCTAGAATAACAATTACCACCACTAGTTCTATTAGGGTGAAACCGCTTTGTTTTTTCATAGTCTTTTCTCTCTATGTATATTTAAACGCAGGTTTACTGCAGTGTTACGGTCACACGACCAGTTCTAATCTCGTAAACGAATTGATGCTGAGTACCGCCTTCCAATTGAATGTAAGTACAGTAGTCATTACTATTATCCGCTTGCGCTGAATATTTGTAATTGGAACCATTAGCCACATTGGTTAATGTTCCAACTTTAGGAGGGTTCTGAAGAAGGTTTTCCATTAAATCGACACACGAAGCATCAGTCACATCATTAGACGGAGCTGAAGCTGAATTTGTGTTTATAGACCATGGGTAGCCGTCTCTAAAATTAGTACGTCCATTGCTACTTGTTGATCTGGTTAGCCAAAAATCAACACCATCGTAATTTACAGTATTGTATGTTTCAACACCAATTCTTTCTGATGGACGAGCTTCTGCTTCCCATTGAGCTCTTGCTGAAAGCACTCCTGTCGCAAAACCACCCGCGACACCTTCAATACTGGCTTTCTTAGCTTCGTCTGTCACATCTAAGAAACGGGGTAAAGCAGCAACGGCTAATAAGCCCACGACGACAATCACTATGACCAACTCGACTAGGGAGAAACCCTTTTGATTTTTAAGCACTTTCTACCTACTCATCTAATTGCTAATGCGCATTATACATTTGAATATGTATAAAACCATAAAAACAGCGTCAATACGTTCACAAGGCCAATATATTGACTTTAACACTAAATCTTTCTTTTTTTAGTAATATATCTATCTGATACCTATCACTATAATGATATCGGCAATGAAAACGAATGTTATCACTTTTGTCTTCAATACTTGGAGAGCTGAGACCTAAAATACTCCCCTTAGGATATAATTGCTCCAACCAATAACCGCAATTTCGAGTCGAGTCTTTAATTGGCATAACCCACCCCGTTCTGCTGTAAGTCTTTGGCGGTTTCGAATCATTCTTTTGCGCCACACCAGATAACAAATACTGCTGTTTGAACAAATTAGCTTGCTCAAGGATTCGCTTACTTGCAACTATCAATGCCGTGTTCGTTGCTTCTTCTTCTACTGTTTTCCATACAGAAAGCAATCCCATAACGAGAAAAAGAATAACCGCAACCCAAATAACAAAACGTGAGCGCTGTAGGTTATTCAGCATCCTCTAACCTTTGATTGCATCCAGCATTCCCCACATCGGCAAGAAAATACCCAGAGCTAAAATCAGCACCATTCCCGCAACGATGGTCAACAGAATAGGTTCAATTCTAGCGGTTAACGTTTTTAGATCGTAATCAACCTCTCGGTCGTAAAAATCCGCAACTTCGAGCAGCAATTCATCAATACGCCCCGTTTCTTCACCCACAGAAATCATTTGTATCACGAGTGGTGTGAAAATTTCGCTGTTAATCGCGGTTGAAGAGACTGTGCTGCCCGCTTCTATTGCCGATTTCATGCCTTGAACACGAAGTTCTAAAAAACGATTATCCAGAGCTTCAGCCGATAGCGATAACGATTGGTTAAGTGGTACGCCTGCTTTTAGCATCAAAGCAAAAGTACGTGAGAAGCGCGACAATAGAGCTCGATTGACCACTCCACCAATCACTGGCATTTTTAAGCGCAGTCGATCCCACTTTTCCCACCCTTTATCTGTCTTAACCCATGCTTTAAAAGCAAAAATAAGACCAAAGATTAACCCAAGCATTAACCCCCAGTAATTAACAAAAAACTCAGACATCCCCATTAAAATACGGGTTGGAAGCGGTAAGTCGACCCCAAAACGCGCGAACATGCTCGAAAACTGAGGAATCACGAATATATTCAAGACAAACATAGCTATTGTAATAAAAGTAATAACGAATGTTGGGTAACGCATTGCCGTTTTAATTCGCTTTCGAGTTTCAACCTCTTGTTCGTAGTATCCTGCTAGTTGTAACAATGCCTGATCTAAACGACCGGTATTTTCACCAACACTGATCATCGATACAAACAATGGACTGAAGGCCTTAGGGTGCATTTGCATCGACGCCGCTAATCCACGACCATTTGTAAGCTCAGCGACCACTTCTTCAAGTGCTACTTTCAGTTGCTTATTTTCACAATGCTGAGTTAACCCTTTCATCGATCTTAATAGCGGAACGCCCGCCTTAGTTAAGCTATACAACTGTCGGCAAAACAGAACCAACACCTCTAAAGGCACATTCGGGGAGAATAGACTGGATACATCCATATCCAGGATTGAACCGCCACTTTTTCCAAGTTTAATCGAAGTTGGAATGATCCCTTTGCTCATCAAACTGTCAGCAGCAAGATCTTCGTTATTCGCATCCAACTGACCTGTCACTTGACTGCCATCAGAACTGCGACCTACATAACGATAAGTTGGCATATCACTCTACCCCTACAGATAAATTGGATCAGTGGCACCAGAAGCATCGCCTTCGCCAAGGTTCATTACCTCATCAAAGCTCACAACACCCAGCATGGCCAATTCCATCGCAGAAGCTAACAGCGGTTTGTAGTTTTCAGACTGCCTTGCTGTTTGAGCAAAACCAACGGCATCATTGGCTCTAAGCGCATCCATCATAGGCTGATCGAGCTCCAACATTTCAAACACACCAACACGACCGCTGTAGCCTGTCAAATTACAATTTTGACAACCACGCCCTTTCATAAATGGCGTACCTAGCTGGTTTGGGAAACGAACACTCAACCATTGCTTACGCGCTTCATCCAGCTCATCATCAACCTTGCAATCAGTACATACCTTACGGACTAACCGCTGCGCGACCACGGCTCGAACAGCACTTGCTACCAGATAACCCGGAGCCCCCATGTCCATCATACGCAGTGCACTGTCTACTGCATCGTTGGTATGCAGAGTACTTAACACTAAGTGACCAGTAAGTGCCGCTCTCAAACCAATTTCAACGGTTTCGTGATCTCGCATCTCACCAATAAGAATGATATCCGGGTCCTGACGTAGGAAGGTTCTCAAAATTGTTGAGAAATTGAGGTTAATCTTAGGGTTTACCTGAACCTGATTCACACGAGGAAGACGGTATTCTACAGGGTCTTCAGCGGTAATGATCTTTTTACCCGGTTCGTTTAATTCACTTAACGCACCGTATAGAGTCGTTGTTTTACCTGAGCCCGTAGGCCCGGTTACGAGAATCATGCCATGTGGGCGGCGTAATTGATGACGAAGACGAACGAGCAAATCACTCGGAATGCCTGACAACTCCAATTTACGTAGGCCAGCCGATTGATTAAGCAAACGCATAACCACTGACTCACCGTGCTGTACTGGCATAGTCGACATACGAATATCGACCGATTGACCTTTAACGCGAATATTAAAGCGACCATCTTGAGGCAGTCGTTTCTCTGAAATGTCGAGGTTAGCCATCAGCTTCAAACGCAAAACCAGTGCAGAAGCAATATTCACTTCATTCAACAACGTTTCATGCAGGACACCATCAATACGCTGACGTAAACGTAATACGTTTGAATCTGGTTCAATATGAATATCAGACGCACCAACTTGAATAGCATCTTCAAACAGCGAGTTTACTAGCTTAACGACCGTAACTTCGTCGCTGTCTTCTTCAGCGATATCAAAGTCAAAGGCTTCATTAACTTTATGCTCAGCATGAAGCTGCTCAGCAAATGAGGCAATCTCTTTGGTTCTTCGGTAATAACGGTCGAAACCATCAACTAATTGTCTCTCTTGTGCGACGACAAATTCGAGTGCGTAGTCGCCTAGTTGACTCAGCAAAGATTCTTGGGCAAACAGATCAGCAGGATCACTCATTGCAACACGTAATGTGTCACCTTGACGCCCAATGACCAAAGCTCGAAGGCGGCGAGCATGAACCTCAGGTAAAAGCTGCACAGCTTCGACGTCAACATTAGCTCGGCTAATATCAATAAGAGGAATAGCAAGCTGTTGCGACAAGAAACTGAGCATTTGCTGCTCTGATAAAAAGCCAAGCTCGATCAGTGCATCACCAAGCTTACGGCCTGTCCTTTTTTGAGCGGCCAGAGCTTGTTCAACTTGCTCTTCAGTAATGATGCCCTCTTCTACGAGCAAATCACCGAGCCTTTTTCTTAATCTAATTTGCATCGCTACTCTCCTCTAAAGCATTGATTATCTTTAAGCGATCACGAACAAAGCCTTGCGACTGAGATGAGATCCCAACTCTAACCAATGCTCCTTGGTATGATTGCTTTGCAGCCGTGAAATCAAGTTGACGTTCTTGCTGAATCGCTAAACCTAACCACCAGCGAGCATTATCTGAATCGACCTCAGTCAATTTTTGGTAGCTCTCTAGCGCAATATCTTCTTGCTGAGACTTTTGACTTAATGCAGCACGCATTGCTAAGTAGTCTTGAGTTGGACTAGGCGGTAAGTGTATTAATGGGCTCAAAGCAGCTTCCGCTTGATTGGCTTTCACAAGTAGCTTTGATAAACCTAGGCGCAGTTTTTCACTGTTGATATTGAGTTTGATACCCGACTGAAATAACTCATACGCTTTGCGAGTATCACCTTTACCAAAATAGAGAATTGCTAGTTTCTGACGGACATCTTCATTTCTTGGATCATAACGGAGCGCTTCGTTATAACCTTTCAACGCTCCAGAAAGGTCGTTGGCATCAAGAGCCTTCTGAGCTCGGCCTTGAGCATTAATAGAAAGTTGTTCAGGCGTTAGTTCCACCTGCTCAATCAACATTCCATTGCTTTCTGAATCGCCAGACGTTTCAGGTTGATTAGATACTGGTGTGGGATCTTTTTTAGCCACGCTAGCAACAAGCATTGGCTTTGCTGCTTTTGCTTTAGGTATACTTTGAGCTTTAGGTGCGCTTTGAGATTTAGGTGTGGCTTGAGATTCAGGGTTTACTTTAGGCTTTGTAACTGACTGAGTTGATGCAATGACTGGATCCGATTTAGATTGAGTACTTTTTAGTATTGCCGTGTTGTGAGCCGAAAGGTTCGCTGAATCTAGCGTCACTAACTTCTTAGTCGGCGAGGATACAGGTTGAGTAATGGCCGTTTCAGGACTACCCTCTGAATTGCCTTCTGAAGTATCAATAACGGAAACTTGTATATCTCGAGTTGATATTGAGTTATCGACAGCTGGGCCTTGTGATATAGCCCAGCCCCCCATGGCCAAGCTAAGGGTAAAACCTGCGACCACCCAAACCAATGGAGAGCGTGTTTTTACTTTAGGTACCACCGCAGCTTCAATCGATGCTGTTGACTCTTTTTTTGCCAATTCAGACAAGGCGTTGTTAATGACGCTCATAATTAGTTCCAACCCCACAGCATTGGCGTTTTAAATTTAGGTTTACACACATCGTATGTTTCATGCATTGCAGCAAAGAGATGTTGGTTTTCTATATTTTTCTTATCTTCACTAAAAGCAAGCAACAAAGCTTTATGACACAACTGGTTAATCAACCTTGGGATCCCCAAAGAAGAGCGCCAGATCGCTTTTTTATGGCTCAGGCTAAAGGGAGCATATTTGCCACCAGATTTAGCGATCCGGTTATCAATGTAAGCTACCGTTTCATCGAGATTCAGTGGCCTCAGTGTCGAACTAAATGTGATTCTTTGACGAAATTGCCTTAGATGATAAGCCTCTAATCGAACATCCAATTCCGGCTGCCCTAATAGAACAATTTGCAGCAGCTTTTTATCTTCAGTTTCTAAGTTACCAAACAACCTTAAGGTCTCTAGAGCTTCATCTGACAAAGCCTGAGCCTCATCAAGAATCGCAACCACTCGTAAGCCTGAGTTGTGCAATTCAATAAGTTTATGTTGAATGTTATCCACTAAGGTGGCTTCATTATCGGTAATCAAACCAAGCTCTTTAGCCACGGCTTGTCGTAAGTCAGCCCCAGATAGCACTGGGTTAGGCAGGTAGATTAAAGCAGTACAATCATTGAGATGATTGACCAACATTCGGCACACCATGGTTTTGCCTGTGCCGACCTCCCCTGTAACCTTAACTACCCCCTCGCCCATTTCTAACGCCGAAATGACCGTTTGAATTGCCTCAAAATGAGGTGCTAAGCCATAAAAAAAATCGGTATTCGGCGTTAACGTAAATGGTAACTGTTCAAAATCAAAATGAGCTTGATACATAAGACGACCTAGCTTAGTAATTCACTACCAATCTGCATTGATAAAGTGAGTGGTTACTATTCATCCGGGAACCATTCTTGTAAAAGATCTCGAGAACGCTCCATTTCTGATTGCCAAGTATTGACACCTACAACCGTTGGCTTTAATAGAATAACGAGTTCAGTTTTTTGAGTAAGTTGACTGGTATTACGGAACAAATGACCGAGTGCCGGGATATCACCAAGAAATGGAACTTTTGAAGTCATGTCACTGGTGTTTGATTTCATCAATCCGCCAATAACAACCACATCACCATCTTGCGCTCGAATCACGGAGTCAGATTCACGAATAGAGCTTTTAGCCAACGGCAGCGTCACAACACCAGTTGTTGAGCCAAGATTAAGCTCTTTCACTTCCTCTTCCACCTCAATCACTGCGGGGTGAACATGCAGGAACACATTTCCTTTATCATCGATCTGCGGCGTCACATCCAAAGAAATACCGGAGAAGAACGGGGTTAGCTCAACTTCAGGGGCAACATTCGCGTTATCACCACTACCGACCGAACTTGATAAATTCGTCACGAAATATTTATCTATACCCACTTTTATAACCGCTTTCTGGTTATTAGCTGCTGTCACTCTTGGGCTAGATAACACATTCAAGTCACCCTGTGTATCCATAAAACTCAATACAGCTTCAAAGCTACCACCAGAAACAACGAGGTTAGATTGACCACCTAAAGCGGTACCGATTGGGTCCATGCCTGGTAGTTTGCCTGGGATGATCGTACCAGCTGCATTTTTAACGATAGAACCCATACCTAGCGTGTAGTTAGTACCGTTCGACGAAAACATCTTGGTCCAGTTAATGCCTTGTTGATAGCCGTCACTAAGTGTCACTTCCATGATTTTGGCTTCCAAGATAACTTGGCGCTGCAGACGTTTCTGAGAAATACCAAGGAACTCACGAACCTCTCGGATTTCATCGGGGTAAGCACGTACCGTAATCACACTCGCTTGTGGCGTAACCACAACGCTTTGCCCATCACCAGAACCAATTAAGTGAGCGACTGCCGCTTCAAGCTGCGGCCAAAAATCACTTTCAGATATCGTTTCAATCTCCGTACCACCGTTAGATGTGGAGCTAGACGAATTGGAGTTCGAGTTTGATGAGTTTGAATTCGAGTTAGACGAATTAGAATTCGAGTTAGATGAGTTCGAGTTAGAGTCTGAAGTGGAAATTGTTCCAGTAGTAATCGTCGTTAAAGAACGACCAGAACGCTTTACTTGCAAGTAATCCACTGGAATCGTGACTGTGCGCAAACCGGCCGGATAAATTTGAATCACTTTGCCACGTTTTTCAATATCGTAACCATACATATCCTGAGCAACAGCCAGAACTTCATCTAAGGTCACGTCTGTTAGATTTAGAGTAAGTTTTCCAGCAACGCTTGGATGAATCGCGGCACTGTACTCTGTACCTTTCACTAGGCTTGCAAAAAAGGTTCTCGCTTCAACGCCTTTTGCTTGAATACGAAAGCGCTTGACGGTTTCCACATTCGGAGACATAGAGTCCGAACTTAGCTGAGGCATAAGGTCATCTTGTACCGACGAAGGTAAGTTATGAAGTGCTTTGCTATTCGCTTCATTAATAGATTCGCTTAAAGACTCTTTTATCTCAACAGGGTCTCTATGCCCCATCGAACAGCCGACTAAAGATGACACTAGAATTGCTACTACAAGTTTACGCATGTCTTCACTCTAACCTTAATTATTCTTAACATCTAAAGAGAACATCTCTAATTTCCACTGCTTAGAGCTTCTCTGCAGAGTGACGTACTCTGGATCAATGTTCTTAACTCGGTACCCTCTGATCGTTTCTCCTTGTTCGAGAATCTGACCATTCATAATCGCATAACAAGGTGTATCGCCCTTGCAAACAATGCTCTCTAGAGACGGTAAACGATATTGAACTGGCGCCTTTTTAGCTGATGCTGATTTCTGCAGGGGCGAAAGCCAACCTAATGGCGCAGTTGGGTCTTGTTCTGCCCATACCACTGAACTACCAAACAGCAAAGATAACACTAGAGTTCTAACCACCGATAAACTCCTGTCTGGTACCTAGGGTGTAAACCTCGAACACAAGTCGAGCTTTGGGATATTCTTCTACTGAATACTCAAACGTGCGCCAATAATAGCTCACAGGAAGTGACTCAAGTGCTTGAAGATAAATTAAAATATCGAAGTAGCTACCCGTCAACTCCATTCTAACAGGATGGAGAAAGTAATTTGAATTGTCACTGTTCTCTTGATTGTCCGAAATAGCTTCTGGTTGTAACGATTCTAAAGACTCAAGCTTCAGTCCATTACCTGCATTAAGAACGCTCTCTAATAACTGCGCCATTTGAGAAGGCGTAACCAACCTATCAACGATTTCAGCGAGCTCAAATGATAGCTCTTGGCTCTCAACCAATAGTTTTTTTAACTCAAGATCAATTTCTTTATCTGGGTCTTTGTTCAACTTGGCTTGTAGAACAAGTAATTCACCTTGTTGTTTCTGATTTGACTGCGTAAGGCTCATCGACTTCACATTCTTTTCTTGTAAATCAAGATATGCAGGTTCAATCAATAAGGTAAATACAAGCATGGATAAGCCCACTAGACCACACACGAAAAGTAGCCATTTCTCTCTCAGGCTTAATGCAAGGAACTTATCGCTAAGCTGGTTCCACAGTTGCATTATTCACTCTCCCTATGAGTACTTAACTCAAACGTCACCACATCTTGCTCATTACGACCTATCTTTATCTTTTCAAAGGTGCGCCCGACTAAATTAAGTTCATTTTTAAACTGACCAATCCAGTTTGGAACAACATTAGCGTCACGAGCCAAACCGCGAAGCTCTAGGGTCTCGTGAGTCATGTAGATATGCGAAAGCGAAATATCATTTCGCCCTAATTTAGCGAAGGAATTCATAACACCAGAATACCCGACTTGCTGGGATTCATCGTATTGACCGACCGCCTTCAAAGCCTCTTTATTCGCTTGTATCTCGCTAGTGAGACGAGCAACCGCAGCTACTTTCACTGGAGACGGTTTATGTTGAACCAACTTACTATTTAATTGGTTAACTTCTTGGTTAAGCTGATTCAAGTCATATTGT
Source organism: Vibrio atlanticus (assembly GCF_024347315.1). Lineage (NCBI taxonomy): Bacteria > Pseudomonadati > Pseudomonadota > Gammaproteobacteria > Vibrionales > Vibrionaceae > Vibrio > Vibrio atlanticus. The sequence goes on along the minus strand of NZ_AP025460.1, from coordinate 384,750 downwards.
AAAGCTGCTAGCTCTTCATCCAAACTCGATGCTTGATACTGCATTACACAATAACTGCCAAGCAACAAGGTACACACAAGCCCCCAAACCATAACCACATTCACTAGAGTGAAATACTCTTTTTTAGGCTTAAGGTGCTCAGGGTAGAGATTAACGTTAAAAACATTCTTTTCAGCCGCGAGCGTAACTAACCATTTCTCTGAATTTTCGCGCTCACCTTCAACAAGTAAAGAAACGGTCGAACTCAATGTGCTATTTAACACGCTCTGCAATTCAGCTTCATCTTCCTCATCACAGCATATTTTTAACTGATGAAGTTGGGTGCCTTTAATTTGAGAAGAAAGGTAATCAATCGACCTTTGGAGTTCTAAAGCTAGACCATCCAACTGCAATGCACTTGATGCGGTACCAGTTAATGGGGGGACAACACTGCGGATTGTTCTTTGGAAGCAAACCGTGTTTTCAACAAATGCACCAAGCTTAAAATGTGAGTTGGGGCTGCGTTGTAAAAGAATGAAATTAGAGAGTTCACCAGCACTATAGCCCCAAACTTCATCTTCGGGAGCAATACCTTTAAGATCAACTTGTGCTGAATTAGTAATGCTTACAAGCTTGTCCAATAGCTTTTTAGGCAAAACATACACTTGTAGCTTATTCGAGGTCGGTAGCGCTACCGCACTCGCTGTAATATCAGTCACCCTTTCAGAGATCAGATCTTTCAATAGAAAAGGCAATGCAACCGACCATTCACTCTGTGGAATGTCCGGTTTATCAATTTGATAGGTTTGGTAGTAGTTCGCACATACAATTAGCTGAAGGCTATCACTAGTAAGCGATTCACTGCTCAACAATTTTTTCAGCGCACTTTCCCAGTCACCGTTAACCACAGGGAAACTGGTGACTTGAGGTTTTGACTCAGTCGATGAAATATAAACGGTATCATTGCCCAAAAGGACAACTTGAGAACTACCGCTATTATTCGTTGGCTTTATTTTGTCTAAAATCGCTTTAAAATTCATGCTTAACTATTACTCTTACGCCATCGATTTCTTCGACCGACTTTTACAACGGATTCAGCTTTCACTGTCTTATCCCCTTGAGTAGGCAAGGGAATTATTTGTTGTTCTTCGTCGAAACATCTCCCTTGATAACCGTTAATGCCTAACTCTATCAAGGTATTCTTTTCTTGCTTTGTCTCAACTCCGACCGCGATCACTTCAGTTGGAGAATCACCGCATGCTCCAATCAGACTTCGAACAAACAGTTGGTTTTCATGCCTTTGATCGATTTTCTTTACCAAACTTCGATGAAGCTTAATATAGTCAACCTTCAAATCCTTTATATAATGAGTGCTAACAATGGTTCGCCCAGCTTGGCCAACCACCACTTTACACCCTAACCCTCGTAACATCTTCGCCACTGGTCGCATATAATCAAGGTGAGTAATTAGATGGCCTTCTGAAAATTCAAAAGCAAGCTGAGAACGATGCTGAGCAGAGAGCTGTAACAACTCACTTCGGAACCATTTAAAATGTGATTTATTTGCAAACGGAGTGACACTCAAGTTCACCGAATAATTGACAGGCTGTGTTGATACTTTCAGCGACTTAAATAAAACCGTCAAAACCGATTGATCCATTTGAGCTTGATAACCGACTTGTTCTACCGCAGACATAAAGCGAGAAGATTTCAATAGACCTTTATCTGGATCTTGAATTCTAATAAATATTTCTTTATGCAATTCATTAGCTTGACCTGAATCCGGCATAAGATAACACCGCTGAGCAAAGATTACTAAATTTTCAGGTAGCAGGGCTTTATCAAGTAATGTTCTCCAGCGAACACTGCCTCTGTCTATCTCAGTTTTATTTTCTTTTGGATAACGGCTCCAGTTATTAATGCGCTCTAACTGAGCGCTCTTTAACGCCGTTTCCGTTTCATCCATAATTTGGCTATGGCGTTCACCTTCGGTATACATTGTCACACCAATATGGCACCAATTATCTGATTCCAAAGGATCCGGTGGAGTCAATTTATCTAATTGCCTTAAACATTGAGCAGCCAACGTCGCAATATCCTTTGTTCCTTGATGCGGAATAAACACGGCAAAGTCTGCTTCGTAATAGCGAGAAAAAATGACATCGGGATAACGCTGAACAATATTCGACAATACTTCACCAACTTCAATAATAAATCCGTCGGTGATCTGCTTGTCATTGGCATCTCGAACTTGTTCCCACTCGTCGATACGTATCAGTAAAACGCCTCCACGAGCGCCACTTTCATGCAGTACAGATTCAAGTTTGTTATCAAATAGTACTCGGTTGGCTGTACCAGTGAGCTTATCTAGAAAAGTATGGGTGCGGATAAAAGTATCAAAGCGACTTCGCTCTTGGCGTGCATCTTTCAACTCTTCAATCAGTACATCAAGCGCTTCACTTGCCGTATATGGCCATTCTCGCTCGTCCCCTTTTGAATGAGCCTCTACCTGCCCAGCAAGGATCATTCTCCCTCGCTCTTCCAAAATCTCTGAGCCCATTAACTGTTCTTTTAACCAACGAACACCACGGGCCAAACAAAAAAGGATCAATGCCACCGCCAAAGTAATCGACCACATAGCTTCAATCGAGTAGTTGTAACCAATATAAGGGGGGAGTGCTTTAAATTCGATTTGATAGCCTTCATTTCGATCTAAAATGAAGCTTCTTTCATAGAGGCGGTTTGGATCAATTTGTGGGGAGGTATCTTTAAATCGGTAAACGATACCGGTTTTGTTTGAAAGCTTCATCTCAACGATATTGCTTGCCTGCAACATCTTCGGCATCCAACGTTGCATTGAATACGCAGCATCTGGATCTTCCATCTCTTTATCTACGACGTCAACAATGCCAACCAAATAATGATCTAAATATTCCTGTCCTATACGCTTAAAGGAGAGTGTGCCACCAATAAAAAGGATGAACATCGCACTGATCACTATCACGGTGACAAATGCGACCAATCGAGTGCTCAATTTTAGTGTCGGGGTATATCTCATGAATAACGAAATCCTTTTCAACTCACATTATACCGTATTGCTACTTATACTATAAATTGACGTTGTAAATAAAGCGTTAAGAATTGTAGGTAACAAAAAGCCGCGATGAACGCGGCTTCTTCCAATTTAATACTGCTTTTATAATATATTAAAAACAGTGCTTAAAATGGGATGTCATCATCAAAATCCATCGGCGGCTCATTATATTGAGGTTGAGCCTGCTGAGGAGCTTGTTGAGGTGCTTTCGGCTGCTGTTGAGCTGGCGCACTGTATTGTTGCTGCTGTTGTTGTGGCTGCTGTGGTTGCCCCCAACTACCTTGCTGTTGGTTGTTACCCATACCACCTTGGGCAGGAGCACCGCCTTGAGCACGACCGCCAAGCATTTGCATTACACCGTTGAAGCCTTGAACAACGACTTCTGTTGTGTAGCGATCTTGACCGCTTTGATCTTGCCATTTACGCGTTTGAAGTTGACCTTCAATGTAAACTTGGGAACCTTTACGTAGGTACTCACCAGCAACTTCCGCCAGCTTGCCAAACAGAGCAACACGGTGCCATTCTGTTTTTTCGCGCTGTTCGCCAGTTGCTTTGTCACGCCATGACTCTGACGTTGCAATGGTAATGTTCGCTACTGCACCGCCATTTGGCATGTAACGAATTTCAGGGTCATTACCTAGGTTACCCACTAATATAACTTTGTTAACTCCACGGCTAGCCATGATTTGCTCCGTCTAAATTCATAGTCTCAGAAAATTTTAGCGCACAAGAATAGCATGCTTTTCTGCTGTGATAAATCGCTTCCTATTCTCACTCCACCACAAAGAATAAAAACGTAACAAATCATGATATTCAGAGCGATGTTGCTTTTTTCTCCACTTACAAACCACTCATTTACTTTGATAATTGATATTCAACGCAAGTCACTATCAAGGCGCTAGAGAAGCGAAAGCCTGCATGACAACGTGGAATCTAATCCCACTCAAACAGGACGTTTCAATGAGAAAATCAAGATACGCTCGCACTTTACACTTTCTGTGCATCGACCCAAACGATACCTATCTACATGTAAAGGAGATAGAAAAGCACTTATCTATTATTCTCTACAAAATGACACCCGACGAATTAATGTTAGTTGATAGAAAGCAGAGTAACCGGATCTTGCTCGTCGATTATAGAGAGGTACCACAACTACTGGTTATTTGTCCTAACCTGACTGTTATGTGGAAAAATCACGAAATCATTTTATTCAATGTCCCCCAGCAACTTCCAACCTCAGAGCTTCTTACCTATGGGGTACTAAAAGGACTCTTTTACAACACTGAACAAAAGGACAAGATTGCTCGTGGTCTTCAAGAAGTGATCGATGGTGACAACTGGCTACCTAGGAAGGTGACTAATCAACTTCTGTTTTATTATCGTAACATGGTCAATACCAATACGACCCCAACCAATGTTGATTTAACTATTCGTGAAATCCAAGTCATTCGCTGCCTTCAATCAGGATCATCAAATACTCAAATAGCCGATGACCTTTTCATTAGCGAATTCACGGTCAAATCCCACCTCTATCAAATATTCCGTAAGTTAGCGGTGAAAAATAGAGTCCAAGCTATTGCATGGGCAAACCAAAACTTGCTTGCATAACCACTCCGCCTCTAATCTGACAATAATTTTGAGGGAAGCTCGAGTAATCATTGGTATTGTTGCTGAAATTTCGACATAACATATGCTAGAGTTGCCCTCAGAAATATCAACAAATCAGTTGAATCAATAATTATTATAGATAAAGGGTCTTATCATGATCAAAAAGTGCCTTTTCCCGGCAGCTGGCTACGGTACACGCTTCCTACCAGCAACTAAATCAATGCCGAAAGAAATGATGCCAGTTGTAAACAAACCTCTGATTGAATACGGTGTTGAAGAAGCTATCGAAGCTGGTATGGATGGAATGTGCATCGTTACTGGCCGTGGTAAACATTCACTGATGGATCACTTTGATAAGAACTACGAGCTAGAGCACCAAATTAGCGGTACCAATAAAGAAGACTTGCTGATCAATATTCGTGAGACGATTGAAGCAGCAAACTTTACCTACATTCGTCAACGCGAAATGAAAGGTCTAGGCCATGCTATCTTGACGGGCCGTGAACTTGTGGGTGATGAGCCTTTCGCCGTTGTGCTTGCTGATGACCTTTGTGTGAACGAGCAGCAAGGCGTTCTGACTCAAATGGTTGCGCTATACAAGCAGTTCCGTTGCTCAATCGTTGCAGTACAAGAAGTGCCTGAAAACGAAACTCATAAATACGGTGTTATCTCGGGCGAGATGATCAAAGACGATCTTTTCCGTGTCGATGACATGGTAGAAAAGCCAGAACCAGGTACTGCACCAAGCAACCTAGCGATCATTGGCCGCTACATTCTGACTCCAGATATCTTTGAACTGATCGAGCAGACTGAACCAGGCAAAGGCGGCGAAATCCAAATCACTGATGCATTGCTAAAACAAGCAAAAGCAGGCTGTGTGTTGGCTTACAAATTTAAAGGCCAACGTTTTGATTGCGGTAGTGTTGAAGGTTATATCGAAGCAACAAACTACTGCTTTGAAAATCTATACAAAAAAGACCAAAAGCAAATCGAACTAGGTAAACACTCGACAAAGAAAGAAGCGTGACAACGGGTTAATAATCAACGTTTAAATTGGTAGAAAGGGTGGCTCTTTGAGTCACCCTTTTTTGTTTACTGTTTTTTTATCCAGTAAAACTTTGCACAAATCTCACTCTATGTAATACTTTAGCCACTTAAAATTACATGGTCTGTTGAGATGGATAAAATAGAAATTAGAGGCGCTCGTACGCATAACCTCAAAGACATTAACCTAACCATACCTCGTGATAAGCTAACGGTTATCACTGGATTATCAGGTTCAGGAAAGTCGTCACTTGCGTTTGATACCCTCTACGCAGAAGGTCAACGTCGTTATGTTGAGTCTTTGTCGGCCTATGCTCGTCAATTTCTATCTCTCATGGAAAAGCCTGATGTCGACCACATCGAAGGTTTATCTCCAGCCATCTCCATCGAACAGAAATCAACTTCTCACAATCCTCGTTCAACTGTTGGCACCATCACTGAAGTCTATGATTACCTAAGACTACTTTATGCTCGTGTCGGTGAACCGCGCTGCCCTGATCACAATACCCCTCTCGCGGCGCAAACCATCAGCCAAATGGTCGATAAAATCTTAGAATTGCCTGCTGGTTCAAAGATGATGCTATTGGCTCCGATAGTCAAAGAACGTAAAGGTGAGCATGTTAAAACGCTTGAGAACTTAGCCGCGCAAGGCTTTATCCGTGCTCGTATTGATGGCGAGACCTGTGACCTGTCCGATCCACCAACGTTGGAGCTGCACAAGAAGCACACCATTGAAGTTGTGGTTGACAGATTCAAGGTTCGCCCAGATCTCCAACAACGTTTAGCCGAATCCTTCGAGACCACATTAGAGCTATCTGGTGGTATCGCAGTTGTCGGTTGGATGGATGATAAAGAACAAGAAGAGATCGTGTTCTCGGCTAATTTTGCTTGTCCAAAGTGTGGCTACAGCATGCAAGAACTTGAGCCTCGCCTATTCTCATTCAATAACCCGGCAGGTGCTTGTGGTACTTGTGATGGACTTGGTGTTCAACAATATTTTGATCCAAGTCGAGTTATTTTATATGAGAACCTAAGCATTGCAGAAGGTGCAATAAAAGGTTGGGATCAGAAAAATTATTACTATTTCCAAATGCTAACATCGCTGTCAGACCATTATGATTTTGACCTTTATGCTCCGTTCAATTCTTTACCAAAGAAAACTCAAGAGATCATCCTCAAGGGGTCAGGTAGAACTGAAGTTGAATTCAAATACATCAATGATCGTGGTGATATCCGAGTCAAACGTCATCCGTTTGAAGGTATTTTAAATACGCTGGAACGCCGTTACCGCGACACTGAATCTAGCGCGGTGCGTGAAGATCTTGCCAAGTACATCTCAACGAAGTCATGCTCTAGCTGTGATGGTACACGTTTAAGATTAGAAGCTCGAAATGTCTTTATTGGCGATACCACATTGCCAGAAATCGTACAGCTCAGCATTGCTGATGCACTAGAGTTTTTCCAAAACTTGTCGCTCAGCGGCCAGCGTGGGCAAATTGCTGATAAAGTGATGAAAGAGATCAATGATCGTCTGCATTTCTTGGTGAACGTTGGTTTGAATTACCTGAACCTATCACGCAGTGCAGAAACACTGTCTGGTGGTGAAGCGCAAAGGATTCGTCTCGCAAGTCAAATTGGTGCCGGTTTAGTTGGCGTTATGTATGTGCTGGATGAGCCATCAATTGGCCTCCACCAGCGTGATAATGAACGTCTACTACAAACTCTGGTTCACCTAAGAGATTTAGGAAATACCGTACTTGTTGTTGAGCATGACGAAGATGCGATTCGTTGCGCTGACCATGTTATCGATATAGGCCCAGGCGCAGGTGTTCATGGTGGTCACGTGGTCGCTGAAGGCACCATGCAAGACATCATCGAAAATCCGAATTCTTTAACTGGGCAATACCTCAGCGGCGCCAAAGAAATTGCGATCCCCAAACAAAGAACGCCTATCGATAAGAAAAAGGTCGTCGAGATCGTTGGCGCGACTGGGAACAACCTAAAGAATGTCACTGCGACAATCCCTGTAGGCTTGTTCAGCTGTATTACCGGTGTATCGGGATCCGGTAAATCAACACTCATCAATGACACCTTCTTTAAAGTCGCCCACACTCAATTGAACGGTGCAACAACTGCAGTTCCGGCGCAGCACAAAAAGATTAAAGGCTTAGAGCATTTCGACAAAGTAATCGATATTGATCAAAGCCCTATCGGTCGAACACCAAGATCGAATCCTGCAACCTACACTGGTATTTTCACTCCAATTCGAGAGTTATTTGCAGGTACACAAGAATCACGATCTCGTGGCTACAAGCCAGGTCGATTCAGTTTTAACGTTCGTGGTGGTCGTTGTGAAGCGTGTCAGGGAGACGGCGTCATCAAAGTAGAGATGCATTTCTTGCCAGATGTGTATGTACCGTGCGATGTGTGTAAAGGTAAGCGTTATAACCGTGAAACGCTAGAGGTCCGCTACAAGGGGAAAACCATTGACGAAGTTCTAGAGATGACTGTCGAAGATGCTCGAGAATACTTCAACCCTGTTCCTGTTATTGCTCGTAAGCTGCAAACATTGATGGATGTTGGCCTTTCCTACATTCGCCTCGGACAAGCAGCAACAACCTTGTCTGGCGGTGAAGCACAACGTGTTAAGTTGGCAAGAGAGTTATCTAAGCGAGACACGGGGAAAACCTTATACATTCTCGATGAGCCAACAACAGGCCTACATTTCCACGATATCCAGCAACTGTTAACGGTACTGCATAGATTACGGGATCACGGTAATACGGTTGTCGTGATTGAGCATAACCTAGACGTCGTCAAAACAGCGGACTGGATCCTAGATCTTGGCCCTGAAGGTGGTCAAGGAGGCGGTGAAATTGTTGCAGAAGGTACACCTGAAGATGTGGCGTTAGTCGAAGGTTCGCACACTGCTCGCTTCCTTAAGCCTATGTTAAATTTGAAGTAGGTGTAAAATAGCTCCCTGCGAGCAGACAGAAAAATGTTAAAGTAACAGGGCTTTTTTCAGAAGGAACAAGCTCTGTTTTTATAAGGTTAGGGATTTATGGCAACAATACATACTAGCGGTACCCAGCTAGAAAATCAGAGAACTCAGCTTCCGCTTAACAAGGCATTCCTTGCCTCTTTAGCTGTTATATTCTTATTAGCCATGCACTTTTTCATGCCCAATCCTGGAGGCTCAGGCCTCGCTTTATCCTTTAATCCAACCACTTGGTTAGCTCTTAGCTTTACGTTGGCGATTGGCTTCTACCAGCTTGCCACTAACCGAGCACTCAAATATTCAAAGTTAACCGTTGGCTTGCTAATAAGCTGCGTGATACTGACGTTGCCCATTATTTACAGCAACGCCTCTCCTCAAGCCGCATCAGGCCGACTACTGGGATTGTGGGCGGGCTTCGCTTTATTCGTGGTGCTTCAGCAATTTAAATTCAGTAACAAACACAAACAACGCATGTTGTGGTTCATTGTTCTTGCTGTCGTCCTACAAACACTTTTTGGCTATGTGCAATATTTCTTACTGGAACCTGGCAACCTATTTGGTTATAACACTGCGGCCAATAGACCTTATGGGATATTTCAACAACCGAATGTTATGGCCAGCTTTTTAGCTACCGGTTTTGTGCTTTCAGCTTATCTTTTAGCGAGACAGCCTGCTAAATATAATCGCAAAATTAGCGAGTCATTCTTACTATACCTGACACCAACCTTAACCGTACCTTTGCTGATCATCATTGCATCACGTACAGGATGGTTGGCTGCCGTAATCGGGTTTGTCTGCATTCTGCCTTACCTTTACAAGTTCTCGACCAAGAAGCGCTTCTACGGATGGTGTGTATCAGTGGTAGTCGGTATCGTCGTCGCTTTTTCGGTGATCAGCCTCAGTACAACTGATAGCCTCGCAAGCAAAAGGGCTAACTTAGAAAGCCCACGAGCTTATACCTTTCCGCAAGCGCTCGATATGATGATCGAAAAGCCATTTACAGGGTATGGCTACGGGAAATTCGAATCCGAGTACACGCTATACACAGCTCGCCAGCATCAACTCAACCCAAATTATCATCCCGGCCTTCCTTCAATGGATCACCCACACAATGAGTTCCTGTTTTGGGGGGTTGAGGGCGGAATAGTACCAATCATCGGGATCTTGATTGCTGCGGTGTTGGTGATGTCACGCATAGCTAACTCAGCGAAAGGAACACGTCTAGCACTACTTGCGCTGTTCATACCAATACTCTTACATTCTCAGCTTGAGTATCCTTTTTACCACTCGGCGATTCACTGGATAACCTTTATCATTTTGATTTACTGGGTCGATCAACGGACTTCTCGCCACTATCAGCAGCCGTTTAGTATCGTCAGTAAAACCCTATTCAGAGTGTCGAGCTTAGTCGTTCCTATCTTGGTGAGTTTTTACATGCTGAGTGCCTTACACACCAATTATGTACTCACTAAATTTGAAATGTCTAAGCCGAAAAACCCGGACATTCTTAAGCAGGTAACGAACCCCGTAGTATGGAAAGATCGCTATGATTGGGACGTGTACAGTACCTATCTAAATATCGGCCTCTACAAAGCCGATCCTAGCCTGATCCAGCCTTATATAGATTGGTCGTTAGAGATCATAAAGAGTAAGCCAAGGCCTGCTTTCTACAGCAACCTGATTCTCGCGTATCAAGGATTAGGCGATCACAGCAAGGCAGAACAAATTCGCAGTGAAGCGAGCTTCTTGTTCCCAAATCGAGACTTTTCCAAGATTCAGTATAAAAGAGTATCACAAGAAGAAGATAACCTGTCGTCTGCTGAGTGATGTTTAGATCTCGGAACTAAAGCACCATTTCTGACCTTTCGGTTAGGCACAAAAAAGCGCACGATCTCTCGTGCGCTTTTCTTTTGAACTTCAGCTTATAGCTACTATTTTAGAGCGTCTTGCAACGCTTTTAAGCATAAGGCTACATTCTCTTTTCGAGCGCCATAACCCATTAAACCAATACGCCAAGCCTTCCCAGCTAAAGAGCCAAGGCCTGCACCGATTTCAAGATTATATTCTTCTAACAGCTGCGTTCTTATTTTGGCTTCATCAATCCCTTCAGGGAAGTAAAGCGCATTCAATTGAGGTAGGCGACTCTCTTCATCAACCACAAACTTTAATCCTAGTGCTTCTACGCCTTCTTTAAGCTCTTGGTGCATCGCATGGTGACGTGACCACGCATTATCCAGGCCTTCATTTTTCAATAAAACCAACGACTCATGCAGAGCATATAGGCTGTTCACAGGCGCAGTGTGGTGATAGCTACGCTTACCTTCTCCACTCCAATAACCTAATACCAAGCTCTGATCCAAGAACCAGCTTTGTACGGGAGCTTGACGTGCTTTCATTTTATCGACAGCACGTTGAGAGAACGTCACGGGAGATAAACCAGGTACACAAGACAGACACTTCTGACTGCCTGAATAAACCGCATCGAGTTGCCATTCATCAACCAACAATGGCACACCACCTAATGATGTCACCGCATCCACAATCGACAATGCATCAAACTGGCGAGCGACTGCGGAAATAGCTTGAGCATCCGATAACGCGCCAGTAGACGTCTCGGCATGCACAAATGCGACAGCAACAGCATCGGGGTTTTCAGCCAATGCCTTTTCTACCTTTTCAACTGAAACGGGCTTACCCCACTCGTCATCAACAAGGATGGCTTCACCACCACAGCGAACAACATTCTCGCGCATACGCTCACCAAAAACACCGTTACGACAAACAATGACCTTTTCACCAGGCTCAATCAAATTAACAAAACAGGTTTCCATGCCCGCACTGCCTGGAGCAGAGACAGCAATCGTAAATTCATTCTCTGTTTGGAATGCATACTTAAGAAGTTGTTTAAGCTCATCCATCATCGCAATAAATAGCGGGTCGAGGTGACCAATGGTTGGACGGCTTAATGCCTGTAAAACTTGAGGAGAAATGTCTGAAGGCCCCGGCCCCATTAACGTTCGGTGTGGCGGATAAAAGCTATCGATAGCAGCAGTGAGTGTTAAATTAGACATGTACATCCCTTACGTTAATGTTGTGATCAGTCCACCCTAAAGCAAATTGATTACCTCAGCAATTAGCCATAAGTATTGAGGTCAAACCAGTGTCACATAATTGTTAAAATTATTTTTCAATTATCTCACGTTACGGATTGACATTATTTGCGCAAACACGTTCAATGAAATGGCTATCTAGCAGAAGAGGAGCACTGCCCAGGCAGGTGTTTTGTGGAACCGCATTTCCAATACAAAACATTCATGGGGAGCAGTGCCGAGATAATAAAAGGATGCAGGACCTTTATTATCGGTTGAGCGGGCTGAATCCCGTTAACTGTCGCCATTTCTATATGGTGAAGAGCTTCTGAGGTTACTATTCTAATAATTCCTCTCTTTTTTGCTCTAAAACTCTCTTCGAAAAACATCGGACGTTGGATTACCCAACAGTAATTTTATTTTAGGAAATCGTGGGAGATATATCGTGAGTGCATCTAATGTAGCTGGTTCTTTTAATGTCGCTAAGTTTGGTGGAACAAGTGTTGCCAACTTTGAAGCAATGAGCCGTTGTGCTGCCATTATTGAAAACAACTCAAATACGAAACTGGTCGTGAGTAGCGCATGCTCTGGCGTGACTAACCTGCTTGTTGAACTCGCGAATGGTGTTCAAGATAAAACTCGTCGCCAAGAACTAGTCACACAGTTAACCGACATTCATAATACGATTCTTGCTCAGCTAGCAGACCCAATTAGCATTGAAAAAGATGTGCACTGTATTCTGGATGATATTGCGAGCGCTGCAGAAGCCGCATCATTCCAAGCCAGTACCAAACTCACTGATCACCTAGTGGCATGTGGCGAACTGATGTCGACACATATCCTCGCTCAAATCATTCGCGAACGTGATACACCAGCGACTCGTTTTGATATCAGAGAAGTGATGCGCACCAATGATGATTTCGGTAAAGCAGAACCACAACTGGAAGATATTGCAGCCCTTGCACAGCAGAAACTGATTCCACTTTGCGAAGAACAAGTTGTCGTTACCCAAGGTTTTATCGGTGCCGACAGCGAAGGTAACACCACAACGTTAGGTCGTGGCGGCAGTGATTATTCAGCTGCACTGATTGCGGAGTCGGTACAAGCGATTGGCTTAGAAATTTGGACTGATGTTCCAGGCATCTACACCACAGATCCACGCATCGCATCGAAAGCATCTCCTATCCCAGAGATCAGCTTCAGTGAGGCATCTGAGATGGCAAACTTTGGCGCGAAAATATTACACCCTTCAACTCTGGTTCCTGCACTACGCCATCAAATCCCTGTTTTTGTCGGCTCATCAAAAGCACCAGAGCTTGGTGGAACATGGATTCGTCAACAAGTTGAAAGCTCTCCTCTGTTCAGAGCGCTTGCCCTACGCTGCAACCAAACCATGGTTACGCTACGCAGCGCTAACATGTTCCATGCCTATGGTTTTTTGGCAAAGGTATTCGAGATCCTGGCTAAACATAAGATCTCAGTCGATCTTATCACCACCTCAGAGATCAGTGTCTCACTTACTCTCGATCAAACCGATACCTCAGGTGGTGCTCCTGAGTTACCTGAAGCCGCTCGCCTTGAGCTTGAAGAGTTGTGTTCCGTAGATATTGAGCACGACCTATGCCTTGTTGCTCTTATTGGTAACAACATGAGCGAAAGCAAAGGCTATGCAAAGCAGGTATTCGGCACTCTAGAAGATTTCAACCTACGTATGATTTGTTACGGAGCAAGCCCACACAACCTATGCTTCTTGCTAGATGAATCTGTGTCTAAGCTGGCGATTCAAAAACTTCATCAAGAGTTATTTGAGTAGATAGTCCGTTTATCATCGACAGATAAATAACTAAATTACAGATACAAAAAGGGTTGCTATTAAGCAACCCTTTCTCTTTTTTACGTTACGAATCAAAGCTCGTTATAGATTCAAACTAGTTAATGTTTGGGCCTAACCACTTCTCAGCTTCCAACATATCCCAACCTTTACGGTCGGCATAGCTATCCACTTGATCCTGTTGAATCTGTGCAATCGCAAAGTATCGGGCATCAGGATGTGAAAAATACATACCAGACACTGAAGCACCAGGCCACATCGCGTAGCTCGTGGTTAGTGACATGTCGATCGCTTTTTCAACGTCCATCAACTCCCACAACGTTCCTTTTTCTGTATGTTCTGGGCAAGCAGGGTAACCTGGAGCTGGACGAATACCTTGGTACTTCTCACGAATCAAATCGTCATTAGACAGATCCTCATCCGGCGAGTAGCCCCAAATGTCCTTTCTCACTTCTTTATGCAGGTATTCAGCGAACGCTTCAGCCAATCGGTCAGCAACCGCCTGAATCATAATCGCGTTGTAGTCATCACCGTTGGCTTTGTATTCATCAGCAAGCTCACGCTCGCCGATACCACCAGTCACCGCAAAGCCACCAATCCAGTCCGCTTTACCGCTATCTTTCGGCGCAATGTAATCAGACAAACAGTAGTTAAAACCTTTTGGCTTCTCGGTTTGCTGACGAAGGTTGTGTAAAACCTTTAACACTTCAGTACGAGATTCATCGGTATACACTTCGATATCATCGCCAACGCTGTTAGCAGGGAACATCGCACACATCCCACGAGCTTCAAGTAATTTCTCTTTCTGTACTCGATCCAATAAATCGTTGGCATCTTTGAATAAGCGTTTCGCTTCCTCGCCCACTTCTTCATGATCAAGAATTGCAGGGTATTTACCGACCAATGACCATGTCATAAAGAATGGAGTCCAGTCGATGTACTGACGCAAAGTTGCCACATCAAAATCATTAAAGATGTGAACTCCCGGTTTAGCGGGTGCCGGTGGCGTGTAAGCATCCCAATCGATAGCTACTTTATTAGCACGTGCTCTTTCAAGAGTGACCGGTTTAGTACGAGGCTTCTTACGATTATGCTGATCGCGAACGCGATCGTAATCAATATTCAACTTCTCAACAAATGCAGGTTTCAGTTCGTTAGATAGTAGAGAGGTACACACACCCACCGCACGTGAAGCATTGTTTACGTAGACCACAGGCTCAGAGTAGTTCTGTTCAATCTTAACGGCTGTATGCGCTTTAGATGTGGTTGCTCCACCGATCAGAAGAGGCAGTTTAAAGCCTTGCCTTTCCATTTCTTTCGCAACATGCACCATCTCATCCAGGGAAGGAGTGATCAAACCCGAAAGGCCAATGATATCGACGTTTTCTTCCTTAGCGACCTTAAGGATTTTTTCACATGAAACCATCACGCCTAAATCGATAATTTCGTAGTTATTACACTGCAAGACAACGCCCACAATATTTTTTCCAATATCGTGAACATCGCCTTTTACGGTCGCAAGTAAGATTTTTCCGTTAGTTGCACCTACGTCTTTGGTTGCATTGATAAATGGCTCTAGATGGGCTACCGCTTGCTTCATAACACGTGCAGATTTCACCACTTGAGGAAGGAACATCTTACCTTCACCAAAGAGGTCACCAACCACATTCATACCATCCATTAATGGGCCTTCTATCACCTCGATAGGGCGAGAGGCATTAACACGAGCTTCTTCGGTATCTTCAACAATAAAGTCGGTAATACCTTTCACTAAGGAATGCTCTAAGCGTTTTTCTACTGGCCAGGTACGCCACTCTAAAGCAGATTTATCTTCAACTTTTCCAACTGCACGCTCTAGATATTCAGTTGCGATATCTAGCAAGCGCTCAGTGGAATCATCTCGGCGGTTTAGAACCACATCTTCAACGGCTTCACGTAAATCCTCAGGGACATTATCGTAAATCTCTAATTGCCCAGCATTTACGATGCCCATATCCATACCGTTTTTAAAGCAGTGGTATAGGAATACTGCGTGGATAGCCTCACGAACGTAGTTATTACCTCGGAATGAGAACGAAACATTCGATACACCACCAGAAATCATCGCATGAGGTAAGTCTCGTTTGATGTCCCCTACAGCTTCAATGAAATCGACCGCATAGTTGTTATGCTCATCAATACCTGTCGCCACAGCAAAAATGTTCGGGTCAAAAATAATATCTTCAGGTGGGAAGCCCACTTCATCAACCAGAATATTGTAGGCATTAGTGCAAATCTCAACCTTACGCTCTCGAGTGTCAGCTTGGCCAACTTCATCGAACGCCATCACGATAACGGCAGCACCATATCGGCGAACCAGTTTCGCTTGTTCGACAAACTTCTCTTTCCCTTCCTTCAATGAGATCGAGTTAACGATGCCTTTACCCTGAATACATTTCAGACCCGCTTCAATAACTTCCCATTTTGAAGAGTCGACCATGACTGGCACTTTCGAGATCTCAGGCTCAGACGCACATAGATTAAGGAATTTAACCATACACGCCTCAGCGTCTAGCATCCCTTCATCCATGTTGATATCGATAATTTGAGCGCCATTCTCAACTTGCTCTCGAGCCACACTCAAAGCTTCATCATATAGCTCTTCTTTGATAAGGCGCTTAAAGCGAGCAGAGCCCGTAACGTTAGTTCGCTCACCCACGTTAACAAACAGAGATTCCTTGGATATCGTCAATGGCTCTAAACCAGAGAGACGACAAGAGACGGGTAAATCTGGTAATTGGCGCGGTGTTACACCTTCAACAGCTTCTGCCATTTGGCGTATATGTTCTGGCGTCGTACCACAACAACCACCAATTAAGTTCAAGAAACCACTTTCAGCCCATTCCTTGACGTGTTCAGCCATATCTTCGGGAGAAAGGTCATACTCACCAAATGCGTTAGGTAAACCCGCATTAGGGTGTGCAGAAACATGACATTCGGAGATACGAGACATCTCACCGACATATTCACGCAATTCATCTGGGCCTAATGCACAGTTCAATCCAAATGAGATAGGTTTTACATGACGAAGGGCATTATAGAATGCTTCTGTTGTTTGTCCGGAAAGCGTCCGACCAGATGCATCTGTGATAGTACCGGAGATCATAACCGGTAAAATGATACCTACTTCTTCAAAGACAGATTCAACCGCAAAAGCACACGCTTTCGCGTTTAACGTATCGAAGATAGTTTCAATAAGAATTAAGTCTGAACCGCCCTTGATAAGCGCACGAGTCGATTCAGAGTAAGCCTCAACAAGTTCATCAAAGCTAACATTACGATAACCCGGATCATTAACATCTGGAGAGAGAGAACAAGTTCGGTTAGTTGGACCTAACACACCCGCCACGAAACGGGGTTTATCAGGAGTCTTCACTGTCCATTCATCTGCCGCTTCACGAGCCAACTTAGCAGCAGCATAGTTAATTTCTTCGCTGAGACTTTCCATATCATAGTCGGCCATAGCGATGGTTGTAGCGTTAAAGGTATTGGTCTCGAGGATATCAGCACCGGCTCCCAAATACTCCATATGGATATCTTTGATAAGCTTAGGCTGCGTAAGTACCAAAAGGTCATTGTTACCTTTTAAGTCACTATGCCAATCAGCAAATCGCTCACCGCGATAGTCTTGCTCTTCCAATTTATAATCCTGAATCATGGTACCCATGCCACCATCAATCAGTAAAATTCGTTGCTTCAACAGAGCGTCAATCTTTTGCCTTACATCACTTCCCACGATACAACCTCATTCCTTTAATTATCCCTCCATCCTACCACACATTCAAAAGGAGTCTAGACGTCTAAAACATGAAGTAAATGACCAAGTCATGACAAAAAATGTTTGCTATTTGAGCATGAGAGAACGAGAATTAATATTCATATTTTGTTACATATTGGAATCCCAATGTCGGTCTATTACACCTTATGCTTCTTGTCCGCTGCAGCCATGCTTATTGCTTTCGTTAATACCAAAATTGGTAAAATGCAGACAACCATCGCCATCACAGCTGGCTCAATGATGCTATCTCTATTGATTATCATTGCGGGACAAAACAATTGGTTCCAATTGGCTGACATCGCCTCAGAAACCGTTGCCAGTATCAACTTTGAAGACTTCCTCCTAAAAGGAATACTGGGATTCTTACTTTTTGCAGGTGGTTTGGGAATTAAGTTACCTAATCTAAAAGATCAGAAATGGGAAATAACGGTACTCGCTCTTGGTGCTACACTATTTTCGACATTCTTTATTGGCTTTGTACTTTATGGGGTCTGTCAATTTATCGGTATTCAATTTGACCTAATTTATTGCTTACTGTTTGGTTCTCTAATATCTCCAACCGATCCAATAGCTGTATTAGCAATAGTGAAGAAGCTCGATGCTCCCAGACGAATCTCTACTCAAATCGAGGGAGAATCTCTATTCAACGATGGTTTTGGCCTAGTTATCTTCGTAACCCTATTTACCATTGCGTTCGGCACAGAAGCACCGACTGTAGGTAGCGTGACCATGTTATTCGTCCAAGAGGCTATTGGCGGTATCGTCTACGGATTTGTTCTAGGTTTGATATTCCACTATCTAATCAGCAACACAGATGACCACTCGATGGAGTTGCTATTAACCATCGGTATTCCTACAGCTGGTTATGCTTTTGCAGAGGTTCTTCATGTATCTGGACCATTAGCAATGGTGGTATCTGGTATCATGATAGGCAACTGGACACGCTTCATCGGATTTTCTAAGGAAAGTGAGGATCACCTAGACCATTTCTGGGAATTAATAGATGAGTTCTTAAATGGCGTACTATTCTTATTGATTGGTATGTCTATGCTGCTATTCAAGTTCCACCAAGAAGATTGGATTTTGATGGCGTTCGCAGTCCCTCTAGTATTGAGTGCACGCTATCTAAGTGTTTTCTTGTCTTATATGGGATTTAAACGCTTTAGAACTTACAACCCGTGGTCGACTAAGATTCTAACTTGGGGTGGTTTACGCGGAGGCTTAGCTCTAGCCATGGCACTTTCAATCCCTTCAGGTATCTGGGTGATTGAAGACAAGGCAATCGATGTTAAAGAGATAATCCTCGTTATGACCTATGCTGTTGTTGTGTTCTCAATATTAGTTCAAGGTTCGACAATCACTCCAATGATAGAGAAAGCGAAACAAGCTGAGAAAGAATTGGATTAACACCGAAAAATATAAACGAAGGTCGCTTAGTATAAGCGGCCTTTTTTGTACCTGTGTCCATCAACAAGCACGCCTCTCTAGCCTACAAGTTGCTCCCTTATCTCTGACCACTACTTTAGTCATGATTGCTATCTGAAATCACGACTCTTTGTCGTACCTAACGCTTCCAAACAGGCCAACAAGCAACCACCAGTTTGAGTGCATTCGAGCGAAGATAAACACAAAGCATTTACGGAATTAAATTAAGTAAAGATACATGGCCTTCTTTTCAAGTGAAGTATTTAAAGCATAATAAAGTGTAGAAAGAGAACCACGATCGAAGAGGAATTGTAATTAGAGTTAAAGCTTCGCACACCAATGTTCTAGAACCGAAACTTCTCTATAGAACACCTGATGCATTAGCAAGAAGGGTCTAGTCTTTCTACCGGGGCAGATCCTTAAATATGCCAGAGGAGGACTGAGTCGGCACTCCGGAGATTCAACCAGACTGGTAAGTTAGGAGGGCGCCTAGTTCTCCCAACATTGCTTCGAAGAAGCAACAGACGTAAAAAAGCCCTAGCATTTCTGCTGAAGCTTTGTATGTGGCAGGAGTAGAGGTTTAGACTCCCAATACGCGCTATTTTGGCAAGCCTGAGAATCCGCTGCTTTGCTAATGGCGTATAATTAGCTTCAGAAAGCAAAAAGGCCCTAGCATTTCTGCTAGAGCCTTAAATATGGCAGGGGTGGAGAGATTCGAACTCCCAACACGCGGATTTGGAATCCGCTGCTCTGCCAATTGGAGCTACACCCCTATTTCAGTTTTAAAGAGCTGAACCTCTGAATAAGTGGCGGAGTGGACGGGACTCGAACCCGCGACCCCCGGCGTGACAGGCCGGTATTCTAACCAACTGAACTACCACTCCGCAGTGGTCAACTCACTAAGTGAGCGTCCATATCTCCAGGTCGGTCAACCTAAAGATTTAATTTAAAGCCTGGCGATGTCCTACTCTCACATGGGGAAGCCCCACACTACCATCGGCGCTATTGTGTTTCACTTCTGAGTTCGGCATGGAATCAGGTGGGTCCACAATGCTATGGTCGCCAAGCAAATTTTAAAATTCGGAAAGCTGCTTCTCTATTTAATAGAGCTTTAAAAGTTTCTCTTCAAACGCATTCAAGGTCTGGTCTTTCTATTGAGTCCACAAAACCCCTTGGGTGTTGTATGGTTAAGCCTCACGGGCAATTAGTACAGGTTAGCTCAATGCCTCGCAGCACTTACACACCCTGCCTATCAACGTCGTAGTCTACGACAACCCTTTAGGACACTTATAGTGCCAGGGAAAACTCATCTCAAGGCTCGCTTCCCGCTTAGATGCTTTCAGCGGTTATCGATTCCGAACTTAGCTACCGGGCAATGCCATTGGCATGACAACCCGAACACCAGAGGTTCGTCCACTCCGGTCCTCTCGTACTAGGAGCAGCCCCTTTCAATTTTCCAACGCCCACGGCAGATAGGGACCGAACTGTCTCACGACGTTCTAAACCCAGCTCGCGTACCACTTTAAATGGCGAACAGCCATACCCTTGGGACCGACTTCAGCCCCAGGATGTGATGAGCCGACATCGAGGTGCCAAACACCGCCGTCGATATGAACTCTTGGGCGGTATCAGCCTGTTATCCCCGGAGTACCTTTTATCCGTTGAGCGATGGCCCTTCCATTCAGAACCACCGGATCACTATGACCTGCTTTCGCACCTGCTCGAATTGTCATTCTCGCAGTCAAGCGGGCTTATGCCATTGCACTAACCACACGATGTCCAACCGTGTTTAGCCCACCTTCGTGCTCCTCCGTTACTCTTTGGGAGGAGACCGCCCCAGTCAAACTACCCACCAGGCACTGTCCGTAATCCCGATTCAGGGACCAACGTTAGAACATCAAAACTACAAGGGTGGTATTTCAAGGACGACTCCACCACATCTAGCGACGCGGTTTCAAAGTCTCCCACCTATCCTACACATGTAGGTTCAATGTTCAGTGCCAAGCTGTAGTAAAGGTTCACGGGGTCTTTCCGTCTAGCCGCGGGTACACTGCATCTTCACAGCGATTTCAATTTCACTGAGTCTCGGGTGGAGACAGCGTGGCCATCATTACGCCATTCGTGCAGGTCGGAACTTACCCGACAAGGAATTTCGCTACCTTAGGACCGTTATAGTTACGGCCGCCGTTTACCGGGGCTTCGATCAAGAGCTTCGACCGAAGTCTAACCCCATCAATTAACCTTCCGGCACCGGGCAGGCGTCACACCGTATACGTCATCTTACGATTTTGCACAGTGCTGTGTTTTTAATAAACAGTTGCAGCCACCTGGTATCTGCGACTCTCGTCTGCTCCATCCGCAAGGGACTTCACTGATAAGAGCGTACCTTCTCCCGAAGTTACGGTACCATTTTGCCTAGTTCCTTCACCCGAGTTCTCTCAAGCGCCTTGGTATTCTCTACCCGACCACCTGTGTCGGTTTGGGGTACGATTCCTTACAATCTGAAGCTTAGAGGCTTTTCCTGGAAGCATGGCATCAATGACTTCACTACCGTAGTAGCTCGACATCGTATCTCAGCGTTAAGAAAGTCCGGATTTACCTAAACTTTCCGCCTACGTACTTGAACCTGGACAACCGTCGCCAGGCCCACCTAGCCTTCTCCGTCCCCCCATCGCAATTGTAAGAAGTACGGGAATATTAACCCGTTTCCCATCGACTACGCCTTTCGGCCTCGCCTTAGGAGTCGACTTACCCTGCCCCGATTAACGTTGGACAGGAACCCTTGGTCTTCCGGCGAGGGAGTTTTTCACTCCCTTTATCGTTACTCATGTCAGCATTCGCACTTCTGATACCTCCAGCAGCCCTTACAGACCACCTTCAACGGCTTACAGAACGCTCCCCTACCCCACATACCCTAAGGTACGTAGCCGCAGCTTCGGTGTATAGCTTAGCCCCGTTACATCTTCCGCGCAGGCCGACTCGACCAGTGAGCTATTACGCTTTCTTTAAATGATGGCTGCTTCTAAGCCAACATCCTGGCTGTCTGAGCCTTCCCACATCGTTTCCCACTTAGCTATACTTTGGGACCTTAGCTGGCGGTCTGGGTTGTTTCCCTCTCCACGACGGACGTTAGCACCCGCCGTGTGTCTCCCGGATAGTACTTACTGGTATTCGGAGTTTGCAAAGGGTTGGTAAGTCGGGATGACCCCCTAGCCTTAACAGTGCTCTACCCCCAGTAGTATTCGTCCGAGGCGCTACCTAAATAGCTTTCGGGGAGAACCAGCTATCTCCAGGTTTGATTGGCCTTTCACCCCTAGCCACAAGTCATCCGCTAATTTTTCAACATTAGTCGGTTCGGTCCTCCAGTTGATGTTACTCAACCTTCAACCTGCCCATGGCTAGATCACCTGGTTTCGGGTCTAATCCTAGCAACTGTACGCCCAGTTAAGACTCGGTTTCCCTACGGCTCCCCTAAACGGTTAACCTTGCTACTAAAATTAAGTCGCTGACCCATTATACAAAAGGTACGCAGTCACACCACGAAGGTGCTCCTACTGCTTGTACGTACACGGTTTCAGGTTCTATTTCACTCCCCTCACAGGGGTTCTTTTCGCCTTTCCCTCACGGTACTGGTTCACTATCGGTCAGTCAGTAGTATTTAGCCTTGGAGGATGGTCCCCCCATATTCAGACAGGATATCACGTGTCCCGCCCTACTCGTTTTCACTGATTATGATGTGTCGGTTACGGGGCTATCACCCTTTATTGCGAGACTTTCCAGACTCTTCACCTGCATCATTAAAAGCTTAAGGGCTAATCCAATTTCGCTCGCCGCTACTTTCGGAATCTCGGTTGATTTCTCTTCCTCGGGGTACTTAGATGTTTCAGTTCCCCCGGTTTGCCTCCTGTTGCTATGTATTCACAACAAGATACTTACTTATGTAAGTGGGTTTCCCCATTCAGGAATCCCAGACTCAAAAGGTTATTACTACCTAATCTGGGCTTATCGCAAGTTATTACGCCTTTCATCGCCTCTGACTGCCAAGGCATCCACCGTGTACGCTTAGTCACTTAACCATACAACCCGAAAGGGTCTTAGTGTATGGCAACTAACCAAGGTTTTTGGTTGTCATCAAGAAGGGTTAATTCCTGATAACTGTTTGCCGGACTCAATTGTGAATCAATGTAAACATTGATTCGAATACAAGACACTTGAATGTGTTTGTTGTGTTTATCTAATGAAAGATAAACATTGAGAACTTTTAAATTTGATTGAATTACTCGTAAGTAATCAATCAGTCAGCTTTCCAAATTGTTAAAGAGCTTGCTTTCGTTAGCAATAAAGCTTTCGAAACCATTTTTAAATATTTTCAGATAAAAACACTTAAAGATGGTGGAGCTATGCGGGATCGAACCGCAGACCTCCTGCGTGCAAGGCAGGCGCTCTCCCAGCTGAGCTATAGCCCCATCTTTGTTTCTAGTCGATATTGGTGGGTCTGAGTGGACTCGAACCACCGACCTCCCGCTTATCAGGCGAGCGCTCTAACCAGCTGAGCTACAGACCCAATATCGTCTCTTTTACTTTTCTAAACCTAATCAATCTGTGTGGACACTCATCGTAAGTATCTTCGTATAAGGAGGTGATCCAGCCCCAGGTTCCCCTAGGGCTACCTTGTTACGACTTCACCCCAGTCATGAACCACAAAGTGGTGAGCGTCCTCCCCGAAAGGTTAAACTACCCACTTCTTTTGCAGCCCACTCCCATGGTGTGACGGGCGGTGTGTACAAGGCCCGGGAACGTATTCACCGTGACATTCTGATTCACGATTACTAGCGATTCCGACTTCATGGAGTCGAGTTGCAGACTCCAATCCGGACTACGACGCACTTTTTGGGATTCGCTCACTATCGCTAGCTTGCTGCCCTCTGTATGCGCCATTGTAGCACGTGTGTAGCCCTACTCGTAAGGGCCATGATGACTTGACGTCGTCCCCACCTTCCTCCGGTTTATCACCGGCAGTCTCCCTGGAGTTCCCGACATTACTCGCTGGCAAACAAGGATAAGGGTTGCGCTCGTTGCGGGACTTAACCCAACATTTCACAACACGAGCTGACGACAGCCATGCAGCACCTGTCTCAGAGCTCCCGAAGGCACACCTGCGTCTCCGCTGGCTTCTCTGGATGTCAAGAGTAGGTAAGGTTCTTCGCGTTGCATCGAATTAAACCACATGCTCCACCGCTTGTGCGGGCCCCCGTCAATTCATTTGAGTTTTAATCTTGCGACCGTACTCCCCAGGCGGTCTACTTAACGCGTTAGCTCCGAAAGCCACGGCTCAAGGCCACAACCTCCAAGTAGACATCGTTTACGGCGTGGACTACCAGGGTATCTAATCCTGTTTGCTCCCCACGCTTTCGCATCTGAGTGTCAGTGTCTGTCCAGGGGGCCGCCTTCGCCACTGGTATTCCTTCAGATCTCTACGCATTTCACCGCTACACCTGAAATTCTACCCCCCTCTACAGCACTCTAGTTCACCAGTTTCAAATGCAGTTCCGAGGTTGAGCCCCGGGCTTTCACATCTGACTTAATGAACCACCTGCATGCGCTTTACGCCCAGTAATTCCGATTAACGCTCGCACCCTCCGTATTACCGCGGCTGCTGGCACGGAGTTAGCCGGTGCTTCTTCTGTTGCTAACGTCAAGATGTGCAGCTATTAACTACACACCCTTCCTCACAACTGAAAGTACTTTACAACCCGAAGGCCTTCTTCATACACGCGGCATGGCTGCATCAGGCTTTCGCCCATTGTGCAATATTCCCCACTGCTGCCTCCCGTAGGAGTCTGGACCGTGTCTCAGTTCCAGTGTGGCTGATCATCCTCTCAGACCAGCTAGGGATCGTCGCCTTGGTGAGCCATTACCTCACCAACTAGCTAATCCCACCTAGGCATATCTTGACGCGAGAGGCCCGAAGGTCCCCCTCTTTGGCCCGTAGGCATTATGCGGTATTAGCCATCGTTTCCAATGGTTATCCCCCACATCAAGGCAATTTCCTAGGCATTACTCACCCGTCCGCCGCTCGACGCCCATTAACGCACCCGAAGGATTGTTAGTGTCGTTTCCGCTCGACTTGCATGTGTTAGGCCTGCCGCCAGCGTTCAATCTGAGCCATGATCAAACTCTTCAATTTAAGATTTTGTGACTCAACGAATACTGACTTCAAAACTAATATTCATTCGAAAATGAACATGTAATTCTAAAGCTATTACCATTCCAACAGAATGGTAATGAATTGACTGTGCCGAATAACTACAAGTAGTTAAACGTATTGGTCACTCAGTTCATTGAAATCAAGTTTGTTACCGAAGTAACTGCTATTACGCTCTTTCGAAAAAGAACCAATAACGTTTTGATATTCATCAACGAGTGCCCACACAGATTGATAGGTTTAAATTGTTAAAGAGCGTGTTCTCTAAAAAGAGAACGCTTTCAGTGCCTTAGCACTTAAGCAGGACGCGTATAATACGCTTTCCACTTTGAAAGTCAACATAAAACTCTAAGAAAACTTAGAACTCTATGGTGACTTGTCTATTAAATAGACAAAGTCGAGCTTTTGTCTTCACTTTTAAAAAAGTGAAAATAAATTTAAAGCCTGGCGATGTCCTACTCTCACATGGGGAAGCCCCACACTACCATCGGCGCTATTGTGTTTCACTTCTGAGTTCGGCATGGAATCAGGTGGGTCCACAATGCTATGGTCGCCAAGCAAATTTTAAAATAATCTGGAAAACTGATTTAAAAGTCTCATCAAACTCATTCAAGCGTTTGGTATTTCTTTGAGTCCACAAAACCCCTTGGGTGTTGTATGGTTAAGCCTCACGGGCAATTAGTACAGGTTAGCTCAATGCCTCGCAGCACTTACACACCCTGCCTATCAACGTCGTAGTCTACGACAACCCTTTAGGACGCTTATAGCGTCAGGGAAAACTCATCTCAAGGCTCGCTTCCCGCTTAGATGCTTTCAGCGGTTATCGATTCCGAACTTAGCTACCGGGCAATGCCATTGGCATGACAACCCGAACACCAGAGGTTCGTCCACTCCGGTCCTCTCGTACTAGGAGCAGCCCCTTTCAATTTTCCAACGCCCACGGCAGATAGGGACCGAACTGTCTCACGACGTTCTAAACCCAGCTCGCGTACCACTTTAAATGGCGAACAGCCATACCCTTGGGACCGACTTCAGCCCCAGGATGTGATGAGCCGACATCGAGGTGCCAAACACCGCCGTCGATATGAACTCTTGGGCGGTATCAGCCTGTTATCCCCGGAGTACCTTTTATCCGTTGAGCGATGGCCCTTCCATTCAGAACCACCGGATCACTATGACCTGCTTTCGCACCTGCTCGAATTGTCATTCTCGCAGTCAAGCGGGCTTATGCCATTGCACTAACCACACGATGTCCAACCGTGTTTAGCCCACCTTCGTGCTCCTCCGTTACTCTTTGGGAGGAGACCGCCCCAGTCAAACTACCCACCAGGCACTGTCCGTAATCCCGATTCAGGGACCAACGTTAGAACATCAAAACTACAAGGGTGGTATTTCAAGGACGACTCCACCACATCTAGCGACGCGGTTTCAAAGTCTCCCACCTATCCTACACATGTAGGTTCAATGTTCAGTGCCAAGCTGTAGTAAAGGTTCACGGGGTCTTTCCGTCTAGCCGCGGGTACACTGCATCTTCACAGCGATTTCAATTTCACTGAGTCTCGGGTGGAGACAGCGTGGCCATCATTACGCCATTCGTGCAGGTCGGAACTTACCCGACAAGGAATTTCGCTACCTTAGGACCGTTATAGTTACGGCCGCCGTTTACCGGGGCTTCGATCAAGAGCTTCGACCGAAGTCTAACCCCATCAATTAACCTTCCGGCACCGGGCAGGCGTCACACCGTATACGTCATCTTACGATTTTGCACAGTGCTGTGTTTTTAATAAACAGTTGCAGCCACCTGGTATCTGCGACTCTCGTCTGCTCCATCCGCAAGGGACTTCACTGATAAGAGCGTACCTTCTCCCGAAGTTACGGTACCATTTTGCCTAGTTCCTTCACCCGAGTTCTCTCAAGCGCCTTGGTATTCTCTACCCGACCACCTGTGTCGGTTTGGGGTACGATTCCTTACAATCTGAAGCTTAGAGGCTTTTCCTGGAAGCATGGCATCAATGACTTCACTACCGTAGTAGCTCGACATCGTATCTCAGCGTTAAGAAAGTCCGGATTTACCTAAACTTTCCGCCTACGTACTTGAACCTGGACAACCGTCGCCAGGCCCACCTAGCCTTCTCCGTCCCCCCATCGCAATTGTAAGAAGTACGGGAATATTAACCCGTTTCCCATCGACTACGCCTTTCGGCCTCGCCTTAGGAGTCGACTTACCCTGCCCCGATTAACGTTGGACAGGAACCCTTGGTCTTCCGGCGAGGGAGTTTTTCACTCCCTTTATCGTTACTCATGTCAGCATTCGCACTTCTGATACCTCCAGCAGCCCTTACAGACCACCTTCAACGGCTTACAGAACGCTCCCCTACCCCACATACCCTAAGGTACGTAGCCGCAGCTTCGGTGTATAGCTTAGCCCCGTTACATCTTCCGCGCAGGCCGACTCGACCAGTGAGCTATTACGCTTTCTTTAAATGATGGCTGCTTCTAAGCCAACATCCTGGCTGTCTGAGCCTTCCCACATCGTTTCCCACTTAGCTATACTTTGGGACCTTAGCTGGCGGTCTGGGTTGTTTCCCTCTCCACGACGGACGTTAGCACCCGCCGTGTGTCTCCCGGATAGTACTTACTGGTATTCGGAGTTTGCAAAGGGTTGGTAAGTCGGGATGACCCCCTAGCCTTAACAGTGCTCTACCCCCAGTAGTATTCGTCCGAGGCGCTACCTAAATAGCTTTCGGGGAGAACCAGCTATCTCCAGGTTTGATTGGCCTTTCACCCCTAGCCACAAGTCATCCGCTAATTTTTCAACATTAGTCGGTTCGGTCCTCCAGTTGATGTTACTCAACCTTCAACCTGCCCATGGCTAGATCACCTGGTTTCGGGTCTAATCCTAGCAACTGTACGCCCAGTTAAGACTCGGTTTCCCTACGGCTCCCCTAAACGGTTAACCTTGCTACTAAAATTAAGTCGCTGACCCATTATACAAAAGGTACGCAGTCACACCACGAAGGTGCTCCTACTGCTTGTACGTACACGGTTTCAGGTTCTATTTCACTCCCCTCACAGGGGTTCTTTTCGCCTTTCCCTCACGGTACTGGTTCACTATCGGTCAGTCAGTAGTATTTAGCCTTGGAGGATGGTCCCCCCATATTCAGACAGGATATCACGTGTCCCGCCCTACTCGTTTTCACTGATTATGATGTGTCGGTTACGGGGCTATCACCCTTTATTGCGAGACTTTCCAGACTCTTCACCTGCATCATTAAAAGCTTAAGGGCTAATCCAATTTCGCTCGCCGCTACTTTCGGAATCTCGGTTGATTTCTCTTCCTCGGGGTACTTAGATGTTTCAGTTCCCCCGGTTTGCCTCCTGTTGCTATGTATTCACAACAAGATACTTACTTATGTAAGTGGGTTTCCCCATTCAGGAATCCCAGACTCAAAAGGTTATTACTACCTAATCTGGGCTTATCGCAAGTTATTACGCCTTTCATCGCCTCTGACTGCCAAGGCATCCACCGTGTACGCTTAGTCACTTAACCATACAACCCGAAAGGGTCTTAGTGTATGGCAACTAACCAAGGTTTTTGGTTGTCATCAAGAAGGGTTAATTCCTGATAACTGTTTGCCGGACTCAATTGTGAATCAATGTAAACATTGATTCGAATACAAGACACTTGAATGTGTTTGTTGTGTTTATCTAATGAAAGATAAACATTGAGAACTTTTAAATTTGATTGAATTACTCGTAAGTAATCAATCAGTCAGCTTTCCAAATTGTTAAAGAGCTTGCTTTCGTTAGCAATAAAGCTTTCGAAACCATTTTTAAATATTTTCAGATAAAAACACTTAAAGATGGTGGAGCTATGCGGGATCGAACCGCAGACCTCCTGCGTGCAAGGCAGGCGCTCTCCCAGCTGAGCTATAGCCCCATCTTTGTTTCTAGTCGATATTGGTGGGTCTGAGTGGACTCGAACCACCGACCTCCCGCTTATCAGGCGAGCGCTCTAACCAGCTGAGCTACAGACCCAATATCGTCTCTTTTACTTTTCTAAACCTAATCAATCTGTGTGGACACTCATCGTAAGTATCTTCGTATAAGGAGGTGATCCAGCCCCAGGTTCCCCTAGGGCTACCTTGTTACGACTTCACCCCAGTCATGAACCACAAAGTGGTGAGCGTCCTCCCCGAAAGGTTAAACTACCCACTTCTTTTGCAGCCCACTCCCATGGTGTGACGGGCGGTGTGTACAAGGCCCGGGAACGTATTCACCGTGACATTCTGATTCACGATTACTAGCGATTCCGACTTCATGGAGTCGAGTTGCAGACTCCAATCCGGACTACGACGCACTTTTTGGGATTCGCTCACTATCGCTAGCTTGCTGCCCTCTGTATGCGCCATTGTAGCACGTGTGTAGCCCTACTC
Source organism: Vibrio atlanticus (assembly GCF_024347315.1). Classification (NCBI taxonomy): domain Bacteria; kingdom Pseudomonadati; phylum Pseudomonadota; class Gammaproteobacteria; order Vibrionales; family Vibrionaceae; genus Vibrio; species Vibrio atlanticus. The sequence goes on along the minus strand of NZ_AP025460.1, from coordinate 355,224 downwards.
GTAAGGGCCATGATGACTTGACGTCGTCCCCACCTTCCTCCGGTTTATCACCGGCAGTCTCCCTGGAGTTCCCGACATTACTCGCTGGCAAACAAGGATAAGGGTTGCGCTCGTTGCGGGACTTAACCCAACATTTCACAACACGAGCTGACGACAGCCATGCAGCACCTGTCTCAGAGCTCCCGAAGGCACACCTGCGTCTCCGCTGGCTTCTCTGGATGTCAAGAGTAGGTAAGGTTCTTCGCGTTGCATCGAATTAAACCACATGCTCCACCGCTTGTGCGGGCCCCCGTCAATTCATTTGAGTTTTAATCTTGCGACCGTACTCCCCAGGCGGTCTACTTAACGCGTTAGCTCCGAAAGCCACGGCTCAAGGCCACAACCTCCAAGTAGACATCGTTTACGGCGTGGACTACCAGGGTATCTAATCCTGTTTGCTCCCCACGCTTTCGCATCTGAGTGTCAGTGTCTGTCCAGGGGGCCGCCTTCGCCACTGGTATTCCTTCAGATCTCTACGCATTTCACCGCTACACCTGAAATTCTACCCCCCTCTACAGCACTCTAGTTCACCAGTTTCAAATGCAGTTCCGAGGTTGAGCCCCGGGCTTTCACATCTGACTTAATGAACCACCTGCATGCGCTTTACGCCCAGTAATTCCGATTAACGCTCGCACCCTCCGTATTACCGCGGCTGCTGGCACGGAGTTAGCCGGTGCTTCTTCTGTTGCTAACGTCAAGATGTGCAGCTATTAACTACACACCCTTCCTCACAACTGAAAGTACTTTACAACCCGAAGGCCTTCTTCATACACGCGGCATGGCTGCATCAGGCTTTCGCCCATTGTGCAATATTCCCCACTGCTGCCTCCCGTAGGAGTCTGGACCGTGTCTCAGTTCCAGTGTGGCTGATCATCCTCTCAGACCAGCTAGGGATCGTCGCCTTGGTGAGCCATTACCTCACCAACTAGCTAATCCCACCTAGGCATATCTTGACGCGAGAGGCCCGAAGGTCCCCCTCTTTGGCCCGTAGGCATTATGCGGTATTAGCCATCGTTTCCAATGGTTATCCCCCACATCAAGGCAATTTCCTAGGCATTACTCACCCGTCCGCCGCTCGACGCCCATTAACGCACCCGAAGGATTGTTAGTGTCGTTTCCGCTCGACTTGCATGTGTTAGGCCTGCCGCCAGCGTTCAATCTGAGCCATGATCAAACTCTTCAATTTAAGATTTTGTGACTCAACGAATACTGACTTCAAAACTACTATGTAATTTTAAAGCTATTACCATTCCAACAGAATGGTAATGAATTGACTGTGCCGAATAACTACAAGTAGTTAAACGTATTGGTCACTCAGTTCATTGAAATCAAGTTTGTTACCGAAGTAACTGCTATTACGCTCTTTCGAAAAAGAACCAATAACGTTTTGATATTCATCAACGAGTGCCCACACAGATTGATAGGTTTAAATTGTTAAAGAGCTTTGCTTTCAGTGCCTTAGCACGTAAGCAGGACGCGTATAATACGCTTTCCACTTTGAAAGTCAACATAAAACTCTAAGAAACTTAGAACTCTATGGTGACTTGTCTATTAAATAGACAAAGTCGAACTTTTGTCTTCACTTTTAAAAAAGTGAAAATAAATTTAAAGCCTGGCGATGTCCTACTCTCACATGGGGAAGCCCCACACTACCATCGGCGCTATTGTGTTTCACTTCTGAGTTCGGCATGGAATCAGGTGGGTCCACAATGCTATGGTCGCCAAGCAAATTTTAAAATTCGGAAAGCTGCTTCTCTATTTAATAGAGCTTTAAAAGTTTCTCTTCAAACGCATTCAAGGTCTGGTCTTTCTATTGAGTCCACAAAACCCCTTGGGTGTTGTATGGTTAAGCCTCACGGGCAATTAGTACAGGTTAGCTCAATGCCTCGCAGCACTTACACACCCTGCCTATCAACGTCGTAGTCTACGACAACCCTTTAGGACACTTATAGTGCCAGGGAAAACTCATCTCAAGGCTCGCTTCCCGCTTAGATGCTTTCAGCGGTTATCGATTCCGAACTTAGCTACCGGGCAATGCCATTGGCATGACAACCCGAACACCAGAGGTTCGTCCACTCCGGTCCTCTCGTACTAGGAGCAGCCCCTTTCAATTTTCCAACGCCCACGGCAGATAGGGACCGAACTGTCTCACGACGTTCTAAACCCAGCTCGCGTACCACTTTAAATGGCGAACAGCCATACCCTTGGGACCGACTTCAGCCCCAGGATGTGATGAGCCGACATCGAGGTGCCAAACACCGCCGTCGATATGAACTCTTGGGCGGTATCAGCCTGTTATCCCCGGAGTACCTTTTATCCGTTGAGCGATGGCCCTTCCATTCAGAACCACCGGATCACTATGACCTGCTTTCGCACCTGCTCGAATTGTCATTCTCGCAGTCAAGCGGGCTTATGCCATTGCACTAACCACACGATGTCCAACCGTGTTTAGCCCACCTTCGTGCTCCTCCGTTACTCTTTGGGAGGAGACCGCCCCAGTCAAACTACCCACCAGGCACTGTCCGTAATCCCGATTCAGGGACCAACGTTAGAACATCAAAACTACAAGGGTGGTATTTCAAGGACGACTCCACCACATCTAGCGACGCGGTTTCAAAGTCTCCCACCTATCCTACACATGTAGGTTCAATGTTCAGTGCCAAGCTGTAGTAAAGGTTCACGGGGTCTTTCCGTCTAGCCGCGGGTACACTGCATCTTCACAGCGATTTCAATTTCACTGAGTCTCGGGTGGAGACAGCGTGGCCATCATTACGCCATTCGTGCAGGTCGGAACTTACCCGACAAGGAATTTCGCTACCTTAGGACCGTTATAGTTACGGCCGCCGTTTACCGGGGCTTCGATCAAGAGCTTCGACCGAAGTCTAACCCCATCAATTAACCTTCCGGCACCGGGCAGGCGTCACACCGTATACGTCATCTTACGATTTTGCACAGTGCTGTGTTTTTAATAAACAGTTGCAGCCACCTGGTATCTGCGACTCTCGTCTGCTCCATCCGCAAGGGACTTCACTGATAAGAGCGTACCTTCTCCCGAAGTTACGGTACCATTTTGCCTAGTTCCTTCACCCGAGTTCTCTCAAGCGCCTTGGTATTCTCTACCCGACCACCTGTGTCGGTTTGGGGTACGATTCCTTACAATCTGAAGCTTAGAGGCTTTTCCTGGAAGCATGGCATCAATGACTTCACTACCGTAGTAGCTCGACATCGTATCTCAGCGTTAAGAAAGTCCGGATTTACCTAAACTTTCCGCCTACGTACTTGAACCTGGACAACCGTCGCCAGGCCCACCTAGCCTTCTCCGTCCCCCCATCGCAATTGTAAGAAGTACGGGAATATTAACCCGTTTCCCATCGACTACGCCTTTCGGCCTCGCCTTAGGAGTCGACTTACCCTGCCCCGATTAACGTTGGACAGGAACCCTTGGTCTTCCGGCGAGGGAGTTTTTCACTCCCTTTATCGTTACTCATGTCAGCATTCGCACTTCTGATACCTCCAGCAGCCCTTACAGACCACCTTCAACGGCTTACAGAACGCTCCCCTACCCCACATACCCTAAGGTACGTAGCCGCAGCTTCGGTGTATAGCTTAGCCCCGTTACATCTTCCGCGCAGGCCGACTCGACCAGTGAGCTATTACGCTTTCTTTAAATGATGGCTGCTTCTAAGCCAACATCCTGGCTGTCTGAGCCTTCCCACATCGTTTCCCACTTAGCTATACTTTGGGACCTTAGCTGGCGGTCTGGGTTGTTTCCCTCTCCACGACGGACGTTAGCACCCGCCGTGTGTCTCCCGGATAGTACTTACTGGTATTCGGAGTTTGCAAAGGGTTGGTAAGTCGGGATGACCCCCTAGCCTTAACAGTGCTCTACCCCCAGTAGTATTCGTCCGAGGCGCTACCTAAATAGCTTTCGGGGAGAACCAGCTATCTCCAGGTTTGATTGGCCTTTCACCCCTAGCCACAAGTCATCCGCTAATTTTTCAACATTAGTCGGTTCGGTCCTCCAGTTGATGTTACTCAACCTTCAACCTGCCCATGGCTAGATCACCTGGTTTCGGGTCTAATCCTAGCAACTGTACGCCCAGTTAAGACTCGGTTTCCCTACGGCTCCCCTAAACGGTTAACCTTGCTACTAAAATTAAGTCGCTGACCCATTATACAAAAGGTACGCAGTCACACCACGAAGGTGCTCCTACTGCTTGTACGTACACGGTTTCAGGTTCTATTTCACTCCCCTCACAGGGGTTCTTTTCGCCTTTCCCTCACGGTACTGGTTCACTATCGGTCAGTCAGTAGTATTTAGCCTTGGAGGATGGTCCCCCCATATTCAGACAGGATATCACGTGTCCCGCCCTACTCGTTTTCACTGATTATGATGTGTCGGTTACGGGGCTATCACCCTTTATTGCGAGACTTTCCAGACTCTTCACCTGCATCATTAAAAGCTTAAGGGCTAATCCAATTTCGCTCGCCGCTACTTTCGGAATCTCGGTTGATTTCTCTTCCTCAGGGTACTTAGATGTTTCAGTTCCCCCGGTTTGCCTCCTGTTGCTATGTATTCACAACAGGATACTTGCTTATGCAAGTGGGTTTCCCCATTCAGGAATCCCAGACTCAAAAGGTTATTACTACCTAATCTGGGCTTATCGCAAGTTATTACGCCTTTCATCGCCTCTGACTGCCAAGGCATCCACCGTGTACGCTTAGTCACTTAACCATACAACCCGAAAGGGTTTCTATTTGCTTTCACTTTAAAAAAGTGAAGACAAATAAGCGTATGGCAACTAACCAAGGTTTTTGGTTGTCATCAAGAAGGGTTAATTCTTGATAACTGTTTGCCGGACTCAATTGTGAATCAAATAAATTTGATTCGAATACAAGACACTTGAATGTGTTTGTTGTGTTTATCTAATGAAAGATAAACATTGAGAACTTTTAAATTTGATTGAATTACTCGTAAGTAAATCAATCAGTCAGCTTTCCAAATTGTTAAAGAGCATAAAGCAAAAAGCTTTAATCAATAACTTACGTTATTAATTAAAGCTCTGGCTTTAACTAAATCTAAACCATCAATCTGTGTGGACACTCATCGTAAGTATCTTCGTATAAGGAGGTGATCCAGCCCCAGGTTCCCCTAGGGCTACCTTGTTACGACTTCACCCCAGTCATGAACCACAAAGTGGTGAGCGTCCTCCCCGAAAGGTTAAACTACCCACTTCTTTTGCAGCCCACTCCCATGGTGTGACGGGCGGTGTGTACAAGGCCCGGGAACGTATTCACCGTGACATTCTGATTCACGATTACTAGCGATTCCGACTTCATGGAGTCGAGTTGCAGACTCCAATCCGGACTACGACGCACTTTTTGGGATTCGCTCACTATCGCTAGCTTGCTGCCCTCTGTATGCGCCATTGTAGCACGTGTGTAGCCCTACTCGTAAGGGCCATGATGACTTGACGTCGTCCCCACCTTCCTCCGGTTTATCACCGGCAGTCTCCCTGGAGTTCCCGACATTACTCGCTGGCAAACAAGGATAAGGGTTGCGCTCGTTGCGGGACTTAACCCAACATTTCACAACACGAGCTGACGACAGCCATGCAGCACCTGTCTCAGAGCTCCCGAAGGCACACCTGCGTCTCCGCTGGCTTCTCTGGATGTCAAGAGTAGGTAAGGTTCTTCGCGTTGCATCGAATTAAACCACATGCTCCACCGCTTGTGCGGGCCCCCGTCAATTCATTTGAGTTTTAATCTTGCGACCGTACTCCCCAGGCGGTCTACTTAACGCGTTAGCTCCGAAAGCCACGGCTCAAGGCCACAACCTCCAAGTAGACATCGTTTACGGCGTGGACTACCAGGGTATCTAATCCTGTTTGCTCCCCACGCTTTCGCATCTGAGTGTCAGTGTCTGTCCAGGGGGCCGCCTTCGCCACTGGTATTCCTTCAGATCTCTACGCATTTCACCGCTACACCTGAAATTCTACCCCCCTCTACAGCACTCTAGTTCACCAGTTTCAAATGCAGTTCCGAGGTTGAGCCCCGGGCTTTCACATCTGACTTAATGAACCACCTGCATGCGCTTTACGCCCAGTAATTCCGATTAACGCTCGCACCCTCCGTATTACCGCGGCTGCTGGCACGGAGTTAGCCGGTGCTTCTTCTGTTGCTAACGTCAAGATGTGCAGCTATTAACTACACACCCTTCCTCACAACTGAAAGTACTTTACAACCCGAAGGCCTTCTTCATACACGCGGCATGGCTGCATCAGGCTTTCGCCCATTGTGCAATATTCCCCACTGCTGCCTCCCGTAGGAGTCTGGACCGTGTCTCAGTTCCAGTGTGGCTGATCATCCTCTCAGACCAGCTAGGGATCGTCGCCTTGGTGAGCCATTACCTCACCAACTAGCTAATCCCACCTAGGCATATCTTGACGCGAGAGGCCCGAAGGTCCCCCTCTTTGGCCCGTAGGCATTATGCGGTATTAGCCATCGTTTCCAATGGTTATCCCCCACATCAAGGCAATTTCCTAGGCATTACTCACCCGTCCGCCGCTCGACGCCCATTAACGCACCCGAAGGATTGTTAGTGTCGTTTCCGCTCGACTTGCATGTGTTAGGCCTGCCGCCAGCGTTCAATCTGAGCCATGATCAAACTCTTCAATTTAAGATTTTGTGACTCAACGAATACTGACTTCAAAACTAATATTTACCGCTCTTTCGAAAAAGAACAGAAACATGTAATTCTAAAGCTATTACCATTCCAACAGAATGATAATGAATTGACTGTGCCGCTTGTTGTTTTCACTTTTTAATAAAAAGCAAAACCAAAAAGCATTCGAACTATTTCTAGCTCAGGTCACTCAGTTCATTGAAATCAATTTTGATTCCGAAGAATCTGTTTTATCCAAAGGATAAAACGTTTTGATATTCATCAACGAGTGCCCACACAGATTGATAAGTTTAAATTGTTAAAGAGCTTCTCTTCGTTGTGACTTACATCACTTCGGAAGAGGCGGCCATTCTAGCGTTTTAATTCTCAGTGTCAAACACTTTTGAAAATTAATTTCTACTTTCTAAAAGTAGAAGCGAATTATCGCTTAAAGCTAGTTGCCTTACTAACATTCTTCGCTGAAGCCTTGTGGCGTCTACCGTGTCAGTGAGGCGGCATTATAGAGATGTTCCTCACATTGGCAAGTGTTTATTAAAGAAAAATGTAAAAATAACGGTTAGATGACGAATAAACACTCAAAGCCTTATTTGTGCAAGTTTAACTACAAAGTACCTACAGAATAACCACAGACTTATCCACAATTGCTCTAATTTTCATCCTAGAAAACAAAAAAGCTGCCTTATGGCAGCTTTTTAAATGGCAATGAGTCTAAATCCCAGAGCCATATTGCTCTCCATCGTCTTCATGGAGACCACATTCTCGTTTTAGACCATTGAACCGGGTTTCTTCTTCAGTCATACCCGGTTCCCATTTCTTAGTCGTATGAGTATCTCCAACAGAAAGGTACCCCTGCTCACGAAGTGGGTGGTAACTAAGGCCATGCTCTTCCAAGTAATAGTGAACATCTTTATTTGTCCAATCTATTACTGGCAAGAACTTAAACACACCATTTTGGATAGACAAGATCGGTAGGTTTGCGCGCGATTGAGATTGCTCTCTTCTTAAACCAGAAAACCAAGTGCCAGCCTCAAGTTCATCCAGCGCTCTTCTCATCGGTTCAACTTTATTAAGTTTGTTGTACTTCTCTATCCCTTCTATACCTTGATCCCAAAGTTTGCCATATTGCGCTTCTTGCCAATTAGCGCTCTGTTGTGCGCGAAAGACTTGAAGGTTTAGAGTCAACTTCTGACTTAACTCATCTATAAAGCGATACGTTTCTGGGAATAGGTACCCGGTGTCTGTCAGAATAACTGGAATATCGGGTTTGGCTTGAGTCACTAAGTGCAACATCAATGCTGCTTGGATTCCGAAACTAGAAGACACCACATGTGTCCCTTCTAAATTGTCTAGCGCCCATTTCACTCTTTCTAATGCAGTTAGCTGTTCTAACTCAGCATTAATTTGTCCAAGACGAAGTATCTGCTCCGTCTTAGTCAATGCGAGTAGCTCTGCTAACTTCAATTTTGAAGCGACAGAATTATGCATGCAGATCCCTCTTTGAAATGATCACCTCTTCGATGATGCCAGCTCGGATTGTAAAATCACCGAACCCTTCATTATCCGTTCGTTCCGTAGCCCAACGCCCCACCAGCGAATCAATCTCTTCTAAAATCTGAGCTGACGTGATGTTCTCTTTATACATCTTAGGAATACGAGTTCCGGCTTTGTTGCCACCTAAGTGCATGTTGTAACGTCCTGGAGCCTTGCCGACCAAACCCAGTTCAGCCAACATTGCACGACCACAGCCGTTTGGACAGCCTGTAATACGAAGGATGATGTTATCTTCTTCTGGTAATCCGTGTTTCTTCAGAATGTCTTCAACATCCGTTACAAACTCAGGAAGAAAACGTTCGGCTTCTGCCATTGCTAACGGACATGTTGGGAATGCCACACACGCCATTGAGTTCTTGCGCTGCTCTGAAACGGCATCATCCATCAGACCGTATTGACGTGCCAGCTTTTCAATTTGTGCCTTTTGGCTCTTAGGTACACCTGCAACAATGAGATTTTGGTTCGCTGTCATGCGGAAGTCACCTTTGTGGATCTTCGCTATTTCAGCAACACCTGTTTTCAGCGCTTTACCCGGAAAATCAAGTAAACGGCCATTTTCGATGAATAACGCTAAGTGGTGCTTACCATCAATGCCTTCCGCCCAACCGATACGGTCGCCACGGCCAGTAAACTCATAAGGACGGCTTTCAGAAAACTCAACGCCTGCACGTTTTTCTACTTCTGCTTTGAATACATCAATACCAACACGGTCTAGTGTGTATTTGGTTTTTGCATTCTTACGGTTCGAACGGTTACCCCAGTCACGTTGTGTCGTCACAACAGCTGCCGCTACATCTAACGTTTTCTCTAATGGCACAAAACCAAAGTCGTCAGCTTTACGTGCATAAGTAGAAGTATCGCCGTGCGTCATTGCAAGACCACCGCCCACTAATACGTTAAAGCCCACCAGCTTTCCGTCTTTAGCAATCGCGATAAAGTTAAGATCGTTAGCATGAACATCTACGTCATTTTGCGGAGGAATTACAACCGTAGTCTTGAACTTACGCGGTAAGTAGTTACTACCTAAGATAGGTTCTTCATCCGTTGTTGCGAGCTTTTCACCATCTAACCAGATCTCAGCATAAGCACGAGTTTTAGGTAATAGGTGCTCACTGATCTTTTTCGCCCACTCGTAAGCTTCTTGGTGAAGCTCAGACTCAACCGGGTTTGTGGTACACAAAACATTTCGGTTTACATCACCTGCGGTCGCAATGGAATCAATACCAATACTGTTTAGTGTTTGGTGCATTAACTTAATGTTCGGCTTCAACACACCGTGGAACTGGAAAGTTTGACGAGTTGTAAGACGGATAGAACCATAAGAGGTGCTTTCATCTGCGAATTTATCAATCGCTAACCACTGCTTAGGAGTGATGATGCCGCCTGGCATACGCGCACGAAGCATTACGTTATGTAAAGGTTCTAGCTTTTGCTTGGTACGTTCATTACGAATATCACGGTCATCTTGTTGGTACATACCGTGGAAACGGATCAACTGAAAGTTATCAGCAGTAAAACCACCAGTGATACGGTCTTGAAGATCTTGTTCAATCGTACCGCGAAGGTTTTTACTTTCACGCTTCAGACGTTCATTGTCAGCCAAAGGTCCCAGTACTTGACCTAGCACTTCTTGCTCTATTACTTGCTTGCTCATTAGTACACATCCCTTTGGTAACGTTTCGCTTTACGTAAATCATTAATATATTGTTCAGCTTGCTCTCGGCTCTGATTGCCATGTTTTTCCGCTATCGTAACTAACGCTTCATGAACATCTTTTGCCATTCGAGTTGCATCGCCACATACATAGAGGTACGCGCCCTCTTGCAGCCACTGCCAAACCTGCTCTGCCTGCTCAATTAATCGGTCTTGAACATAAACCTTTTCTTTTTGATCACGACTAAACGCAACATCAAGCTTGGTTAATGCACCAGATTTAAGATACCTCTGCCATTCAACTTGATATAAGAAATCTTGAGTAAAGGTACGGTCACCAAAGAACAACCAGCTTTTACCTTCAGCGTCATTGTTTTCACGCTCTTGAACAAAACTACGGAAAGGTGCGATACCTGTACCCGGGCCAACCATGATGATTGGTGTGTTGTCGTCTTGCGGCAGTTTGAAGTTATTGTTGTTCTCTACAAACACCTTCACTTCACCACCTTCTTCAAGGCGTTGAGCTAAGAAACTTGAAGCGCCACCCAGACGAGATTCATCGCCCTTTTGGTATTCAACCAGACCAACCGTCAAGTGAACTTCTTCATCTACTTCTGCTTGGCTTGACGCAATAGAGTAGAGACGTGGAGTTAACTTACGTAGTAGGCCAATCAATTCATCAGCCGATAGCTTGGTCTTCTTCTCAGCTAAAACATCGACAACTTGAGTATTACCCGCGTATTCACGAAGCTTGTCTTTATCTTCCACCAGCTTGATTAACTTCTTGCTGCCCGATAGCTCAGCAAACTTAGTCACTAATTGAGGGTTTGAAGATGTAATCTCGAATTTACTGACGAGTGCGCTGTGGATAGATAAGTTGTCACCATCGACATCAACACTTTCGATACCAGATAACCCAACCTTAGAAAGGATCTGATTAGCGAGTTCTGAACTGTTTTCAAACCATACGCCTAGCGCATCACCCGGTTGGTAAGTAATACCCGACTCATCAAGATCAATCTCGATGTGACGAACATCTTTACCCGAATCACGACCGGTGATCTTTTGGCTCGTCAATAGTGTCGCGGAGTATGGGTTTTGTTTGGTGTATTGCGAATGACCGGCAGCCGCTTGACCTACTGGTAATTGAACCACATCGGCTTCAGTACCTGTCGATAGCGTCTCTTTTACTTGCTCTAATGCTTTAGCGCGCCATTCCGTTGCTGACTCTTCATAATCAACATCACAATCAAGACGGTCGACAAACGATTTAGCACCAAGCTTAGCGAGGAAGTTATCGAAGTCTTTAGCCGTTTGGCAGAAGAACTCATAGCTTGAGTCACCTAAACCGATCACACCGTATTGTAGATTCGATAATTTTGGCGCTTTCTTCGATTGAAGGAATTCATGCAACTCAATAGCGTTATCAGGGGCTTCGCCCTCACCATTGGTTGAAGCTACAAAAATGACGTGTGTCTCTTTGGCTAGGTTCTTACCTTTATAATCACTTGCATCGAAAAGCTCGACAGCAATCCCTAAGGCTTTCGCTTCTGCCTCAAGCGATTCAGCGACACCTTTCGCATTACCGGTTTGGGATGCGAAGATAATGCTGAGCTTACCCGCAGGTTTTGCGGCTACTGCAGCGGCTGCTTGAGCGATTGGCGCGGCGGCACCCACAGGCTGAGTTTGGCTCACACCCCAAAGGTAACCACTGACCCATGCCAGTTGTTGAGAAGATAATTCAGAAACAGTTTGCTGAAGATGACCCAATTGTTGGTCATTAAGTGGTGCTGCTAGCCCAGGTAACTCATTAGCCCCAGACTGTGCATTATTATTTTGTGAAGACTCTTTCTTATTTAAAGACATGGTCACGACATCCCTAATCATTGCGTGACGATAGATTAACCACTCCTTTTAATAACAAGAAAGAATAGAAAAGTATGTTTTATAACTTTTTGGAAGTAAAAACTGATTGAAACGTCAATTGAGTTACTGGTTTTCAATACGAACTTGTTGAAAGCCAACCGCCATTGCCGACTTAGATGCTAGGTCTAAATCCGCGTAATGACACTCTTCACCATGAACATCAGTAAGCAAAACAAAGCCGCCTCCCATATGGCGAAACTCCACAACCCAAGACCCCTCTTGAATTGAGGGCTCTATGATCGCTTCAACCAACAGATTTTCTCGATATAAATTTCGTAATTCATTGAGTGTCATATTCCATCCCTTGCTTTGACCTCACAACATAGACCTTATAAGAATAGACGCTAATTAGGTCTCTGTATTGAGGATGGTCGAAAGTGATGAATGTGCTAACTAATTCCAGAAAAGTATATACCCAAGTAACTTCAAGATGCTTGGGTATGACCAATAGATATAAAAAAACGCCACTTAATAAAGTGACGTTCTTAAATTTCGTTCTAGGTTCGTTTTAATTGCCTAAAAGCGTACTTCTACGCCAGCAAACCAACCATCAACCATAACAAACGATTTAGGTGGCCCTGGCTTTGGGTCATCCAAAGGATCAGGTTCTTTGTCCGTCTCAAGAGGTTTATTCAGCTCTGAAGAGAAGAATTTGTCCGAATCAAGGTCGATCACACGATAGCCACCACGAAGTGCTATTTCAGTATCTGCCACTGGAATACGGTACTGAACACCCGCCATCAAATCGGTACTCTTAATACCGTTGCTATCACCAAATTCCATCGTACCAATGATATCAAGGTGAGTATTAGGGACATTGATTTCTGCGTTACCGTAGAAGCTCCAAGTAAACTCATCAAAACTTGTCGTTTTCGAACTGTACGGATCTTTGTAATGTGAGTTTGCATACTGAGTAAATGTCACACCCGCATCGAAGTTCATCAACTTGTGATCCAACATTGTGTAGTAGAACGTGTAGTCATACTTATCAAACGCTAACAATGTTGTATCAACAGTAGAGTAGCGGAAACTCGCATTTGGCAGCTTAGGGGCATTATGCTCAAATGCGAAATACAACGAAGGTGAGTTTGAGTCACTCGACCTAGCTTCATTCAGCTTTGTACTTCCCCACCACATATCAGCACCGATCTTAGTCGTGTAAGAAAACTCTTCTTCAGCGGACACAGCCGAGCTTAAAGAAAGCATTCCCACTAAAGCAATTAATGGCATTTTATTCATTTGAGATAGCTCCAATTCCATATCGTTGTGCTAATTGTATGCACATTCATAGATTATTGGGGAAAATTCTACCACACATCTTAAATTCTAAAACGATAAACCGCTGACGAGTAAAGATTTGACGACACGATAACCTTAATAACGTCTTTGGTTAGAGCTGTGTACATAGTTTTTGAAAAACCACACACCCACTGCAATCACGATCAGCCAAGGCAGCAGTTTAAACACAACGCCCATCATACCTAAGACCAGCATGACCGCTAACGCGATTCCGGTTGCCGCTAGTACCGTCATAAACGTAATACCAGTAACGAGTAAAGTTGCGACGAAAATAAGAACAAAGATTAATTCAAACATAATGGTCTCCCTAATGAGTTCATGACCTATCTTTCCTACTTTCTAACATTGCAGCTTCCATACCAAGTTAACTACAACCATAAACTCCTTATTTATCAGGCAAATAAAAAGCCACACATCTTCATGCGTGGCTTTTCGGAAACTCACAATGGTAAATTTAGCCTCTAATGGCGAATTTAGCCTTGTTCTTTAAGCCTTAAGCTTTTGGCTTTTGCTTTAACCTTGAGGGTGTCTATACATTTAGCTCTTTAGGGATCTTAGCCAACGCCGTCTGAATCACCTCAATGCCCGCGCCTTTCTTATGTGCATTCTCACTGATGTAACGACGCCATTGTCTTGCACCCGGCATGCTTTGGAACAAACCCAGCATATGACGAGAGATATGACCAAGGCTCGCTCCATTCGAAAGCTGACGCTCAATGTACGGGTACATCTCTTCAACCACTTGTGAACGCTTCTTGATTGGCGTGTCTAAACCGAAGATCTGCTGATCAACTTCAGCCAAGATAAACGGGCTATGGTATGCCTCACGACCGATCATCACACCATCAAGGTGCTGCAAGTGCTCTTTAGTCTGTTCTAATGTTGTGATACCACCATTTACCGCAATCACAAGATCTGAGAAGTCTTTCTTGATTTGGTACGCGCGATCGTAATCTAGCGGTGGGATCTCACGGTTCTCTTTCGGGCTAAGGCCACTCAACCACGCCTTACGAGCATGGATAGTAAATTGCTCACAACCGCCCTTTTCAGAAACAGTAGAAACAAACTTAGTCAGAAACTCGTAAGAGTCTTGGTCGTCGATACCAATACGCGTTTTCACCGTAATTGGAATATCCGTGACTTCTTTCATCGCAGAAACACAATCTGCCACCAGCTCAGGCTCAGCCATTAGGCAAGCACCAAAGCGACCATTCTGAACTCGATCTGAAGGGCAACCTACATTGAGGTTCACTTCATCATAGCCACGCTCACCAGCAAGCTTGGCACAAGCCGCCAGATCAACCGGGTTTGAACCACCAAGCTGAAGAGCTAATGGGTGTTCTTGCTCGTTATACTCTAGAAAGTCGCCCTTACCATGTAAGATCGCACCAGTTGTGACCATTTCCGTGTACAGAAGCGTCTGCTGAGAGAGCAAACGGTGAAAGTAACGACAGTGGCGGTCAGTCCAATCCAACATCGGAGCAACGCTAAAACGACTAGCCTTAAACTCATTGGGTTTCGTTGATTTATCTAGGTTCATAAAGGATTTACTCAAACTTTGTTTTACTGCACTTCGCGTTAAATTGCTTAGTTTTGCCGTTCGTGGTACACCTATAGTACACCTTTAATTCACCTAGTCGGTACGCCTTTACGGGGATAACTATGGCTTCTTTTAGCATTCAAACTCGGACGCTCACCAGTGGCGAGAAGCGATATAAAGCGACAATTACTGTCAAAAAGAATGGGCGAATTGTACACCGATTTGCCAAAACACATAAGAAAAAAGCGATAGCTACCGCTTGGTCCAAAAACCAAGTTAATGAGATAGAGGCCAAAGGCTTTAAATCTCAACGTGCTACGACTATTTCGGAGCTGCTTGACTTATTTATCGCTGAGCGTGATTTGTGGGACAACACAGGGCGCACTAAGCAATACGTCATAAAAATGCTTCGTGATTGCAATATCGCAAATGTGCAAACCAACAGCTTAACGACTGCCGATCTCATTAAACACTGTAAAGATAGAAAAGGGGCAGGCGCTAAGCCAGTAACCATTTATCATGATATTGCTTATTTACGTTCAGTGATGAAAAAGGCGAACCCTGTTTTTAACATCGAGGCGAACTACGCTGTCTTTGAAGAAGCGGTGCCAGTGCTAATTGATATGAAGTTAGTTGGCAAATCGGACAGGCGCACCAGAAGGCCAACCGAAGGCGAACTTGAGAAGTTAAAGCAAGGTTTGCTTGAGCGTGAGAGCTACCGCAGTAATGGACCAACCCGTATTCCATTTACCGACATTCTAGACTTTAGCGTATTAACCTGTATGCGAATTGGTGAAGTTTGCGCTATTCGATGGGCAGACTTAAACGAAGAGAATAAAACCGTCATCGTTCGCAATCGTAAAGACCCACGCAAAAAAGAAGGTAACCACATGATCGTTCCTTTGCTTGGGGAGTCTAT
This sequence comes from Vibrio atlanticus, assembly GCF_024347315.1. Lineage (NCBI taxonomy): Bacteria > Pseudomonadati > Pseudomonadota > Gammaproteobacteria > Vibrionales > Vibrionaceae > Vibrio > Vibrio atlanticus. The sequence goes on along the minus strand of NZ_AP025460.1, from coordinate 339,612 downwards.
GGATATTGTTTTACGCCAAGAGCGACGAGGCGAACTGATATTCCCGTATAACCCTAGAAGTGTTTCGGCTGGGTTTCAGCGAGTACGTAATAGCTTAGGAATAGAAGATTTGCGCTACCACGATTTAAGACGTGAAGGAGCAAGCAGGCTTTTTGAATTGGGTTACTCGATAGAAGAAGTCGCTCAAGTAACTGGTCACCGAAACCTAAACATACTTTGGCAAGTGTACACTCAGCTGTTCCCGCATAAGCTGCATGAAAAAGCGAGATAATAAAAAAGGAGCCAATCGGCTCCTTTTATAATCTGCATATTCTAGTTAGCTAACGAACTGATATGCTAAACAAAGCTGTTTATATTGTAAATTTAGATCTGCAAGGCGGCTATCTTCACTCATATCTTCCATATCATCAGTTAAAGATTGACGGATAGTCAACGCATGTACTGATAAGTCAAAGTTGGAATAGTGATTACCATCAGCTCCATTTAATTGAGGTAAAAACCAATGTTTAATAAAGGTTTTAATTCCTTTTAGGCTGTCATGCTCAGTAATCCGGCTTAATGCAGCAAAGGGAACACTCACTACTCTGACGTGTTTGAAATAAGGTGAGAGGTAAGAGGCATATAATTTATCTAGTTCTTGAACAGATACAATGTATGTTTGCATCTTGACGTAATCCTCACCCATTGGCTTTAGCGGAAGTTCGCATTCATCACTAGAACAAGAAACTATAAGGTCATGCAGCTTTGATCTTGCTTCCTTTATCTCTTGATTTATTAATGAACGAGCACTGTTCTTAGCGTTTTGGGTAGCAGTAAAATACCAACCAACAATGGCAATAGTAAAAGCGATCCACCAAGTCATTCTACTTACCCTCAAGAACTTTAGTTTGACGGGCAATATAGTTGTTTATTTCACCAACCACTGATGGGTCATCGTTAGAAACAAGATTGCCTCTAATAAAATTAACCATCTGTAATGTAATGAAACCGTGCTTAACGATCGGGTCACCATTTGGATGTTCAGTAGCAGGATGATCCGACATTGCGCGAACTACTCCACCAAAAATCTCTTCTAAGAACGACGAACCATAACCAAGAACCCCATCCAAATTCACAATAACTTCAGGGTCTTGTTTTAGTTTCTTTATCAAGTGTTCTTCACGAAACTCTTCCCCACTATTTGCACCGAGCTTTATATATCTTGGTCCGGGGTACTTCGTGAAGTCAGTAACATTCAATTTCAACATGTAATTACTCATTTTAATCTTTTAGTGGGATAGACATGGAAATTAAGGTTCCGTTTAGGCCAATATCAAAATCTTTAGGCGTTAAGACTAGATCATCAGGGTTTGATGCATCGAGCATTAATGAGCCGGTTCCCGACATAACCAAAAGTTTACCACCTAGCCCTTTGATGGCATTTTTAAGGTCTACCCCTCCCCAACCGCGATAATCATGATTTTCATGTCGACTCTTTCTCGCTCGAACATTTCGAATATTAATCATACCTTCCAAACATTCACTGTCTTTGGACGAAAAAAAACGTTTGTTATTAAAAATTCGTTCCCATCGCTTAATGAGATTCCAAGAATTCTTTGCCTTTCCATTTTCTAAAGTGTAGCGGATACCTACACCTAAATCACCAACAACAACGACAAGGCGCTCCTCTATTATCGCGAATAGACAGCGTGTTTTGTCAAAACTTAGTCCTTTATCAGACATAAACTGCTCATCGTATGCATGCTCAGGGCAATTATTAACAGCCTCTATTAGTATTTTATATATCTGTCGAACCTGTTCACCAGATACCGTTGGTACTTTTTCGCAAACATTTTTCAGAATTTCACCAACTAAAGCCGAATCACTATTAGTGAATGACTCGGTTACCCATACACTCACCTTAGGAGGCGGCAGTGTATGGCAAAGAGGTGCTTTAGTGCTGCCTAATTGTTTGTATAGGCCCAAATGGTTAAATACATGGTTCGGCTGGATTGTATCAACATTTGTCCCAATATGACCCTTGATTTTATTTGGGTAATTTATTTTGAACTGCACGGCTGGATAGAGTGCCTGAAACATCTCAATATAAGAAAACAAGAATGCGCAACCAGTAGGGTCAACCTTTTCAACATTCTCTAACTTTAAACGAACCTCTCCACGAAAACTCTCATTTTCAGGTTTAGACAAGAAAGTGCATATTTCATCAAAAAAACTCAATACTTTAGCTCTGTCCCCCTCATACAAATGACCTACTGTTAGAATTTTTGCGTTTAACTTAAACTTTGCAGGCTTTGGCTTTACATAGCTAGGAGTAGAAGTTGCCGATGTCTTGACGCGAATCGTTGTACAAGACTGTTTTCGTGTTTTTAGCTTTCGAGAATTAGACTTAAATTTTGTGTATTTAAAATATACTTTTCTCGACCAGCGCTGTTTTTTGACCTTGTGGGCTTTTGATTTCATAAATCCTACCTTAAGCCCTGACGATCTATCAATATGAGGTTAAAACTAACCACTATGGACTCTATGACCAATAATTTTTTCATAATCACTACTTTCATTTATTTTTATTGTACTAATTGAATTTTCTTTAGCGTCATAGTGCCTTCTCTTGACTCTGGTTTTTGCCAGCAATAGCGTTACAAATTCAACTTGGTCAAGAACTAAGGTGCTAAAGCGACTCTATACATCTACAACCTTTACCATCTTATGCATGCCGCGGCGAACTGTAAGAGAAGGCCACTGTTTACAAGGGCCATCGTGAGGAATATAAAAAGGTTTCTTAGAGGAAACAGCAACTATCTTCTTGTTATAAACAATCCCTCCAACGACCGCTTTGCTTTTTGGTACTGGGATCCATAAATCAGCCATTACTATTTATTCTCCTTCAAGATTAAAACAGTGGTCAAATAACAACTTCACCAGTATCAGTGTCGGTCAAAGTTATAATATTTGACTTTTTAAATGTTCTTGAGCGTCTACGAAGCAAGCAAGTGGCTTGCAGGTACTCTTCTCCGTTCTTATGTTCAATCCCACGTAAAATGATGCTCCGTTCGCTTATCTTCCCTTTCGAATCTCGATAGGTCATATCATACTCTTTGTGTATTTCAATCTCACCGAGACTACTTTCTCCCTCATTTCCCAAGGCCTGTTGGTAAACAATTACCGCACATTGATGGAGCAAAGCGACAATGAGAGCTAACAATGAAAGCACAGAAAGTACTCCGTAAGCTTCGTTTGTTGGCATTTCAGAAGAAAAGCTCCCTATCAACATTATTCCCCAGAAGAGAGCCCACAAAGTTACGATAACCTTAACCCACCAAGATGCTTTGCTTTTTAGTACCCAAAAAGCCGTAGGGACAGGGAAAGCCGCCACTGCCAATTTCAGACCTAATTTCATTTCTATCAATACTCCAACCAACAAAAAAAGGCATCCTTTCGGATGCCTTTGCTTTTCTAAATTACCGCCTTCATGACGGTGGTGACCACTTTACCTATCACTGCGAACTCTTCGAGTTTTTCTCCGTTCACAATAAAGGGTGAATATTCTTCTTTGTTGTCTGAAATGACTTCGTAGCCTTCGGCCATGATGTCGTACTTCAAACGCTTTATATAAACATGCTTACCAATACGTACTACATACACACCATGATTTACTGGGTGCTCAAGTTCTCTAATATCGACAAGCACTTCATCACCGTTACTCAATGTGTCTTCCATCGAGTCACCGTGACAAATAACAATTCGTGCGGTGCTTTCTGTTAAGCCATGCTGTTTTAAGCGTGAACATGGCAACAGTTCCGTTCTTAATTGGTATTCCGCATCGTTCTGAGCGCCAAAGCCGCAAGACGCATAAACGTTATAAACAGGCACAGCGCACAAGTCATCTGCCTGATAAAACGATTTTACGGCCTTTACGTTTGAGATCTCGGTCACGTTATCGGGTATTACTTCAGAGCCGAACTTTACTCGTAATTCTGCTAAATCTTGTTCATCAAAGCTTGAAATGTGGTACTCAAGCGCACGAGACATACCCTTTGTTTTACGGGACTTCCAACCATCTCTTCTCGCTTTCTGAGAGATACCTGCTGATGAATTGGGCATACCAGGCAAGTCCATCAAATCTGAACTTAAAAACCATTCCTTCATAAATAGATCACCAAATGAGCTTGACCCAAACGGCAAGCTAAAGCAGAATAAAGCTAAACAACGCAACCAATCAAGCAAAGTAAAGCTAATCAAATGAATCAGGCGCTTTAGTTTGCTTAGTTTTACTTTATCACGCTTTGAGGCGTGTCTCTATATGAGGTGATGTATGAATACTGAATTTGGGCTCCTTGCCGCTTTTGGCGATTCAATTATCCCTGTGTCTGAAATTTGTGAACCGTTTTTTCACTGCAAAAAGAAAACGGCTTATCAGCACATTAAAGCTTATACATTCCCTATTCCTGCTTTTCGGATTTCAGAAAGTAATAAGAATGACTACTTCGTCACTGCTGAAGATTTAGCTTCATACATAGAGGCAAAACTTACTGAATCGCAAAGTGAATTAGCTCCTTGGGTTGCTTATTTTTGCGTTGTTTTACCTAACCTTGCTTACTTTTGCGGTGGGTATTGCGAAGCCGAAGAAGCTTAACTAATGTCATCACACGCGGGAATCTACCGCTTTATTTCTTACGATTTAACCGAGGTAAAACGATGAACCAGTCCAGTCTAAAAAAACGTGTTCTTCAAATTAATGCTCAGTACGGCGCTGAAGTTCCTGTTAGTGCTATTTGTCAGCGCTACTTTAATTGTTCAGTCAAAACAGCAAATGAACGTATTAAAGCAAAGGTGTTCCCTTTGCCAGCTTATCGCACTACCGACAGCAATAGTGGCGACTACTACATCGATGCGGATGACTTAGCTGCTCTTATTGAGCGTAAGCACTCTGAAGCTAAAGTCGAATGGGAAGCCGCTAACGGTAAAGCCCACTAAGCACCTTTTGTTTGGCTATGAGTTGAGTATCAAGTATGGGAGTGAATCAAGCAATGTGTACATTTTTGGCTAACACACAAGAAGAGTACAACGAGGCCTGCGCCATATTCCGAGCAAGGCACAAAGTCAGTGTTATTGCTCAAGCTGCTGGCCTATGCCCTAAGCTGCTACGCAATAAGCTAAACAAAGAACAGCCACATGTTCTTTCTGTACCAGAAATGATGGCTATTTCTAAAGCTGCGAATGATTACGTGATTTTAGAAGTGGTACTTCGTCGACTGGGGCTAGCGACAGCCAACATACCAGAAGGGAAGGAAGAGTCATTTATCAAGCGAGCTTTAGACAATTCAATTGTGGCAGGTGAAATATCTCAACTTGCATTAGACAACGCGAGTAAAAGAGCCCTGCCTCTATCCGAACGCAGTTCAATTATTAAAACAGCCCAAGCAGGTATTAGTAACTTGGTGCTGCTCATTAATGACCTAGAAAACCGCACTACTGGCGCAACCCCGTTCTTGAGTATGGGTGTCGATTTTATTGCCAACGGTGCACCAATCCCCGGCTTAAGTTAGAGGAATTTTGTATGTCAGTTGCAACAGTAGAACATTCAAGCGTAGCGATACCACCATTAGAAAACCCATGCCCAGATTTGCCGTGTTGGTCTTTGAACCGCGAGCAAAAGGAACGCGGCCTAACGTTTTTGGAGCGAACAAGGAAAGAGCTTGGCGAACGCCAATTGCAGCCACTTCGTTCACGTAGAGCAAAGCTACAAGCTCAATACACCAAGAGTGATTGCAACGCAGAACGAAAGCGCCTTTCACGTGAGATTAACCGAATTGATGCCAACGCGCAGGATGTACTTTCGCGCTGGTCATAACCGAGTTACACCCAAGCCAACCTAGCCACTAGGCATTTTGCCTACACCCCTTATCCCTCTTTGATTTAAAGAGGGAGGGTTTTTTATATCCAAAATCTGAGGAATTGATGATGAAAACACACGTAATGCTCGATCTAGAAACAATGGGAAATGGTAGCAATGCTGCGATTGTTTCTATTGGCGCCGTCGTTTTTAACCCTAGCAATGGTCAGCTAGGTGCTGAGTTTGAAGAGGTGATTAACCTTAATAGCGCGGCCTATTACAGTGATATTGATGCACCGACCGTAACTTGGTGGTTATCACAAGGTGATGAAGCTCGTGCAATCTTCCTAAAAGAAACGCCAAAGTCTTCACTTAAAGATGCCTTGCTTGAGTTTAACCAATGGTTAGCTGATTTAGGTGAATCAAAAGATATCTGTTTATGGGGCAATGGCGCAGGCTTTGACAATGTGATCCTAATGAACTCTTTCAAAGCGACTCGCATTCGTCCTAATTTCATTCATTGGAATGACCTTGATGTGCGAACCATTGTGAGAATGGGCCGTGACATTTTAGGTATCAACCCCAAGGAAACGTTAGTTCGTGAAGGTGTTCATCATTCAGCCTTAGATGATGCGAAGTTTCAGGCTAAGTATGTTTCTGAAATTTGGGGCAAGTTTTATATGGTGACGTGCTATGACGCTGATACACAAGCTGTCTTAGAAGCGGAGGTGACAGAATGAGTTACCAAAATGCCCACAACCATATGTTCAACCAATCATGTGAACAAATCGTTGAGCGCTTTAAAAGTGCTAACCAAGAGCAGCAAGAAAACATTCTGATTCAACTCGATGCTATCGCAAAGAAGCAAGAACCTATCGCAACCCACCGAGCACAAGAAGATGTTTTGGCCGATATCAAAGAAGCAATGACTGGTGATCGTGCTCGTGTGTTCTTTGGTCATTCATTCCCAAGCTGGTATCGCAACGGTTCAATTGAGCAGGTTTCACAACTTCACCATTGGGCGAACTTAGATATGAGTAACCGCTACCTGTTCCTTGAAATGCTTGGCCTCCGTGACTTAGGCCACTTTGATGATGAAGCGTTATATCAATTTGAGCAGTTTTGTTTAGAAGCGGTGGAGAAGTAAGCATGAGCATCATTACCGTATTCCGAAAAGATTTAGAGCACGGCCTTCGTGGTGAAGGCTTTACCTCTCGCAAAATTGAACAGTTCGTTCGTGTATTCAATAGCGTTGATTCAAGCCAAGGCGTAATGCTTCAACTTGATTCTACTCGTGCCATGTTGGTGAACGTGAACGGCACTGAGCAAGGGCTATGCCTTGAAGACTTCATCACTGCTTGGTGGGTTTTCTGGGTTGTGGTTTACAACACTATCGAAAATGAAAAGCTTCAATCCGAGGCATTAGGCGCAGTTCGTTCGCTGTTCTTTATCTCCGCTTGCAATAAATCTCCATCTCAAACAACCCAAATGCAAATGTGGTGGCGCGACACCGCCGACCAACACGGTTATCCAACTTTGGAGGCTGGCTGATGCTGAGTTATGTAGCAGTTGCACTCAATAACGGTGGCGGTGTTGTTCGCCATGATGAAACCAACGAAGTGAAGAACGTGCTGCTTGGTGAGTTTGAATCACTAGAGCCTGCGATTGATACGGCTTGCGAGCTGTTCAAATGCCATCACGTTTTGAAAGGCGTGATTATCAAAGGTAATCACACTGGCGGTCACATGATTATGGATACGCAGGAGCTAGCAACCCTATGAGTGAAGCTCTGAAAATTGCGGCTGAAGCCCCTGATTATATTGAAACCCTATTAGTAGAAATGCTCGAAGGTGATCACCCAGATAATGAAGTGCTGTTGGGTACTTTGCTCTCTGGTGATGAATCTATTCAAGTTCAATTAAAAATCACACGCAACCCTGCTGATTTTATGGATGACTGTTAGTGACTTACTATCAACCTGTTAAACCATTAAATCGCTTTTGGTTATGCCCTTTACCTGCCATAGATGAAGGGCTTGCTTGCGTACCTAGCGGATATCAACCGCCTCACGTAGAGCCAGAAAATCAAACACTAATAGAGCGTATGCTTTATTCGGTAAATAAAACCCCAGAGGATGCCGAGTGGCTGTCTGAGTATTTTGCCGACCTCCCAAGTTACTTAACTAAGTATTTTGCTAAGCGCTATATCGAGACTCATAAAGAACAAGGCGCTCAAGCGGCTAATTCATACATTCGCGAAAAGATGCGCCCAGCAAGTGAGCGCGTGAAGCTTGTTATGGATAGCTATAAACACCTACCGGATTCAAAAAAAGTTGCTTCCCTTAGAAAAAGACTCGACGAATTAGACGACGAAGAACAGTTCAATTCTAACGTAAGCATCTTTACATCTAATAAATATCAATTGGGCTTTGATTTTGATTTATCAGAAAAGCAAAAGACTAAGCAAAAAAAGCAGGTCAAAGTTCGAATCCTTGCTGAATTAGAACTCGATGAGCTGCGTGATATGGCTTTCACTATTTCTAATATCGTGAATAAGCGTGCGCAGTTAATTGGAGTTCAACATGGTAAAGAAACCGAAGAGCAATTAGACGAAGCTCTTCCCTCGATTTATGAAGATGTTGCAACGTTAGTTCGTGAGCTTGGCATTACCCCACCGCGTAAATACAAAGAGCAAACTGCAGAAAGCGCAATCACTGACATATCAAGGATGGTTTGCGAAAAGTGGTGGTTTGGCCGCCTTAAATCTATTCGTAAGATCATGCGTGAACACCTAGCCATTGCCATGGGGCAAGTGTCGGCTAAGGCTTCACCTTATGCGTCATGGGATTGCATTCGAGAACATCAAGAGACACAAAAGAAAAACTGGGAAGCACTTCAACAGCGTTTATTGAAAGATGAAGAAACGGGTGAAGAAGCTGAACTGTCTGACACGGTTTTAAAAAGCGTATCTAACCCTGCTATTCGCCGTCATGAGCTAATGACTCGATGCCGTGGCTGTGAAGATGTCGGCAATATGCTTGAGCTTCAAGGCTTATTTTTAACCCTTACCACTCCCTCCGTTTTTCATAATCACTACAAGAAAGGCAGCTTTATTCCGCATTGGAACGGGGCTAGCCCTCGTGGTGCTCAAGAGTATTTGAATAATGTTTGGCAACGAATTCGCGCCAAGCTAGGCCGTGATGAAATTCGTTGGTTCGGTATTCGTGTAGCCGAGCCACATCATGATGGTACGCCACACTGGCATTTGTTGATTTGGGTTCAACCTGAACATGTAGAGAAAGTGCGTGACGTGTTTATTAGCTATGCGATTAAGGAAGATAAGGAAGAGCTTTACCCTTTCTTTGATCGCAATGAAAAACGTGCAGCCAAGAAGCAATCTATTCAAGGTCCTTTTAATTATCGCCCTCGTTGTGACTTTGGGCTGATAGACCCAGAGAAAGGTACGGCAACAGGCTATATCGCTAAATACATATCTAAAAATATTGATGGTTTTGCAATGGATGGGGAAGTTTCAGACGAAACGGGTAAGTCTGTTCAAGCTATGGCTAAAAACGTTAACGCTTGGAAGAGCCGTTGGGGTATTCGTCAATTCCAATTCTTTGGTGGTGCCCCCGTTACCACTTATCGTGAATTGCGCCGCTTCGCTAATCAGAACAAAAAAGCGTTTATGGAATACGTCTTTGAGCAAGAGCGTAGCAACTTAATCACTATTTACTTAGAGGCTTACCGTGATTTAGTTGGCCCATTCAAACCTGCTGATGTAATGGAAAACGCAGAATTGCTTAAAGCTATTGCTGACAATTATCAGCCATGTATGGAAACAGATAACACTGCTGTGACCGACACAATGAAAGCTGCTGATAACGGCCATTGGAAAGGATACATCATGGGACAAGGTGGCCCATTCGTTAAGCGTGAAGATTTACTTATTACTAACTCTTATGAAGTGTTGCCGTTTGCCTCTCCGCACGGTGAAGACGTTCGTAAAATTGAAGGTTTTGTCGCTTCTGGTGATCTAGTTAAAACACGTTTAAGAACCTGGACTATCACAAAAAAAACTAAGAAGAACACCGAAACAGTTTACGAGTTTGATAAGCCAAGCGAAAACCCGATTACATGGAGGTTAAAAGGTAAAAAAGTCACTTCCAAGGAAACGATAGAAGCTGAAGCGGGGGCTCTTGCTCCTGCTCTTGATCTTGCTCTTTCTGGAATCTCTGATTCCTCTCGGAGTTCTGTCAATAACTGTACGCCATCGCAGAAAGTACAGGTCAGCGATCAGCTTAAGCGATTATTAGAACCTTACTCAGTAGGTGGTGGTTTACCGCCAAATATTGATGATTCAGCCCTAATCGCGCTGCAACAAGGCAGTTCAATTCGAATAGATGATGAAACGAGCATAAGAATCCGCCCTGCGGAGCACCTACCCTGCGGCACGGTTCGCCCTGCTCAGCTCGTTGAAGAGTACCAACCCAAGCCAGATTTAAGCTGGTTAGATGATTTCGAGGCTAAACAGCCTGAACCTCTAACCGGAGAAGATGAAAACCACGAATACCAACAGCCAAATCTATCTGACATCACTGTAAGTAAGCGCCCGAGTAAATCGTGGGCCGATTACCTAGAAATCATTGAGTCTGATGAGTGGCCTATTTTTGAGGAATGATGAAATGAGCGAAAGAAAACTAACGTTAAATATTCAAGTTGAAATTAGCAATAAAGATGGTTGGCTTGGCCTTGAAGATTATCAAGACGCTTACGGAACGAGTGATCTGACTTCGACAGTTCAAGCCATCATTGATGATGAATTCCAAGGTAACGCTATTCAATATATAGATGAGGTATTCGCTAGTGGTGGCCGCTCGCTTTTAGTCAGTGCCAGTGAGCTTAGTATTATTGACTTAGCGATTGAAGAGATAAAAGTAGGTGTCGCAAATTCAAGTACCGAGTCGTATGGACTGAAAGTGACCAACTACTCATTGGGGGAACGTGTGATGATTTTAGCAAAGCTCGGTCAGGAAGGTTACACCGCGTTAGGTAGTGAGCATTACATAACTTGTAATAAGAATGGTGGTTATCCCGATGAAGACGAATTCGATAACAAAACAGATGTTGCTATTGAATATCTAAGACAAATCCCATTACACCTAAAAAATGGTGATCATCACGGTAAGCATATAAAGCATTTTGTTGATATGGCGATTAAGGCTTTGGATGCCTAAACGTATCGAGTGTAGTTATTTATGACTATGTGGTACCAGAAAGCGAGAGCCTTAATTTGCTCGAGCATAGTCATTTATAACTACGTTGGCCACACGATGAGAATTTAAGGTGAAGTGGGATTTATGGGGTATTTAGGTTCAAAAGGTGGAAGTGGTGTTTATCAAACCATTATTAATTTGATGCCACCGCATGACACTTACATTGAAGCGTTCTTAGGGACCGGAGTTGTCTTAAAGAGAAAAGCGCCAGCAGCTAACCAGATTGGTATTGATATTAACTCAACATGTATCGATGGATTTAATTCCGCTTCAGCAATAGACGAATCTGACTTTACTGCAGCTGATATTTTTCAAGCCGATGCATTCGACTTTCTAAGCTCGTTTGATTTTTCCCAAAGTGGAAGAACCGTTGTTTACTGCGATCCCCCATATGTTCACTCTACCCGAACTAGTTCAGCTCGATATGAAAATGAATTGACCGATGATGATCATAGACGATTACTTGAAATGCTCAATTCACTACCTTGCTTTGTGATGGTTTCTGGTTATAGAAATGAAATATACGATGACCTATTAGCAGATTGGTGGAGTGTGGATTTTCAAGCAATGACGCGTGGCGGCGTAAGAACCGAAACAGTGTGGTGTAACTTCACGCCAGGTGATGTTCATTACCACTCTTTTGCAGGTAAAGACTCCACTGACCGCCAACGTATTCAAAGAAAAGCTAAGCGGTGGGCGAAGAACTTTGAGGCTTTACCTAGTGGAGAAAAACAAGCCGTGTTTAGTGCAATGCTTATGACGATGGAAAATAACTAAAATGACAAGCAAACAACAACTTCAGGTCGTCGTAGCTAAAATAATCCAAGAATTAAAACACCAAAATGACAACGCAATCATCATACTTGATCGTAGTCTGATGCATGAAGAACAGTGGCTTAATAATCAACTTAACAAGAACATTGATGGTAAAATATTGAGAGAGGGTTGGGTGTGTAAAAACGAACGGCTAATTGGAGTTCGTCATGAATTGGATAATACATTTGCAGGGTTTAATGGTCACAGTTTTACCATTTCAAATGGTGTAGTAAGCCAAGAATTAGAACAACTGGCGGAAGGTATATCCATTTTAGAAAAACATAACGTTTGCCACTACTCGCTTGAATGTATGGCAAAAATGAATGCGCCGGAAGTTTCTGCGCTGCAACACCATGACATGAAAGGATTAATACAATGCTCGTAACCTGCCCGAAATGTGAAACTAAAACGCGTATCGCAACCTCTCGCGCTATCAGTTCTGAAACGAGAGAACTTTATTGCCAGTGTTTAAACCTGAATTGCGGAAGTGTGTTTGTTGCTCATACGTCGTTCTCGCACTTCATTGAACCAACAGGTCAGAAGCCAAGTTCAGAGCTACAACCGGAACTCTGCAAAGGTGACATCAACCAAATCGATATATTCGGGCAGATGGAACAACCAAGCGCTTAAACCAGAAGCCTAGACTACGGATATTTTTGAATAAATGAACCTTATTCCTAAAAAGCGCCTTGATGCTTTGCTAGAAATATTACCTAAACGTGAGATGCCAGAGAGAACACGAGAAGCCGTAAGTCTCGTGTTTAACTCTGGTTACTCTTACGAACTCGCCTCTATTAAAACAGGCGTATCAAGTAAACGCATTTCATTGGCCGCTCGTAAATTAACGGCCATGGATGCGTTATTACTTCAAGCCTATCGACTGTAAAAACCTGACGATCACCTTTTTCTAAAAAACGCACAAAAACGATCTCAGACGATCTCTAAATCCCCTATCTAAAACAGCCCTCGATGTAGATACATCAGGGGCTGTGTTCCAATACAACTACCGAAATGAAATGCGGTTCTAAGATCGCATAATTGCAGTGCGGAATTTTGGTGTGGAGGGGAGGGTGAGTCCGAACAGGGCCTGAGCGCCCTACTCCATCACTCATTTTATTCTCGCTGCCTAATTCTGATTTTCTTCTGTAGTTGGTGGCTTTTTGATGTGGGAACGACAGTACGAGCACGCTAGATGGAATGGGCTGAAGCTCAATATCCTCTCGATCGCCTTTGATGGTGGTAAGCGCTTGCAAGTCAGCGAAATCCCTTACGCAGAGCTACCACACATCAAAGTTATGGGAACGAAAGCCCGTACCTACACGATTGAAGCTGTGTTCGTTGGCTCTAGTTCTCTGGCCGATGCAAATGCCCTCATTGAAAACCTAGAAACAACACCAACAGGCGAGCTAGAACATCCTTGGTTGGGTGAGCTGCCGCTTGTCTTTGAAGACGTATCGCAAAGCATCAGTACCAAGAAAGGATTGGTCACGCTGAGCCTGAAGTTTGCTCGCGCTGGCTCTTCCCCTTCAATCACTGCACCGACTTCCGTTCGCACAAAAACGCAGGCCAACATGGTCGAGAGCTTATCGAAGCGTTCTTTCGCAAAACAAGTTAAAGGCTTGGATGTATCGAACATTCACCAGGTTCAAAATGATGCCATCAGCGCACTGAACGTGTTGGTCGACATCACCAACCGCTTAAAGCTTGAAGATGAAAGCCTTCAAGACATTAACCACGCCATTAATAAAGCATTCTCTGCAGTGAGTAGCCTCAGCACCAATCCAACTGAGTTTGCTGATCTGTTTTCTACGTCAGTGGATGCGGTAGCCGATGGTGTTCAAGCTGAGCCTAGCTCAGGTAATGAAGCCGTAGACAACTCGCGCAGTGCTCAAGCTTTACTACTAGGTGAAGTGAAACCGGACACACCAACTCAGCACCATAATGTGCAGATGGTGACGGCCGCAGTGAAGATGAACAAAGACATCACACACCTAGAGAAAGGCGACCGCTTTGATATTACGAAGTCGGCTAAGCAGCCTGAAACCATCAAGAATGACCTGTCTACTTTGATTGTCGGTATCGATGAGCGCATCAAAGAAACCACCAAAGTGTCGACGCTTGAAAGCATTGAGTTATTCGATGCAGTCACTACATTGAAAAGCAATCTGAAGGTTCAGCAAGATAAGGTGGTCAGCGGAACCGCGCCCCATAGAACGGTGCAGTCACCACGCTTTCAATCTGCGCTGGCGATTGCGCACGATGAGTTCACTCAAGAAAAGGTCATCACCAAAATGAATGCACTGCAGCACCCGCTCTTCATTCGTGGTGACATTGCCGTGAGGGATGTGTCATGAACACGCTAACGATGCACATTGATGGCAAGCCGCGCACCTTCTATCAAGCGAATCTCAACTACTCCATAGAACAGCTGGCCCACACGTTCAGTTGCTCAATTGAGCCTATGAGTATTGAAAGCCCGTTGTCGGTTGAGTTCTTCCTTAACGACAAGTCGATTCTGACTGGTCAGATTGATGGTGTGGATTCAAACACCGATTCAAATGCTCACGCTGTTTCCATTTCAGGCCGTTCAAAGAGTGCCAACATGATTGATTCACGCATCACGATGGACGCGCTTTATAACTTGAACGTGGAAGAGCTACTTCGCCATGTCGCCAAGCCATTTGGTTTGAAAGTGAAAAGCCTGGTGAAGAGTATGCCGGTCATCCCTGAGTTTCAGATAAATGCCGAATCACCGGTTGAGAACGTGGCACAACTGATTCGAGAGCAAGGTTTTATGTTGGTTGAGCGCAGTGGTGTGTTGACCATTGAAAACACCGCGCATGCAACTATCAGCAATATCGGCCTAGAAACGGGCAACAACATCGACAACCTGAACATCAAGCGCACCTTCAATCAGCAATTTCACACCATTGATGTGCAAGGCCAGTGGGATGACGCAAGCGCACAGGTCATCAATCCAAACGTCGAGAGCTCACGCACTATGGTGATCACCTGTGACCAGTTACAAAACCGTGAAGCTTGCCTATCTCGTGCTAAATACGAGCGCAACCTTGCCATAGCTCAAAGCCTGACAGCATCAAGCACGATTGCCGACACCTTCCCTGAGTTGGCCATTGACGGATTAAACCGAGTGATTCGAGTGGCAGACCAAGAGCAAAGCTTCAGTGAGATGTTGGTGATCAAGTCGCTTGGTCTATCGGTGTCTGAAAGCTCTACGGAAACGTCGGTTGAGTTATTCAGACCGTTTAAGGAGCAAAGCTATGTCTAGTGCTCTGCAGCAACAACAGCGATTAATGGCCAGAATCAAAAATGTGATTGGCACCGGCACTGTCACAGGTGCAACCACAGGCCGATTACAAATCAAAACCGCGACAGGCCGAACTAACGACAAGATAAAACGCGTACACAACTACGGGTTTATGAGTCGCCCACTACCAGGTGCGAAAACTTACAACCTTTTCATTGGTGGAACCACATCTCGCGGCATCACCGTGAACGTAGAAGACGAACGCCACCAAATAGAGTTACAACCTGGTGAAGTCGCGATACTCGATGACAAAGGCAATCTTGTTCATTTCACAGACCAAGGCATCAAGATAAACGCCTGTGCAAAGTTAGAAGTGATATCGGCACAAGAAACCACCGTGAACGCAACGGCTGTGAACGTTACTGCACCTAAGTCCAAGTTTTCTGGTGATGTTGAGATAGGCGGCAACCTAACGGTTATGAAAGATACCCAAGTTACGGGCGCTGTTGGTGGCTCTTCAGGTACGTTCGGCGGCGTTAGCGTTGAGAAACATACTCACGACTACAAAGACGATGGTGCAAACAGAACAACCAAGGGGCCAAACAAAGGATGAGCCATTTCAATTTAACCGCCCTGACTGCGCCGATCAGCTCTAAAGAGGGATTAACCCACGCTGTTCTGCAGAGTGTTTACAACTATGCCGAATCGACTCAAAACGATCGCGCCCGTATGGCAAGCAATGAGCGCGGTGGCACTTGGAGCAATGAGTTGATAAACGTGGTCGGCTCTCGTGACTGGACACTCAAGCGAGCAAAGCTCACCGACGAAACATTAAGCCTCTCGAAGCGGTTTTGTGAAGAGTCACTCGCTTGGCTCATTACCGACGGCCACGCCAAAGCAGTTGAAGTTTCAGTATGGCGAGAGAAGCCAACCCAAATGGGTCGCAATGTGATGATCACCCTAACCGATGGCTCTCAGTTCGATGTTCCACTTTCAAAGGTTAACCAATGAGTACACAACGAAGCCTAGATGATTTGATAGCTCGCGCAGAAGCCAATCTGGTGTCTGCGACAGGGCAAAACAACCCAGCAACCAAAGGGATAGCCGCTGCCATTGCGGGTGTCAGCTATGGGCAATATGGTTATCAAGATTTGCTGTTCAGGCAGCTGCATCCAGAGACTTGCTCTGAAGAGTGGTTATACCTACACGCCAATCGCCATAAAGCCCCTCGACTACTGCCCACGTTCGCAACGGGCCGAGTCCAGTTCACTGAGCTTGGCGGAACGGTGGTGATCAAAAAAGGAACCCGCTTAACGCATGCCAATAGCGAGTATGAAACCACCAAAGAACAATACAGCAATGCTCCGGTCGAAGTCATCGCGCTTAAATCGGGTTTCGATAGCAACTTACCTGCTGGCGCAATACTGACGCTAAGCAAAGGGCTCAGCGGAATTGACCCAAACCGTGTGGTTTCACAGGGTGTGACAGGTGGCGCGAACATTGAAGAGCTCAAGCACTGGCGCTCAAGAGTGATCGTAGCGTTTGAGAAGAACGAGCTCATCGGTAAATCAGAAGATTACCAAGCCTGGGCCGTGTCTGCTCACTCCGATGTGGACTTTGCTTGGGCGCTCGATAACACCCCACAGCGAGGTATGGTGGAAGTGTATATCGGTGCGCGAGAAAACAACCCGACCTTAAGTGCTGCAGTAGTCAAATTAGTTCAAGACACCTTTGAGCGTAACCGACTGGCAGGTTGTCATCCAATCGCTCATCTACCAAAGCAAGTGCCACTCAACATCGAGATACAAGGCATTCAAGACCAAGCTATACGTAATGATGTGATCACCGCACTAGAGAATCTTGTGAAAGGGAAAATGGGCAAAATCGACCCGATAACTCAAAAGCCTGAATCCATCACCAACACTGAAATTGTGTTAACTACATCAACCGTGACCAACAACTTCATTGTTCGTACACCTGTTGGAGAGGTCGCCATTAATAAAAACCAGATACATGTACTAGGAGGCGTAACGTGGACACCGCCGACTTAATTATTAACTTCAGTGCCGGTGATTTTGAAAACGCCTACCGTGGGCTATTACCCAAAGGCGAATACTGGCAAGACACCGAGAACGTCGAGCTGGCCAACACCATCAAAGGCATGGCCAAAGACTTCAAACAAACCCATGACGATATTGAACTGTCGCTATTAACTGAGTTTGAAGAGCAGCAATTTGGTTGGAAGATTTCAGACTATCAACGGCTCTTGATGACGATGGGCTCCAAAGGTGTGGTATTTGATGAAGTCGCTAATCCAAACCTCATCAAGATAAACCTGTTCAGCTACAACAATGACGCGGCCTTTAAAGCGTTAGAAGAAAAACGACTGCCGCACACCGAGTTTCATTGGATTTATCCGTTTGATGCAAATACACAATTTGAATTGGCTACGGCCTTAACCATGAAGCCAGAGTTTAGCTCTCAGCTTGAATTAGAAGCTGAAGCCCCCTTTCTGTGCTGTACCGCCATCACATGGCAACTTGAAATAGGAGACACCGTATGAGCACGCTGCAAGGTACCCCAACTCAGCACGGGATCAGCATTCTCAAAAGTAACCTGAAACAGACCGCGAAAAAGTTTCAACTCATTGGGGCATTAACACACAACGCGCCAAGCGCCAGCTTGTCTGTTTTCCATACGGACACAATCGAAACCAGTTATTACGATGACAATGGCGTACTCACATTTGTGTTCAACCTACCGATTGAAACGCACTTCAATGAGTACCTCTATCAAATCAAGATTGTAGATACCTCAGACCAATCCATCGTGGATTGCCAAACCCCAGTGATTGCCCTGGCAAAAGGCATCGGCGGTATGGTCACTCTAAAAGCTGCGGTTTCGGGTCAAGCCGGACAGGTCATTTTTAAGCACAATCAGTACGTGACAGAAACGGAGTTGTTGGGGCTTCATTTCTCTAAGTTGAAAAAGGAGCTGTTAGCACTGCGATGCGGTGAGATTGAACACTTTGACGACCCAAACCCGCGCGCTGGATGGGTGGATTTGGATGGAGGTATTCTATCAAGAGCAACCGACTCATTGCTCTGGGCTCATGCTCAACGGACGGGCTTGTTGATAAGCCAAGCTACGAAAGATTCAGATAAGAAAAAATACGCAGCGTATTGGGGAACCGGTGATGGTTCAACCACATTCACCAGACCTAACCCCCACTTAGTCGGGGCTTACACACGTGCGACTCCAGCAGGTGTGGCGCATGGTGAGTATCAAGGCGATGCCATTAGAGACATACAAGGGACCATACCTTTTGGGCTATTGAGGAAAAATGAGAATCCGCAGGGTAGTTTCTATGGGACGAACCGATCTTCACAAGAATACGGCATCACATCAGCGGGGTATTACAATGAAGGGCGAGTTCACTTTGATGTCTCTCGCGTTGTCCCAACAGCAAGCGAAAACCGCCCTCACTCAATCAACTACGCTGCCAAAATTCACAGAGGATGGATGTAATGAAAACAGCCTATTTCTACGATTGCGATACATTTGAATACATCGGTCAGCGCCCAGTCCATAAAATTGATGGTTATGACGATTATCTATTGCCGCAGCTAGCCACGTTCATTGAAGTTCCGGAGTTCGATTCAGAAACCGAACAAGCCAAGTTTGATGAGAAAAGCCAAACGTGGGCGGTAGAACCTAAGTTTATTGAGGTTACGGTTTATCATAAGCAGACTCATAAAACCAAAGACTTTGATGATGCGTCTTTAATCACAGACGATTACACAAAAGACGAGCCAGTAACTCAATGGGATGAGTGGATTAACAACGCTTGGGTCACCAACCAAAGCAACAAGTACGTTGCCGAATACAACATCACTGACGAGATAAGACGACAGCTTTATTCTCGTATGTGTGATCCACTAATTGCAGAAGCTCAAATCAAGCGTTTAAGTGGCAACAAAGCAGAGGCCGACATTAGCGAGGCTCAAGCCTTAGCTGCGCGAGCAAAGATCCAAACAGAGCACCCTTGGCCGACACCGCCTACCAACTAATCCCAACCCTATTTAAACCCAGCCACTGCGCTGGGTTTTCTCTTTCTTGCCTTCTGAACTTCTATATCTCGACACTAGAAATGCCATAAGTCCCCTTTAAAACTCAACTAGATACACTGTTTATGGGGGAACTAATTAACTAGCCATAAGAGAGAAATCAATGAATGAATCAGAGGCAAAGGCACTAGTCGTATCGCTACTAGATGTCACTGGCCTAAAGAAAATCTTAGCTTCCATTAGTGCAACCCTAATCAGTTTTGGCGTGAATGACGTACTCCAAGTGTTGTCTGTTGCGGTCGGTATTGGCGCTGGCATCATGGCGATTCGTCACTACGCGATTGCAACCAAACTCAGCCAAGCGCAGTTAGACAAATTGAACTCACAAAAAGAGGGTTCAGCATGAGCCTAAAAACCAAAGCAATACAGGCGGTGGTGTGTTCTGTGGCTTCCGTTCTTGCCATTGTCTTTACTATTGATTCAAAGCTAATAATCAGTGAGAACGGCCTTAGCCATGTAGCGAATGAAGAAGGCTGTAGGCTGAAGCCCTACCAATGCAGTGCTGATGTTTGGACTGCAGGGTTAGGTCATACGCAGGGCGTAACGGAAAACACCAAACTCACATTGCAGAAAGCCGCTGAGCTATTCGTTAAAGATATTGCTGCCGCTGAGCGTGTCGTCAATAAACACATAACCCAAACGCCAAGCCAAGGTGAATACGACATGATGGTGAGTTTTGTCTTTAACCTTGGTGCAGGTAACTTCACACGCTCCACCTTATTGAAGAAGTTTAACCAAGGTGATCATCAAGGCGCTTGTAACGAATACCCAAGGTGGGTGTTTGTGAATGGTAAAGACTGCCGACTCAATCAAAGTAACTGTGCCGGTATTCCTAAACGACGAGCAACAGAACAACACGTCTGTTTGAATGGGTGGTGATTATGTTGACCCAATATCTAACTCTATTTAAAGCCATTGCCTTTGCTTCCGTTCTTAGCGGTGTCGCTTATTGTTCTTATGACTACGGCGTAACAACTACCGAAGCCAAAGCACTCAAAGCGCAAAACGTACTCTGGGGAAAAATAGAGCAGAAACAAGATGAGGCTTTTCAACTAGCCGTAAAACTCGCTAACCAAAAGCCTGATATTCGTATTGAATTTCGAGAGATTGAAAAAGAGGTGATCAAGTATGCCCAAAAGAACAATGATAAGCAGTGCGTTGTTAATGATCCTGACTGGATGCACATCCGCGCCCAATCAGTGCGAGCGCATAATCGAGCAATCGGTATTCAGCACACCACCACCGTCCCTGATGGTGCCACCAAAACCGCTACAGGTTACGAGCGAGACGCCGAAGTCTTAGCGGAAGATGTAGCGAACCTGCAAACCTGTGCTGAAAATGCTCAAAAGCTCTTATCGCTACAAACTTGGATAAGAGCACAACTGCAACACTCACTGCAGTAAAGACGAATCTGTCTATACTCGATACTAAGCCGCATCCAAACGTTTATATTCTTTAGGGGTAATAACCTGTTGCCCCACAACATCATTCAACTCTTGCATCATATCAATCAACGGTAGCAGCTCATTCTTGTGGAACAGCCAATCCACCTTATTCAAATCCAGTGACGTAATGCTCTCGCGTCGAATGCTCATCAACTCGATTGGCACACGGTGAACCGAAAGCACCTCGTTCATGGTCTGATTCTTCACATCACGGTAAGAATCTTTCGCTTCAACTTGCCCAATAGGCTTTAGTTCAGGGGGTTTGGTGTCTTTACCTCTGGCATTCACAAACAAGTTTTTAAACGCCATGCCTTCTTGAGCTTGCAGCTGCTTCTTGATCTCATCCTCTTGTTTATCACTCATCGAAGGCTCGTTCATATACAGCAAATAACCTGCATGGTTACCGTTACGGTAATACTGACGACGAAACAAGGTAGCATCATCGTTCAGCCAAATAGACGTCAAAGAGCTAATGTGGCTCGGCAAACCATACAGTTCTTGAGCAACGTCATAGTCACCCAAATAGAACACTTGGTTATGTTTGTAGTCGATACGGCCATCATCATCGTAAGCTCTTGGCTTATACGACCAACCCAAGTCTTCACGTCTACGCATGTAAAGTGTCGGTAAATGCTTGAGCTTAACGACTTCGCCTAAACCTCTATAATCTCGAATCACCTGCAGGTGAGCACCACCAAAAGTGAGGTAGTCTTGAATAAAACGTTTTGCATCTTGGCGTGAAAGCAATCCACTCAACGCAATGGCATGCATTAACGTATTGCGCTTAAACTCAATCGCACTCGAATGCATCGGGTTGGTGCGCAGCGCTTTGGCTAGCGTATCTAAGGCGATCGGTGGTTCGTATAAACCATCAACCAACGCCACTTCTAAATAACTGAGAATGTCGCTGTTCATCACGCTCACGGGTTTAGAAAATTCAATCTCTATCACTTGGTCTCTCCAAAAATTAGGCTAGAAGAACTCGACAGTGGTGTCGGTGTCGTTATTAATATCAATCGGCTCCCAACGCAGAACGTGCATAGACGCCCAGGCTAAATCCGCATGAGAGCCAATTTTGCTGCGGTTGGAAGTAAAGGTAATTTGGTTACTTACTTTGGTGGTTTGCTGGCGAATCATTAAGAACGAGTGAACGAGGTCATCCCACTCCGCTTCAAACTGTAAGCGGCCACTGTTAATGATTTCTCGTGATTTGTACGCCATCAATCGTTTCACTTCGGGTGAGTAATCCAACTCAACCAAAGCGGGATAAAACTTGCGAACAAGCTCTGCAACCGCAGAGCCTACGCCACTGGTATCCATCGCCATGTACACCACATTGTATTTATCGGTAATGCTGCGAATCGTGTCAGCCTGTTGCTCATAGCTAGAACCTTTAAGGCGCACTCGCTCAATCAGTCGGAACACACCACCTTTGCGCTTAGGCTTTAACGCCACCACAAGGCCTGCATCATCCGAGCTTTCACCCGTTCCGCCACCTCTTGGGTCATAACCGACCAAAACCTCTGCATTGCCCACTGGCCTTACTTTGTCGTGGTCGACATCTTTCCACAATGACGTATCGGCCTTACAGGCCAGTAATGCTTTCAATGAGAAGAACGAAGCGCTGTCATCCAAAAACTTACAACGCAGCAGGTTGTCGAAAATCTCTTTAACCGGATACTTACGCTTAAGCTTATCCATGTTGAAGAAGGTCGCGCCCTTCTTAATCGCATCATCAACCGTGATCATTTGACGGAAGATAAAATCAACACCTAAAGCACCGGCTTTAAGTGCCTTGTGGCTGATATCAATACCGTGCTCTTTCTTGCCTTGCCATTTCGGGTAGGCTTCATGTGCCATGGTGGAAGGTGTTGAAATGTAAGTGGTGCGAAACTGCGCCTGAATCGACATACCGCCTGCAT
Source organism: Vibrio atlanticus (assembly GCF_024347315.1). Lineage (NCBI taxonomy): Bacteria > Pseudomonadati > Pseudomonadota > Gammaproteobacteria > Vibrionales > Vibrionaceae > Vibrio > Vibrio atlanticus. The sequence continues at coordinate 316,926 of NZ_AP025460.1, read as the reverse complement.
AATCATCCAATTCAGCAAAGCGAGGGATCCAAAACACTTCATCCCAATACATGTGGCCGTTAAAGCCTTGAGAGGTCGCAACATTGGTCGACATAAAACCAAGCTTTGCGCCGTTGCTTAACTCGATGTCGTCCTTACCTTTAAGGTCAACTTCGCCAATCTCTAGCGCAAATTTACGAATGTAGTTTTTGAAGATATACGACTGCTTTTTCGACGCAGAGATAAACACCTGGTTGTCGCCAGTCAGCACCGCATCTTCAAACGCTTCAAAGGCAAAATAGAACGTAAGACCAATCTGACGCGACTTAAGATAAAAGCGAGTTTCATTGATCTCATCGTTTTGTTTATGGCCGTGAATTTCCTTTTGGTATTCGAAAAAGGTTTTCTCGCGATACTCATCCAACATCTCTTTGGTGATGTGGGAAACATCGTTCTTCACCTTATTCGACTTACGCCCACGCTTTTGCTCACCATCACTTCGGCCAGCTGGTCGGTTGCGTCTTTGCTCAGCTTCATCACGCTTGAATTGCTGTTCGAGTAACATCTTGAGCTCACGCTCTTGGCTCTCAAGCTTTTCGTCAACCCACATCAAGTAAGCAATGCGCTGTCTCATCATTAATTCGACGGGCGCGTCATCCCTCAGCGTCTTCCAATCAAACTGAGTTATCCATTTTTGAACCGTGCGTGTGGCTACGCTAACCGCTTCTGCAATTTCAGCAGGCTTACGTTGGCGTAAAAACAGTCCCAAAGCTTTCGTTTGGTCGGCGGTATATAGCGGTTCGCTAACAACATTATTTTCCATGTTTGCATAGTGCTACAGCGCTTGTGATTACTCAGCTTGAACGATTTCTATATCAAGCGTTTAGAACTAGGACAAATACAAAAAGGCGGAGGCATTGGGTAAATTGGAATCATCGAATTTAGGAGAGTTTAGGCATGTTCCAATCAGAGCTAATTTGTATTTTACAGGCAGGAGCAACCATTGATGGTCGAGTCATTGATCAAAAAATCATTGATGAGATTGCAGAAACTTACAACCCAGAAGTCTATACAGCTCGAATCAATGCAGACCATTACCCGTGGAGCAACAAGTATGGCTCAGTCCTATCTGTAGAAAAGAAAGATGACAAGCTATTCGCAGTACTGAAACCAAACTCAATGCTTTTACGTATGGCTGAGCAAGGCCAGCTTTTACATACCTCATGTGAGTTCTATGAAAAGTTTGCAGACACAGGGAAAGCCTACCTGACTGGATTGGCCCTGACTGATGAGCCTGCATCGTTAGGTACGACACAGATTCAATTGTCGGCTAGCAGCAAAGATAAAGCGTGTGTCCCAACGAGCTTTCAAATCACCTTGGAACAACTCTCTAAAAGCACCGAGGAAGAAGCCTCGATGTTCAATACATTTAAACGCTGGCTTAAGGGCGAAAGTGAACTTGAGCAGCTCTCACAACAACAGGAAGAAGACGACATGAGTAAAGAACTTGAAGAGCTACTCAAGCAAAGCATTGAGCAAGGCAAAGAGAATCAGCAGCAACTAAGCCAGTTAA